>CAZNIM010000011.1:0-21295 GCA_964573145.1 uncultured Candidatus Saccharibacteria bacterium
AGCTCTATGAGAGTAAATCCCTTGTTTTTCATATATTTCAATTAAAAAATAAAAATCTTTTCGGATTATATCTTTTTTTACAAAAAATAAAAACTCCCTCTCGGGAGTAAATGGGGCGGGGACGACCGGACTCGAACCGGCAACCTCATCCGTGACAGGGATGCGATCTAACCAATTGATCTACGCCCCCCGATCCAGGGTGCCAGGGGTGGGAATCGAACCCACGACCTATGGCTTATGAGTCCATCGCTCTAACCGCCTGAGCTACCCTGGCTTCAATTTAAAATAAAAAATGTTGCGGGGCCAGGATTCGAACCTGGACCTCGAGGTTATGGGCCTCGCATGGTACCATTCCACCACCCCGCGATTTCACTACTCTATTGTAATATATATGAATAAAAAATCAACCCCCCGCCTATATTACCTGTAAATCGGTGAGTGTCTCTTCATAAACCTTCATCATCTCTTCCGCTTTTTCAGTATCGAGCTCGAAGTTGGGGTCATAAACCATGTCCCGTCTCGTCTTATGAGTCTTTAAAAGCTCTTCCTTATTGGGAACTATCTCCGAGCTGGCCGCCTCCAAACTCTCTTTCATCGACTCTCCTCCGTATCCCATCTGGTTCAAAACACTAAAAACTATGTCGTCGGCCTCAATTATAGCCAATTTTCTTTCCGACAAATCATCACTGACCATCTTTTCTTTGAGCTTTTCCCAATTTTTGGCTATCTTAACGTCTTGATAGGGAGAAACTTTGGTAAACTCCGAAATATCCTTTAAGTAGGATTCCTCCAAGGCCTTGGTTCGAAATAAAAAATAGACTATAGCTCCCGACATAGCCACCGAAGCGAGAATGAAAAGATACTTCACAAACGTAAATATACCGTACTGCTGCGGATTGAGAAGTGGTGATTCGGGTAGTGTTTCAACTATTTCTTCCATGGATTTAAATTATTTTTTCTATTTTTTCGGCCAAATCCAAAAGTTTTTCATCTTCGAACTTGTCACCTATCAATTGAAGGCCGACCGGAAGACCTTTCGTTTTACAAGGAATCGATATCGCCGGAAGCTCCGCTAAATTGGCGGTCACGGTGAACATATCGGCCAGATAAATCGAAAGAGGATCGTCAACCTTCTCTCCCAAATTAAAGGGAAGTATCGGGCTGGTAGGGGTTAAAACCAGATCAAGGTCCTCGAACGCTTTTTCAAAATCACTTCTGATTAATGACCTCACCTTCTCCGCCTGCATATAATAAGCGTCATAGTAACCGCTCGAAAGGGCGAATGTTCCGAGCATGACTCTTCTTTTTACTTCTTCTCCCAGCTTTCCTCTGTTTTTAATGTAAGCCTCTTCAATGCTTTTCGCTTCGGGGCGATCCGTTTCCAATCCGTATCTTATTCCGTCATAACGAGCCATGTTAGCTGAAACTTCCGAGGCCATCACCAATTGATAACAAGCCAGAGCGTATTCGGTGTGTGGAAGGCTGATCTCAACCGTTTCAAAACCCTCTTTTTCTATCTTCTCGATCGCTTCACGAACCGTCTTTTTTACCTCTTCATCAACTCCGTCGACAAAATACTCTTTGGGAATTCCGATCTTTGAGCCACCCTCTTCTTTCTTTTCTTCAATCTCTATCGAAGTGGCGTCCTTTTCGTCTTTTCCTTTAATCACATTAAAAAGTGTCGCCGTATCCTTTACCGTTTTGGAAAAGGTTCCGACTTGATCCAAGGAGGAAGCCATCGCCATAACTCCGTATCGAGAAACCCTTCCGTAGCTCGGCTTAAAGCCGACTATTCCACAAAAGGAAGCCGGTTGTCTGACCGATCCTCCGGTATCCGACCCGAGAGCGATCGGGGCCATGCCCGCGGCTACCGCCGCCGCCGGACCTCCCGAAGATCCTCCGGGAACCTTGTCGGTATCAACTGGATTTTTAGTCGGAAAAAAGGCCGAATTCTCAGTTGATCCTCCCATTGCGAACTCGTCCATATTCCCTTTACCGACTATAATCGCCCCGGCTTCTTTTATCTTTTTGATAACCGTCGCGTCATGAGAAGCTCTGAAATGTTCCAAAATCTTTGACCCGCCGGTGGCCCTTTCGTCTTCAACCAAAATATTATCTTTTATGACTATCGGAACACCGGTTAAATCCTTAAAATCCTTTTCATTATCCACTTTTTTAGCTTGAGAAAGCGCCAATTCATCGGTAACCTCCAAAAGAGATTTAATATCTTTATCCTTTTCTCTTATCAATTTCAAATATTCTTCGGTCAACTTTACCGAAGTGGTCTCTTTATCTTTTAAAGCCGATTGTATGTCGTCTATTGTCAATTTCTCCGGGTTCATCAAATTAATTTTAGCTGTTTAGGTTTTATTTAAAGCGAAGATGTTCTTTTCGAGAAGCTCTCACTTCATAAGCGAGAGATTGGGGTTGAAACCTGCCTGCCGGCAGGCAGGGAAGTTTCGGCACGGTTTCGCATTTCGTAAGCGAAGATATTCTCTTTGAGAGAGCTCTCGGAGGCGGTTCGGCACGGTCTTTCGGTTTTCCGAAAGCGAACCGCCGAGAGCGCAAGGCCCGGATTGTCGCTGGTCAATCCGAGGCGTGATCTCTCAAAAGAGGATATCGAGCGCCCCTATATGGACTCAACCTGAAAATAATCATCCTTACTCTTCCCCATGCTGCGCATCTTTTCCTTTTCCTTTTCCGGGGTATCTTTAACCTTATCCTCTCGAACTCTGTTTTTTAAAGGTGAATTGGAATGATAATCGACTTTTGAAGTGTCGACTTCTTTAAGCTTGTCGACATAAGCCAAGACATCGGATAGATCCTTGGCAATCTTCTCTTTTCTTTCGTCGTCGATCTCAAGCTTTGCCAGTTCGGCTATTTTTTCGATATCTATATTTTTTTTACTCATATTATTTTGGTGGTTCCAAATCTTCAACTTCCAACAGAACATCGGAGAGTTCATTGAGATGGTCCAAGGCGAAGCCGGCTCCCCGAGCAACGGCCGTAAGCGGATCGTCTCCGATCTTCGTCTTTACCTTCGTTTCGTCGGCGATGAGTTCATCGAGACCCCTCAAAAGACCACCTCCACCGAGAAGGTAAATTCCCTGTTCCATAATATCGGCCAAAAGTTCGGGTGGAGTCGCCTCAACGGTCGCTTTTATCGTATCGACTATCTCTCGCACCGATTTGGACAAAGCCTTTCTTATGTCCTGGTCGGTGACCAGCACTTCTTCCGGCAGACCGGTAACCAGATTTCTGCCACGCATGGTGGTTTCGATTCTTTGGTCGAGTGGATAAGCCGAACCGACATTTATCTTGATATCTTCCGCGGTCCTCTCTCCAATAAGTAATTTGTATTCTTGCTGAGCGAAATTAATTATGTCCTGATTCAATTTATCTCCGGCAACCCGTAAACTTTCGGAAATTACCACTCCTCCCAGCGAGATAACCGCCACTTCGGTCGTCCCTCCACCGATATCGATAACGAAATTACCGCCCGGTTCCTGAATCGGAAGTCGAGCACCTATCGCCGCCGCCATCGGTTCTTCGATTAAAAATACCTCTCCCGCTCCGGCATTTTTCCCGGCGTCCCGAACCGCCTTCTTCTCCACCTCGGTCACTCCGCAAGGAATGCCGACCACCAACCGGGGTCTGGGTCGCAAAGGAAAAGCGCCACTACAAGCTTTCTCTATAAAATATCTGAGCATCTGCTCGGTAACGTCAAAATCGGAAACTACTCCCGAAACGAGCGGTCTGGTTGCTACGATATGAGCCGGAGTCTTCCCGACCATTCTCCGAGCCTCTTCTCCGATCGCTAAAATCTTACCCGTCTTCTTGTTGATTGCCACGACCGAAGGTTCAGAAATAACTATTCCCTTATCTTTAAGATAAACCAGGGAGTTAGCGGTTCCCAAGTCTATTCCTATATCGATCGAGAATTTTTCAGCCAATTTTTTGAACATAACTTTGCAGTTTTTCTTTTTTTACTAATTCTTCTTTTTCTTCACTTCTCTTTTTGATTTCCACGGAATCCACCTCCAGGGTCTTTTTACTCACCACTACTCGATAAGGAATTCCGATCAAATCGGCATCGGCAAACTTTTCGCCCGTTCCGACTTGACGATCATCATAAAGTACCTCCACCTTATCCCTAATTTTATCATAAATCAAATCGGCCTCTTTTTCGGCCTCTTTCCCGATCGGAATCAAGTGAACTTGAAAAGGAGCGATTTCTTCCGGCCAAATCATTCCGTTTTCATCATTTTTAACTTCCAAAACGGCCCCCATAAGTCTTCCGACTCCTATTCCGTAGCAACCCATTATAACCGGTTTTTCTTCGCCGTCTTCATCGGTGTAGGTTAAATCGAAGGCGTCACTGAATTTAGTTTTTAAGGGAAAGATATTTCCCACCTCGATCGATTTCGTTTTTCTCAAATCTTTTTTACCCTTCCCGCACTGAGGACACTCCTTTTGATCGTCTATGATTTCTTCGTTTATCGCCACCTTGCACTCTTTACAAAGATAAATCAGATCCTCTCCCGCTTCGGTTATCGTCTGGAATTCATGAGAGTACTTGGAAAAACTTCCTCCATCGGCAAAAGTGATAAAGGTTTCTTCTCCGATTCCGACTTTTTCAAAAATATTTTTATAAGCTTTCTTCGATAGCTCGTAATACTCTTCAAAATCCTCTTCATCGGCATGAAAGGAATAAAGATCTTTCATTAAAAATTCTCTTCCTCGCAAAACTCCCGACTTGGCTCTCAATTCATTACGAAACTTGTTTTGAATCTGATAAACGTAAATCGGTAAATCTCTGTAAGAAAAGAGATGGTTTTTAATTAAAGGAACCACCACTTCTTCATGGGATTGACCCAAAACTAGATCTCTTCCCGTCGCCAATTCGGTTCTGAAAAGAACATCGATGTTGTCTCTGCCCGTTTTTTTGTAATTTTCCAAAGGATGTAGAGCGGGCATATAAATTTCGGAGGCCCGTAAAGTCTCATTCATCTCTTTTCTAATTACCTCTTCTATCTTTCTCATCACTCTCAGTCCCAGCGGTAAAAGAGAGTAGACTCCGGCCATCTCTTTATTGATAAATCCACCTCTTATCAAGAGTTGAGCATTTCGCGCCTCCTCGTCTTTGGGGGCTTCTTTTATCGTTTTGGCGAATAATTTTGATTGTCTCATAACTAACTAAAGGATGTTATAAATATCTCTGGCGGTTATCGCGATCATAAGCATGATCAGCAGAATGAAAAATATCGCATTTACGGTTTGCTCTACCCTGGCGGGAATCGGAGATCCTTTAACTTTTTCAACAGCTAAAAAGAGGAGTCTTCCTCCATCGAGAGCGGGAATCGGTAAGACGTTCATGAAAGCCAATATGGTGGCGATAATACCGACGAACATCAGATAATCACCGGCTCCTCGATCCAGGGCATCGGTAGCCATGCTGCCGATCATTACCGGGCCACCGAATTCCATTCCTTCCGGAATTCCTTCTCCGGTAACCGCTCCCCTGATTATCAATCCTATTCCGGCTGCCTGCATCTTGGTCACGTTTACCGTTTGACTTACTCCAAACCGTAATGACTGAAGCGGGCTTCCTCTGTCGGAGACCACTCTTCTAACGTCTACATCCTTTAAAAACTCTTTTCCGTCTTCAACGGTAAGATCAAAGCTGTCATCCGTTCCCAAAAAAGTCAAAATTCTCTCTCCTTCTCCCATCGCTTCGTTAAACTCCGCTCTTCCTTCGACCTCATTTCCGTCAACAGCGATAATTCTATCCTGTATACCGATCTGATCACGGTACTCGGAATCGACTTCTATCCAATTGACCATTAAAAAGGCATCGTCGGTTCTCGTTCCGTCCGGAGCCTCTCTCAAAACCCCCCATCCGAAAGAAACCAAAGCAAAAATCAAAACGGCCACCAGCCAAAAACTGGCCACTCCGGCAATAAGTATTATCGCCCGTTGCCAAATCGGTTTTTCGGAAAAGCTCCGTTCATCTTTGACTCGCTCATCTTCACCCATCATCCTAACGAATCCACCCAGAGGTAAAAGATTTATCGAATAGATTGTTTCTCCTATCTTTTTACCTATCACCCGCGGCGGAATCCCTATTCCGAATTCGTACACTTTAACGTCGAATTTTTTTGCAAAGTAAAAATGGCCCAACTCATGAAGGGTTATAAGCAGAACCAAACTTATTATCACTATAGCTATGCTCATGCTCCGATCTTTTTCTTTTTACTTTCAACCGCCTCGTCTATCTTTTTATTGTATTCGTCCACCAAGCCCTGCAACTCTTCTTTTCCTCGAAACTTATCGTCCTCGGTTATCTCTCCTTCTTTTTCCGCATCCTTTATTTTTTTCCAGGCGTCTTCTCGAGCTCTTTTAACCGAAACTCGAGCATCTTCTCTGATTTCGGAAATCTTTTTCACCAACTTTTCTCTGTATTCTTTGGTCATCGGAGGTAAGCTGACCCTGACAATCCCTCCTTGAGGCATCGGGCTCAGTTCACTGTTTGCCTTTTGAATAGCCGATACGATGCTTTTCAAATAATCTTTGTTCCAAGGCTCGATTACAATCTGTCTTTCTTCCGGGCAAGATATCGCCGCCAACTGCTTCAAAGGTAATTTTTGATCAAAACAATCAACAACTATATCTTCAACCAGTGAAGGGGTAGCTCTATCGGCTCTGATTTTATCCATCTCTTTTTGCAGATACTCGTAAGCTTTTTCGAATTCGGGCTTGGCCTCTTTAATGTATTTTTTGTAGATCATATTTATATATTTATTATTATTTTTTCGAGCGCCAACTTCAGATTGACGTTTGTTTTCGAAGTAATTAACAAAATCTCTTCCATCTCTTCCAAGTTAATCCTTATGTCACTCACTCTCTTTCTGTCTTTGGATGAGATCATCTCTTTTCTTAAAGCGGAGATCCAAATCTTCAAAGTTTCCCGAGCTTGAACCGAATCTTGGCTCATCTTCTTTACGTAATCGAACCTCTTCGATAAGGGAAGCGATTGCAATTTTTGCAAATCCTCCTCCTTTTCTTTCCACCTCTTTCTAAAATCATCTTCTTCAAAAAGCTTTATCGCCAAACCGGGTCTCGATGAAGAAAGGGAAGCCAAATCATCAGCCTCTTTTTTGCTTGCTCCTCGTTTTTGAAGATCTTCAATTATCAGCTCTTTATCGACCGGAGAAAATTTAAGCTCCCAAACTCGTGAAAGAATTGTATCGAGAAGCATCTTCGGATGTTCGCTGACAAGAATTATAACCCCTCTACCCTTCGGCTCTTCCAAGGTTTTCAAAAGAGAGGCTTGAGCTTGAGGATTCAAAAGATGCGCTTTATCGATAATCGCCCCCTTGCAACCGTCTCTTCTTCCGGTTAAAGAAAATCTTTTCTGCAACTCTCTAACCTTGTCAATTGTAATCTCATCATCCTCTTCGATAAGAAAAAAATCGGAAAAATTACCTTTCTCTATCTCTTTGCAAGTGGGACAATCTCCACAAGCGTTCCCCTTTTTACAGTTTAAAGTTTTAACGAACTCGACGGCGGCTTTTTTCTTGCCGACTCCTTCCGGGCCGACAAAGAGCATGCTGTGCGGTAAATTATTCGATTCGGCTATCTTTTTCAATATCTCTTTCTGTTTTCCATGCCCCAGTAGATTCATCTTTTACTCATTATACTTCTTTTGTAAGCATCCAAATTATCCAAAACGACTCCGGTTCCTTTGGCGACGCAAAGTAAAGGATCTTCAGCTACAAAAGAAGGGACTCCGGTCTCTTTGGTAATTAAAACGTCAATATTTCTGATAAGCGCTCCTCCTCCGGAAATCACCATCCCCTTGTCCATTATATCGGCCGAAAGTTCGGGCGGAGTTTCTCTGAGCACTTTTTTAACCACCCTGACTATCTCTTGAAGCGGTTCGGAGATCGAATCCGACACCTCATTGGAACTGACCACTATCATTCTCGGTAATCCGGAAATCAAATCTCTTCCTCTTATCTCTATCTCCTTTTCTTCCTTTTCCGCAATCGCCGTTCCTATCTTTACCTTTATCTCTTCTATCGTTTTTTCTCCGACGGCGACATTGTGTTTATTTTTAATATAATCGGCGATCTCCTCGTCCATCTTGTCACCGGCGACACGTAAGGATTTGGCGACGACAACACCCCCCAGTGAGATGACCGCTACTTCGGTCGTCCCTCCACCGATATCAACTATCATATGGCCCGAACAGGAATCAATCGGTATTCCCGCCCCGATGGCCGCCAAAACCGGCTCTTGGACGGTGTAAACGGCCTTTGCGCCGGCGGAAAGGCCGGCTTCCGTTACCGCTCTTTTCTCTGTAGAGCTTATCCCGGCCGGAACTCCGACCATCAACTCCGGTTTGATAAACTTCAGGCCGGGAGTTTTTTCAATAAAATAACGGATCATCGATTCGGTTATTCTGTACTCGGCGATAACTCCGTCTTTAAGCGGTCTGTAAACTCTGATCGTATCCGGCGTTCTTCCGGTCATCTCCTTGGCTTCTTTTCCGACCGCCAAAATTCTATTTTCGGAAACACTGACCGCAACTACCGAGGGTTCGTTTAAAACGATATCCTTCCCGGGCATAAAAACCAACGAATTGCAGGTTCCCAAATCTATTCCTATTTTCCTCTTAAACATATTTCTGCTTTTTAATCTTTTATCCTTTTAACATCTACACCTACTTCACGAAGTCTTTTCTCTATTTCTTCATATCCACGATCCGCTTGTGAAACATCTCTGATAATGGTTGTTCCTTCGGCTATTATTCCGGCGATTATCAAGGCCGCCCCCGATCTCAAATCGAGAGGATCGAGCTTGGTTCCGTGGAGCGTTGTCGGTCCGTTTATTATCGCTCTGTGCGGATCACACATTACTATTTCGGCTCCCATTTTATTTAACTCTTCAAGATACTTAAGCCTGCCTTCATACATCGGATCATGAATAAGAGTAAGTCCTTCCGCTTGAGTCGCCAAAACTCCCAACGGTGACTGAAGATCAGTCGGTATCCCCGGATAAGGCATCGCTTGAATATTATCTATCTCCAACTTATCAGTCGGCCTTACCTCTATCTCGTCTTTTCCGGAAACTTTTATATTGGCACCCCACCTTTTCATCTTGGAAATCAACAAGTCCAGATGATCAATCGGGGCAGCTTTGACTTTTAGGTTTCCGTTGGCGGCCAAGGCCATAATTACAAAGGTTCCCGCTTCAAGATAATCCGGAATCACCCTGTGATTAACTCCTTTCAACTTTTTCCCACCTTTAACCTTCCAGCTATTCGGTCCGTCAAGCTTTATATCGGACCCCATTTTAGTTAAAAATTCAGCTAAATTCTGAACATGGGGCTCAACGGCGGCGATCTTTATCTTCGTCTCTCCGGCCGCCAGAGCGGAAGCCATAAGTATATTTTCCGTTCCGGTTACCGAAAACTCATCCAAGACTATCTCTTTACCTTTTAAATTTTTTGCCTCCAAGTGATACATATGAGCTTTTTTGGTCTCCGCCAAAGCGGAAGCTTCGGTAGCTCCGAATTCTTCAACTTTGACTTCAACACCCAGATCTCTGAGTCCGTTCAAGTGAGTGTCAATCGGGCGCGCTCCAATAAGACACCCTCCCGGATGACGAATCGAAAGCTTTCCGAAACGAGCCAAAAGAGGACCTATTACCAGAATGGAAGATCGCATCTGTGCGACCAACTTCTGATCAAGATTTTCAGGATTGAGATCGGTGGCGTCAACCGTAATCTCTCTTTCACCTTCCCAAGAAACCTTTGCTCCGACGCTTTCGATAAGCCTTATCATCTTGTGAACGTCGGCAATTAAAGGTAGATTGCTTATTTTTGACTTTCCTTCTTCAGCCAAAAGAGTAGCGGCAATCATCGGAGTAGCCGCATTTTTTGACCCTCTTACTTTAATCGTTCCGTCTATCTTCTCTCCTCCCTTGATTATTAGCTTGTCGGGCATTTTTTTAGTTTCAATTTTTCTGAATCAAAACTTTTTTAAAATCTAAATATTCGTCTTGTATTATATTACAACGCCCTTAAAATATCAAACAAAATCCGTAAATCAACGGATCTCGAAATGAAAGTTTTTCGTAAGCGAAGATACCCTCTTTGAGAGAGCTCTCACAGGCACTTCAGCACGAGTTTTCCTTTTCATAAGCGAGGGATTGGGGTTGAAAGAAGTTCGTGGAGGTGATTTGGCATGGTTTCGCTTTAGCGAACAAATCACCGAGCGCACAACCCCCGAATTCCCGCTGGGAATTCTTGAGGGGTGGTTCTTTCAAACCCCAACCCGAGCACAACAAAAGACCGCCCACAAAGGCGGTCCAAACAGTTAAAGATAATAGAGAAACTATCTCTTTCTCCACTGAGGAGATCTTCTGGCTCCTCTTTTTCCGGGCTTCTTTCTCTCTTTCTTTCTGGCGTCTCTGGTCAAATATCCCAGAGGTTTTAATTTTTTTCTGTGCTCTTCATCATAATCTTCCAAAGCTCTGGCGATTCCGTGCCTGACGGCTTCCGCTTGTGAGTTTACTCCTCCTCCTTTAACCAGAACCGAGACTTCGATTCCTTCCATTCCGACCACTTGAAGAGCTTCTTTGGCTTTCTTCCGATGTTCAAAATCGGAAAAATAATCTTCGAGTTTCTTTTCGTTTATTATAAAATCACCTTTTTTTTCGGGATATATGCGGACTCTGGCCGAAGATGTCTTTCGACCACCCAATCCTTCCCAGTATTTTTGTTTTTCTTTAGCCATACCTTACTTGAACTTTAATCTCTTAATTTGTTCACTTCGCAATTTGTTTTTGGGCAGCATCCCGAAAACCGCTCTTCTTAAAACTTCAGCGGGGTCATTCTCCATCAAGTCTTCGAGAGGCTCTTCTTTCAGTCCTCCCGGATATCCGCTATGCCGATAATACTTTTTTTGTTCCAATTTTTTCCCCGTAATCTTCATTTCTTCGACATTCTCAACCACCACTATGTCTCCCACATCCCTGTGTGGCTCGAACTCGGGCTTATTTTTACCCCTTAAAAGAACAGCTATTTCAGTCGCTATCCTTCCCGGTGATCTTTGAGAGGCGTCTATTGTGTGTGTTTCTCTTTCCATGGTTTTAAACTAATTCAATGAAAACTTCTTTTGCTCCGTCGCTGTCACGAGGACCGATCTTTATTATTCGGGTATAACCTCCCGGTCTATCCTTGTATTCAGGAGCAACCTCGTTAAATAATTTTTTAACTGCCTCTTTATCAAAATGTTTACCGATCTTTCTTCTCGACACGACCGAATCGGTTTTCGCCGTCGTTATTAACGGCTCAACAAAGCTTCTCAACTCTTTTGCTCGCGCTTCGGTGGTCTTTATTCTTCCGTTCATAATCAAATTACGCGAAAGAGATCTCATCAAAGCTCTTTTTTGATCCTTGTCTCTTCTGAATCTACGTTTTCCTTTTACTTTGGACATGCTATTTTTACTTAATCACTTTCAATATATCTTCGGCGCTTTTTTTACCGATTCCTTCGATATCCATCAAGTCTTCTTTCTCCATTTCGGAAAGCTCCTTGACGGTCAGCCCTTGATCTTCCAAAATATTCAAAACTCTTGAACTCAAGTCGAGATCGGCGAGATCGGCTCCTTTTTTCTTTTTCGGCTTTTCATCTTTCTTTTTCTCGTCCTTCTTCTCCTTTTTCTCTTTCTTTTCTTTTTTCGGCTTCTCCTCTTCAACTTGAAAAGGGTCCTTAATTAAATTAAAGTGATCAACCAAAGTTTTACAGGATTCTACTAATGCCTTTTCCGGGGTTATGCTTCCGTCGGTTTCGACTTCAATAGTCAATCGATCAAAATCGGTTCTTTCTCCGACTCGCATATTTTCCACATTGAAATTTACTTTTCTAACCGGAGTAAAGGCGGCGTCAACGGTAATTTGTCCGACTTCCTCCTTTCCCTCTTTCATCTCTTCGGCCGAAACAAAACCGACACCTTTTTCAATCGTTATCTCCATCTCGAGTTTAGCGCCCTTCTTGGTCAAAGTGGCAACTTTTTGATCCGGATTAACAATCTCAACCTGAGTCGGAAATTTAAAATCAGAAGCTTTAACTTCTTTTTCTCCCTTAACCGACAAAGTCGCTTTTTGGGGTTCGTCCGAAAAAACTTCGAAATTTAACTGTTTAAGGTTTAAAATTATATTTATGACGTCTTCCATAACCCCGTCAATCGTTGAAAATTCATGCTGTACGTCTTCTATCTTAACTTGAGTTACCGCCGCTCCAACCATTGAAGAGAGGAGTACTCTTCTCAAACTGTTTCCGATTGTCGTTCCGTATCCGGGGTAAAGAGCCTCAATTTCAAAAACGGCACTCTTTCCCTCTTTGTCTTGCTCTTTAATTTTTGGTTGAGAAGGTAGTGAAATCATAAATTATCAATTTTCAATTCGATTGAAAATTACTTTATCTTGAATAAAACTCAAAAACCGAGGTTATTTTTACCGGAGGCTCAACTTCTTCCGCAACCGGTTCTCCGGTGACTTTTCCTTCCAGCTTCTTGTTATCGAAAAAGAGCCAGCTTGGAGTCTCGTGACTCTTTAATTTCTCACTCAAATTCTCAAAAAGTCTACTCTCTTTTTTGTTCGGGTTTATGGAAATAACATCACCTTCACTCATTGAAAATGAAGGAATGTCAACCTTTTTTCCGTTTACGTAAATTAATCCGTGTCCGACGAGCTGCTTGGCTTTCGGTCGTGATTCGGCCAATCCCATTCTGTAGACCGTATTGTCGAGCCTATTTTCCAAGTCTCTGATTAAAATGTCTCCCGAGTCCTCATCACCTCCTCTCTTCTTCATCGCTTCTTTAACGTAAGACTCGAACTGCTCTTCTCTCAAGTTGTACCAGTGACGTAACTTCTGCTTTTCTCCCAACTCTCTACCGTATTCCGAAGTTCTACTTCTTCTTTTTCCCTTCTCTCCGGGTGGATAATTCTTTTTAACCATTGCACACTTAGGCCCGGTGCAACGGGTTCCTTTAAGAAAAAGCTTCACTCCGGCTCTTCTACATTTTTTACATTTTGGCTCTTTTGACATGCGAACTGTATATAATACTTAACTTTAAACTCTTCTCGGTTTGGGAGGTCTACATCCGTTGTGCGGGATCGGGGTTATATCCTTGATACTGTTTATCTTCATACTTCTTCCGGCCAACGATTTTAACGCCGAATTACGACCGGATCCGACACCCTTTACGTAAATGTCTATCTCCTGAATACCTATTTTTTCCGCTTTGTTTCCTATTACCGTCGCTACTCTGGAAGCGGCATAAGGAGTTGCTTTTTTGGTTCCTTTAAAGCCGAGGCTTCCCGCCGTAACCCAAGCCAAAGTGTCCCCCTTGGAATCGGTTAGGGTGATAACGGTATTATTGTAAGTGGCGCTGATGTAAACTCTACCACTGACCACTTTCGACTTTCTCACCGTCTTCTTTTCTTTCTCTCTTATCGTCTTCTCTCGCTCTTCCTTCTCGGCAAGAAGTTCTTCTTCTGTTTTTTGTGCTACTCTCTTTTTACCCATGAAAAATTTCCAATGTTAATAAATTTACTTTTGCGGAGCCGCACTCCTTCCCGATCCGGCGGTTCTTCTTACATTTCCTCTTACCGTTCTGCTGTTGGTTTTGGTTCGTTGCCCTCTTACCGGCAGCCCTTTCTTATGTCTTACTCCTCGATAAGAATCAATTCTCTTCAACCGGTCTACATTTTCTCTTCTCTCTCTTCTCAGCTCTCCCTCCACTTTGTATTCGTCTTCGATTATCTTTCTGATTTTACTGAAATCTTCTTTACTGACCTCGTTGGCTTTCAAATCGGTTTCGATGCCTGCTTTTTCTAAAATTTCAACAGCTGAAGACCTTCCCACTCCGTAAATGTAAGTAAGAGCGATATCAATCTGTTTGTTGTCGGGTATATTTACTCCTGCGACTCTCGGCATAATATTTCTAACCTAAATAAATAATTTATCTTTGTCTCTGTTTGTGTTTTTTGTTTTTGCAGATCACATAAACCTTGCCGTTTCTTCTAACGACTTTGCAATCTTTGCAAATTTTTTTCACTGAAGATCTAACTTTCATTATTTTCTATATACTATCCTCCCTTTCTCATCGTCATAAGGAGACATTTCAACGGTAACCGTATCACCGGGTAAAACTTTTATGCGATGGATTCGCATCTTTCCGGCCAGATGAGCGTTTACTTCCCTGCCGTCCTCAAGGTCCACCTTAAAGTGGGCGTTGGGCAAAGATTCAATAACGGTTCCTTTAATTTTTTCTTTTTTTTCTGACGCCATTACAGTCTTGGATAGTATCAAATACTATTATTTTTGTCAACCGATTCAGTGGTTATTATAAACCAAATCCAGATTTAATCAACCCTTTAAAAATTAAGGTTGATTCTGACTCTGTCTCTGTCTTCCGGAATGTTTCCGATTCCGAAAGGTCTAAAGCGAACATTCGCCTCTCTGATGAAGTCTTGATTATTCAAAAGCTCTTCCGCATCCCTTCTGCTGATTCCGGAAACGGCCTCCAGAAGTCGCAAACTGCTCACATCGGAATAAACCTCTCCCGCAAATTCAAGCTCCAAAGTCGCTTCCCCCGCGCTCCAATTTATGTCGGAAAATGAATAGTTAAAGCTGATACTGTCCATATAAACACTTTCATCTCCCACTAAGTCGCTCTCCCAATTGAAATCGGCCAAATCGAGAATTGAATCGGTTAAAAATTCTTCCAAATCTTCCTCTCTAACCGTAATTACCTCTATATGTGCTCTGATTTCAACCGTAAATTCTTCCAAAGCTTCCCCGGCTCTTCCACCGACATTTTCTTCTTCTATTCTGTAAGCGTACTGACTGTCTCTCCCCAATAAAAACCCTTCTTCTATCCTCGAATCGAGAATCGATCTTCCTTCGGTAAAAAGAGCTTCCACTATTTCGTTGCGAGCTCTCTCCAAATCTTCTTCGGTAACCACCGTCCTTTCACCTATCGCTCCACCGAACATCGATTCTTCGGAATAGGCGGTTACTCCGTCATAAGAAGGAGCTCCTTGGAGTCCCGGTAGGTTAAATTCGGTCGGCTCTATGTTGTACTCTTCTCCGGGTTGATCGGCAACTACTTCCACCTCAATCGTTCCCGGAACCACCTCTCCTCCTCTTGAGCTTCTTCCCGGAACTATTATTCCGTCAGTTGATCTGAAGATCACTCCGTCAGTTGATCTGAACCTCGTTCCCTCAACCAGAGGTTGATTTTGATCCCAGTGTCTATTTTCTATAATCACCGTCCCTCTTGCTCTCGTTTCCGAATCTTCGGTTCCGGTCGCTTGAAACGTCCTCCTCTCTTCCAAAAAGTCGGTTTCGAAAATCGCCGCTTCCAAAACGTCGACATCTTCAAAATCACTGATACTTACCGAAAGAGAGCTTTCGCCTTCGACTCCCTCGGTTTGTGGCCACAACTCAATCTCAACACGATAAGAAAAGAAATAATAAACTCCGAAAACGACAAGTAAAGACAATAAAAGACCGATGAAAAAGCGAGGGTTGCGCTTCTTCTTTTCCGCTATCTCGATCTCTTTTTTCTTTTCCGGTGGTTTAATGTCGTAGATTTGTTGTGGCATGATTTTTTAAATTAATATCGCCTTAATTCTTCTTACCCCCTTGCTTGATGATTTCTCTTTTTTAATCTTAAACTTTCCCATTTGTCCGGTGCTTTCGACATGAGGACCTCCACAAAGTTCTTTGGTGAAAGCTTTTCCGTCTCCGTCAACAAAACTGTAAACTTTCACTTTCTCAGGATACTTTTCTTTTTCAAAAAAAGAAAGAGCTCCTTTTTCAATCGCCTCATCGTAGCTCATCTCTTCTATCTCTCTCTTTAAATCTTTCTCTATCATTTGATTGACCATCTCTTCCACTTTTTCTATCTCCTTGTCGGTCATCGATTCCGGATGTGAAAAATCGAATCTGAGCCTCTTGGAGGTTATGTGAGAACCCATCTGCTTTACATGCTCTCCCAAAACTCTCCTCAAACTCTCGTGAAGCAGGTGAGTTGCGGTATGAAGCTTAACCTCCTCCTTTTCCGGATTCTTGCTTAATCCACCGAATTTTTCATCGGCTCCTTTTCTTGAAATTTCTTGATGCTTTTCTTTTTCTTTTTCAAATCCCTTTTTGGTAAACTCAATCTCTTCTTCTTCACAAAGCTCTTCAATGAGCTCGAGAGGAAATCCGTAAGTGCTGTAAAGATGAAAAGCCTCTTTACCCGAAAGCTCGCCGTTTTGAGCCGCTTTTTCAAATTCTTTCAAACCGACATCGAGTGCTTTTTCGAACTTTTCTCTTTCTTCTTTTATTACTTTGAGAACATCTTCTTTTTTACCTAAAAATTCTCCGTAAATATCAAAGACCGTATCGGTAACTTCCTCCAATGAATTTTCCGGAAGCTCTACCAATTTAGCGTGCCGCATCGATCGTCTCAGCAGTCTTCTAAGTATATATCCTCTGTCCGTATTGGAGGGGGTTATCTTTTCCGAGATTAGAAAGGAGGCCGCTTTGATATGATCGGCTATTATCCTTTTGCTTTTCGGGTCGACCTCTTTTTTTAAAAAGTCGATCTTTTCGATCAGGGGAGTAAATAAATCGGTTTCGAAGACGTGACTCTTTCCTTGAACGACCATCGCCAACCTCTCCAGCCCCATTCCGGTATCGACCCCCTTCTTTTTAAGTGGGCTCAACTCTCCGTTTTCATCTTGATAAAATTCATTGAAAACGAGATTCCAAATCTCAACGTATCTGCCACACTCACACTCCAGTCCGCAATCTTCGCTGCAAGGAGAACCGGTTAGGTCGTAATGAATCTCGGTAGTCGGTCCACAAGGTCCGGAGTTTCCGGTCGGTCCCCAAAAATTATCCTCCATCCCCAACTTCACCAACTGCTTATCTTCGGCACCGAGACTCTTCCAGATCTCTTTTGAGTCTTCATCTATCGGAACCCCTTTTTCACCCTTGAAATAAGTGAATATCAGTCGCTCTTTTTCTATTCCGCATCTTTCGGTTAAAAACTCGAGCGCCCACTTTATCGTCTCTTCTTTAAAATAGTCTCCGAAACTGAAATTGCCGAGCATTTCCAAAAAGGTCAAATGATCCTTGTCTCCGACCTCTTCAATGTCCGAAGTTCGAAAGCATCTCTGTGAGCTGGTGGTTCGAGTTCCGTAAGGCGACTCTTTATCGACATAATAATCTTTAAATTGCTGCATCCCGGCGGTGGTAAAAAGAACCGATCCGTCATCGGGAATAAGCGAGCTGGAATCAACTCTCGTATGTCCTTTACTTTCAAAAAACGACAAAAATTCTTCTCTTAACTTTTTTGATTTCATAGTTTTAAATTTTATCCTTTTAGGTAAATCTGTCCGCAATGACCGTCGCCGCATAAGCTTGAGGTTTTATCTTCGCCTTGAAACCGTTTCCTCTGATTAGGGCGGTAACCTCTTTGATCATATCCTTGGTAATCCCGTTTTTGCTTATATCGGCGTGTATGTATTGAAATTGATAATCGGGATCGAAAGCGGTCTTTTCGACCGCCGCTTCCAACTCTTCTTTCATCATTACCGCCAACTGGCACGAAAGGAAAACTTCCTCCAGTATTCTCTCTTTCCAGCTCCCGAATTTTTTTCTGGAAAGCATCGAATAGTCGGTCTTTTTTAAGAAAAATCTTCCACCTCTCCCTTTCCGTAAAATAACTATTGCAATCGGAAAATGCGGCTTCTCTTTGGAAGACGAATCACAGCCGACTACGATATCGTATTCTTCATTCGGCGCCTCTTTCATGTAGCTTATCATTTCGGATAAAACGGTGTCGAAGTCTATCTTTCCGACTGTCGGATTATAAAATTCTCCTTGTTTTATGATTTTCATGATATTTCTATCGCCATTCTTGAAAACTCCTTGGCTCTCAAAGAAGCTCCACCGACCAAAAGTCCGTTAAATTTGGCCTCGTTGACGTATCGCTTACAATTTCCCAAATTAACACTTCCTCCGTAAACTATCGGTATCTCTTCGGCCGTTTGCCGATCGGTGAGTTGAGTTAATGTTTTTTTGATTAAAAGACGCATCTTGAAGGCGGTTTCCGGATTACAAGCCTCTCCACTGCCTATCGCCCAAACCGGTTCGTATCCGACGACCAGTCGGTCGAAATCAATCCCGGTCAGCGCTTCTTCAAGCTGCCCTTTGATTACTTTGCTGGTCAATCTTTTATTCTTCTCCACTTTTGTTTCTCCAACACACAAAATCGGAATAAGATCATTTTCCAAAGCGACAATAATCTTCTTTTTTACCTCCTCGTCTTTTTCATTAAAAAGCCTTCTCCGTTCCGAATGCCCGACCAAAACATACTTACAGCCCGAATTTTTAACCATCTTGGCGGAAGTTTCTCCGGTAAAAGCTCCCTCTTCTTCATAATGAATATTTTGAGATCCTAAAGATATGCCTCTGTTTTTAAAAAGAGGAATATATATGTCGGGAGCTATTATAACCACCTCGACATCGGTTGATCCGGGCGATTTTTTTACGGCCGAAAATATCTCTTCGGCTCTATCCGGAGAATCCGGATTCATTTTCCAATTTCCGATTAAAAGTTTTTTCATAGACTTTTTAAGTGTTGAGCTGCCGTCTCCGGCTTAATTGTTGAAATTTCCATCCTCGCTCCGAACTCGAAACCGGCAAAGACGGCTGTTCTCGGCAAGATCGTCCAGTGCCAATGATAATGATCGTAGTCCTTTCCGTCACAAGGAGCGGTCTGCAAGTAAAAATTGTAAGGAGGATCACCGAGGCCTTTATTTAACATATTCATCGCTCGTAAAAAAGCATCGGTTAACGAATCCAAAAGATCTTCGTTTATTTCTTCAAAATTCGATAAATGTTTTTTCGGTGTGACCACCAGTTGAAAAGCTACTTTGGAAGCGAAGGGACATAAAACCAGAAATTCTTCATTTTCATACACTATTCTTTCCCCTTCTTCTTTTTCCCATCTTTGCATATCGCAGTGAAGGCATGAGTCTTCTTCTTTTCGATACTCGTAACTGATCTTCAGGGCGGACTTCAAATCAACGTCGATAAGCGGAGTCGTCGCCAGCTGTGAATGAGGATGCGCTATCGAAGCTCCGGCTTCCGAACCGTGATTGTGAAATATCGAAATATAATTTACATGCTCCTTGTCCTTAAGATCCCGGTACCTGTTTCTGTAAGTTAAAAAGAGATCGCGAGCTTCTTTGAAGCTCATCTCTCCCAAAGCTCTTTGATGATCCTCGGTTATTATTACTTCGTGATAACCGATTGCATTCATTCTTTTGTAAAGACCTCCCTTAATTTTTTCCTTCAACTCTTTTCCGGGGAAAAAAGCGGGGAACTTATTCGGGATGACGGCTACCGACCAATCTTCGGGAAGTATTCCTTTTTTAGTCGTTTCTCCGTCAGTAGTCGCTTCTATGAAGTGTTCATAAGCTTCCTCGTTACAAAAAGGGCAGTTATCCGAATCGGATCTTTTTTTACTTTCAGTTTTAAAGGTTTCCGGCCGTTTCGATCTTCCCGCGGCGACCACCACCCAGTTGCCCGAAGCCAAATCATAACGCAATTCGGTCGGAAACTCTCCGCCGATATCATAATCGGATCCGTCTAAATGTTTTCCCATTCCGAAGTAATTTACTTTGCTTTTTCAGTATTGATTATAAGAAAAAAGCCCTTTAAAAACAAGGGTCTCAAATCCGCTGATGCGATTTAATCAGTCTTTAATCGTAAGCGAAGATATCCTCTTTGAGAGGACTCTCGGAGGCGTTTCAGCAGGGTTTTCCGACCTTGTCGGAAATGAAACGCCGAGAGCGTAAGGCCCGAATCGTCGCCGGACGATTCGAGGTGTGGTCTCTCAAAAGAGGGTATCGAACACAATTAGTCCCTGAGGCAACGGACGGAGTAGCCGCCATCCTTATAGCCGGAGTAGCGGTAGAAATCACTGCTCGAACTTCTCAGGACCCGTCTCCAAGCAAGAGTACCATCATCTTCAGTGGACGACCACCAGTCCCCGCGGGAGCCGACATAGTACAGACTACCGGACGTACTGCGGCTGCCGCCGGGGAGAGCTAAAAATCCTGTTCCACCACAAGTGCCGCTATCACACCAACCTTCAGCGGGATCTTTTAAAGCGTCTCCTTCTACACCGCTGTATCCATTATTAGAAAGATATGTTTCTAAGTCAGTCCACTCCCCATCAGTCGGTACATACCATCCATCGGGACACAAACCTTGAGCGCCCTCAGTTGTGGATCCGTCCATTGCTACGTCCCATTGATAATGAATATTGTCATAATCGGGTACTTCACCACAATTACCGCTATCGGACCAACTTTCACCTTCTCCGATGTTATTATAGCCCGCTTGGGAGCAATCATACCTTAAATCTTCCGCCATCCAGCACTGATCACCTATTTGGACGGTTTTGTAGGTTTGTCCGTCTCTGGAGTCGGTGAACGTGTCTCCGCAAGTGAATTCCTCGCCGTTTCCGTCTTCTTCACCATTTCCGCTTTCCGTAAATTCACCTTCGGTTATTCCAACTCCAATGAATCTTGTTTCTGCGTTTTCAGCTACTAGCATTACACTCCCTTCGGCTATAAAATAGCCGGTGCCATCAGCTGTTTCCGAAACGCTTCCTTGGGGGTCGACGGGGATTTGGTTTATGTGGTCGGGTGTAATTGCGGACAAGTCAGCCAAACCATTACAATCCGGGTTATCTAGATTGGTGTTACATATTTCCGTAAACTCCGTTGTTATTTCAGTGGATAACTCTCCCCAGCCATGATTTGAGACTTGGTATGAGATTAATGAGTTATAGAGTGAGTTTAGGTGTTGATGTCTGGTCGCGTCTCTGGCGGCGGCAAATTGCTGACCGGGATTTATGGCTACAATTACGGCCTAGGCGAGGATGGCTATGATTCCGATTACGATAAGGAGTTCTATTAGGGTGAAACCTTTTTTATTTGTATTCATAAATTTTAAGTAATATATAAAAAAATCCGCCATTCAGCGAATTAACTCAAAACCAACACAAGTGAAATCTTCACCCAATAAAAAATAATATGTCCGTCTACTTTTCATTTTTTAGGTTTAAAGTGATGATTAAAGGACTATATCATAAATCCCCCCCCTGTAAAAACCGGTAAATCCGATTACTCGGATTTTACTGGCAGCTTTTA
>CAZNIM010000012.1:0-21227 GCA_964573145.1 uncultured Candidatus Saccharibacteria bacterium
CCCCCCCTGTAAAAACCGGTAAATCCGATTACTCGGATTTTACTGGCAGCTTTTAACCATTAATCCGTTAACAGAACCCGCCGGCAGGCGGGTTTTTAATTTGCTTATTATATTAAACTTTGCAACTAATCCGTCTTCGTCAGTACTTCCGCCTTGCCGTCGATTATCGCTACCGTATGCTCGAAGTGAGCCGACAAACCGGAGGTTTTTATTCCTTCTTCCGCTTTGAATATTCGTGAGCTTTCAATAGCAACCATCGGCTCGATGCAAAAAACCATTCCTTCAACGATCTTCATTCCCGTACCCGGCTTTCCGGTGTTTAAAATTTGAGGATCTTCATGAACTTCTCTTCCTATCCCGTGACCACAAAGACCTTCAACCACCTTAAAACCCTCTTCTTTTATGTAATTTTCTATTCTACTACCGACATCTCCCAGTCTTTTTCCGGATTGTGATTCTTTAATTGCCAATCTCAAAGACTCTTTTGTAGCTCTCATCAAACGAAGAGCTTTTTCGGACACTTCTCCGACCGGAAAAGTAATCGCCATATCAGTATGATATCCTCGATACTCGAATCCCAAATCCAAAGAAACCAAATCACCGCTCTTGATCTCTTGAGAAGAAGGAACTCCGTGAACAACGACATCGTTTATCGAAGTGCATATCGCCGCCGGAAAGCCTTGGTAATTCAAAAAAGAAGGCTTACCCCCTTTTTCATCGATAATTCGCCTGGCGAGGCGGTCAAGCTCTTTGGTGGCCATTCCCGGCCGGGTCTCTTCTTTCAACTCCGCCATCGCTTGAGCCAAGAGAGATCCGCCCTCCCGCATCACACTTATCTCTTTTTTTGTCTTCAGCTTAGTCATCTATTTTTAAAATCTCACATATCTCTTTTTGAACTTCCTCTATCGACTGCTCTCCGTCTATCGTCTTCAATATTCCTTTTTCCTGATAATAGTCCAAAACGGGACGAACGTCGGTCTCGAACCAGCCCAATCTCCTCTTTATCTCCTCTTCGTGATCGTCCATCCTTCCTCTCTCTAAAAGTCTTCTTTTGGATTCTTCCTCACTTATCTTTATATGGAGAGGAATAAAATTATCACTCCATTCGAACATCTTAAAAACTTCATCCAACATCCTCGCTTCGTAAAGCTTACGTGGATTTCCGTCAAAAATCACTCCTTTTCCGTCTCCGTTCTTTTTTATCTCCACCAATTTCGGCATCCAGATATTAAAGACCATCGGAGTCGGAATGAGCCTTCCTTCGGAAAGAGCTTCGCTTAATTTCTGACCGATAAAATCATCATCTTCGGCTCTCTTTCTAAGCAGCTTTCCGGTGTATATCGGCTCCCACCCCGTTTTTTCAACTAATCTTTCGGCTTGTGTTCCTTTCCCGCAACCGGGCCTTCCGATAAGTGATATTATTCTCATGATTTTTTTATTACTTTTTTATTACTTTCTTTATGAATTCTAAACGAAAAAGATATTTTATCAAATTAAAACTCACCCGTCGCCGGGTGAGAGTCGATATTCGGTTCGATTATCTTTATATCTCTTCGTACTCCCTCATCTGCAGCTGAGCATTTATCTGCTGAGTCGTATCCAAAACAACGGAAACGATAATCAGAATTGATGCTCCACCAATGAGAAATTGAAAAGTTCCCACTCCGGTTATTCCGGCGATTATCGAAGGCATAACTGCAATCGTAGCCAGATAAAGCGCACCGACGGTCAAGACTCTGTTCAAGATAAATCTAATATGATTTTCGGTCGATTTTCCCGGTCTTATTCCCGGAACGAATCCTCCCATCTTTTTCAAATTGTCGGCAACATTTTCCGGATCGAAAGTCACCGCCGTATAGAAAAAGGTAAAGAGGAAAACTAAAACAAAATAAGATATTCCTTGAAACCAAGGGTTTTCAAAAAAATTGGCGAAAGATTGTGCTGCCGAACCGACGGTTCCTCCGATTTCAACTAAAAATTGAGCGATCATCGGCGGCATCGCCAAAAGGGAAAGAGCAAATATAATCGGAATCACTCCCGCCGGATTGATGTTCAGAGGAATGTAGGTTGAAGATCCTCCGTAAACTTTTCTTCCCTTAACTCTCTTGGCGTAAGATACCGGAATATTTCTTCTCGCCTCATTGACCAAAACTACCGCTCCCACTATGAAAACGGCCAAAAGTATGAATAAGATGTAAGACGGAAGCTGAGTCATATCCCAAGAAACTATCGCTTCGAATATTTGAGCGGGAACGCTGGCTATTATTCCGGCGAAAATCAGTAAGGAAACTCCGTTTCCGATTCCTTTTTCACTTATCAGCTCTCCGATCCACATCAGAAAGACCGTTCCGGCGGTGACGGTAAAGATGGTCGCTATCAAATCGACCGTCCCGAGTGGAGCGATCACTCCCTGATTTTGAAACAGAGTAAGCATTCCGAACGATTGCAAAACGGCAAAAGGAACGGTTAATAATCTTCCGTATTGATTTATCTTTTGTCTTCCTTGATCACCTTCCTCTTTGTAGAGCTTTTCCAAACGAGGAAAGACCATGGTTAAAAGCTGAATCACAATCACCGCCGTAATGTAAGGACCCAGACCGAGCATCGCTATCGAAAATCTGTCCATCGTTCCTCCGGTAAATACGTTGGCGAATTCAAACATCTGAAACTGTGCGAAAAACTCTTCCAGTCTCTCGGGATCCATTCCCGGCATCGGAATATTGGCCATCACTCTGAAGATGGCGAGCATTCCCAAAACAAAAATGATTCTCTTTCTGAGATCTTCTATTTTGAATATCTGAGTTAACTTGTTCAGCATTTTTTAAAATTCACCACCGGCTTTTTTTATCTTCTTTTTAGCCGATTCCGAGAGTGAACATTTCTTTATTTTTACTTTTTTGTCGATCTTTCCCCGTCCTAAAATTTTAACTTCGGGAATCTTTCCAGATACTCTGCGAACAAGCCCTTTTTCAACCAATTCGGTCGGAGTCACTTCTTCTCCATCCTTGAAGGAATTGTTTATATCGACAACATTAACTACCGCCGGTTTTTCTCCGTCAGCGGTTTTGTATCCTCGTAATTTCGGATACCTCTTGATAAATCTCCTGATCATCGGCTCTCCGCCGGTCCCGGCTCTCGCCTTTTGTCCTTTTACTCCTCGACCACAATAAGTTCCCCGGGCGCCTCCGCGTCCGACTCTTCTCTTTCTTTTTTTATCTTTTGATTTTAAATCGTGAAGTTGCATTATTCTTTTAACTTGGTTAGTGCTGCTATGGTTGCTCGTGCATTATTCAGTTTGTTTCTGGTATTACCCAAGATCTTCGAAGAGATATCTTGAACTCCGGCCATCGAACAAATCGCTCTGACGGTTCCTCCGGCAACCAAACCTCTACCTTTGGCTTGGGGTTTTAAAAGAACCTCGGCTGCTCCGTGCTTGCCGATTACTTCGTGAGCGATGGTTCCTTCTTTCAGTTTGACTTCAATTACCTCTTTTTTTGCTTTTCTGGTCGCTTTTTCAATCGCTTTCCCGACATCGTTTCCTTTAGCCAGTCCGACTCCCACTTTTCCGTTATGGTTACCGACAACCACCAACGCCCGAAAACGAAGTCTTCTTCCACCGGCGGTCATTCTTTCGACTCGATCTATCTCCAGAACATCCGACTTGAATTCTTTATCTTTTGTTTGTTTTTTTGCCATAACTCTTCTTACTTAAAAACTGAGGCCTCCTTCTCTGGCGCCTTCCGCCAGGGCCTTTACTCGTCCGTGATATTTATAACCTCCCCGATCAAAAACAACCTCATCGATTCCTTTTTCGGAAGCTCTCTCGGCTAACAATTTTCCGGTTTCGAAAGCCAATTGAACCTTTCTCTGGTCTCCGTCGATATTCTTTTTGACATCGATATCTTTAGCCGAAGCCAAAGTCTCTCCCGTATCGTCATCGATAAGTTGAGCGTAGATATGCTTCAACGACCTATAGACGCTGAGTCGGGGTTTTTCTTTCGTTCCTTGAATCTTGGAACGAATTCTTCTGTGTCTTCTTTTTCTATTTACAATTGCCATCTTTAAACTCGATTATTTGTTTATTCACTTCCTACCGCCTTCTTTCCTTCTTTCTTGATAATCTCTTCTCCTTCGTATCTGATTCCTTTTCCTTTATAAGGTTCCGGCGGGCGAACGTCTCTTATCTTGGCGGCTATTCTTCCCACCTTCGCTTTGTCGATTCCCGAAACTTTTATCTTTCCTTTTTCTATCTGAACATCTATATCTTCATCCGGAAAATTCATCTCCACCGGATGAGAGAAACCGACTTCGACAACCAGTGTTTCTCCTTCCATTCTCGCTCTGTAACCGACGCCGTGAAGCTCCAAAGTCTTTTCGAATCCCCTACTTACTCCTTCAACCATATTGGCTACCAGGCTTCGCTCCAAGCCCAAAAAAGCGTTGGATCTCTTGTTTTCTCGAACGATGCGCAGCTCCAAATTACCATCCTTTTCTTCGATTCCGATTTCCGGCCTGATCTTTCTTTCAAGCTGACCCTTCGGCCCTTTGACGGTAACGTTTCGCTTGTCGATTTTAACCTCGACATCCTTCGGTATCTCTATTGGTTTTAATCCTATTCTTGACATATCTTTAATGTATTTTACAAAGAATCTCTCCACCGACTCCGGCATCTTTGGCCTCTCTGTTGGACATGATTCCTTTCGAGGTAGAAATTATCGATATTCCGTAACCACCCTTGACCGGTTTTATATCTTTAAGCGATACGTAAACTCTTCTTCCCGGTTTCGAAACTCTGGTTGCTCCGGTAATCGCCGGCTTGTCGTCTTCATATTTTAAATTTACTCTGATCACCTTTTTCGGATTTCTTCCCTTTTTCTCAGCCGATTCCACAAACCCTTCACTTTCCAAAATTTTAGCTATCTTATACTTGGTCTTCGAAAAGGGAACATCGACCGTCTTTTTATTTACGGCTTGGCTGTTGCGAAGGCGATTCAGCATGTCGGTTATTGGATCCGTCATATATTGATTATCTTTAAATTATTTTTACCAACTCGATTTCCTTACACCCGGAATCTCTCCCTCATTCGCTTTCTCTCGGAAGCAAATTCTACAAAGACCGAAATCTCTCAAATACCCTCGAGTTCTACCACACCTAAAACAGCGGCGAACTTTCCTGGTGGAATATTTCGGATCTTTTTTTGCTTTTTCTTTTTGTGCTTTTGTTGCCATAAACTATTCTTTTTTAAACGGAAATCCTATTTTTTTAAGCAGTGCCAGCCCTTCTTCTTCGGTCTCGGCACTGGTAGTAATCGTAAACTGTAAACTGAAGATGTCGTCACGTTCGTCGGCCGGAATTTCGGGAAATGAAATCTGTTCGTCGACTCCTATCGTAAAGTTTCCCGAGCTGTCTACGGACCGAGGGTTAAGCCCTCTGAAGTCACGCAGTCCGGGGAAAACGACATTGATCGTCTTCTCTAAAAAATTATACATATCTTTACCTCTGAGGGTAACTTTTATTCCCGAAGGATCTCCTTTTCTGAGATCGAATCCGGAAATCGACTGCTTGGCTTTGGTTACTACCGGCGCTTGTCCGGCGATCAAAGCTATATCGTTCGATATGTAATTTATTATCTCCTCAACTTTATCCGAGGATTTTCCCTTTATCTTCTCACCGATTCCGACATTCAGCGTTACTTTTTTCAGTCGTGGAACCGCCATTTTGCTGTCGTAACCGAACTCTTCCATCATTTCGTCGATTACTTTTTCGTTAAATTGTTTCTTCAAGTCTTCCATGTTTATATAAAACGCTAACTTTTCTAATCGAATTTCTTATCACACTTTTTACAAACTCTCCTTTTGTTTTTTCCGTCTCTCTCAACTCCGGTTCTGGTCGCTTCATTACACTTGGGGCAAATTAACTTTACGTTGGAAACGTCAATCGGGGCCGGAAATTCAATAATTTGTCCGGACTCACCCTGTTTTTTCGGGCGGACGTGTTTCTTCATCAAGTTCAAACCCTCAACCATCACCTGGTTATCGTTGGGAAAGGCGTGAAGAACTTTACCCGTTTTTCCACGATCTTTGCCCTTGGTTATTAAAACTTTGTCGTCTTTTTTTATTCTCATACGACCTCTTTCGCTAAAGTTGTAATCTTTTTAAAGCCTCTATCGGCCAGCTCTCTCGGAATCGGTCCGAATATTCTTCCTCCTTTCGGCTCATTGCTTTCTCCGTCCAGAACGACCGCTGCGTTTTCATCGAATCGAATGTAGGTTCCGTCCTCGCGGCGAAACTCTTTCTTTTGCCTGACTACCACCGCTCGAACCACGTCATGCTTTTTGACTTCTTTTCGTGGCTCCGCTTTCTTTACCGCCGCAACGATAACGTCTCCTATTTGGGCATATCTTCTTTTTGAACCACCTAAAACCTTGAAGCACTTTATCTCTTTTGCTCCGGCGTTATCGGCGATTTTTAATTTTGTTTCCGGCTGAATCATAAAATTAACTGACTTTTTCTATCACTTTCCATTTTTTATCTTTGGAAATCGGTTTTATTTCTTCAATTATCACTTCGTCACCCTCTTTATAACTGTTTTCGGGATCGTGTGCTTTGTATTTTTTATGGACTTCGTATCTTTTTCCGTAACGGGGATGCTTTTTAACCCGTGAAACCTCGACGACTACCGTCTTGTCTTGCTTGTCGGATACGACTTGTCCTTTTAATTTATTCTTCATTTGAACTTTCCTTTAGAATGGTTAATATCCGAGCTATATCCTTTCTCAAGTCTCGTGCTTCTTTAACGTTTTTCACTCTTCCCGAAGAAAGCTTAAAACGAATATCTTGAAGCTTGTCTCTCTTTTGGGAAAGAATCTTTTTCAATTCGTCATCTTTTTTTTCTCTTAATTCGTTTACTTTCATTGTTTTTTCTTTACGAATTTCGTTCTTACCGGTAATTTATCGGTAGCTCTTGAAAAAGCTTCTCGAGCGACATCTTCCTCAATTCCGTCGAGCTCGAAGATTATCCGCCCCGGTTTAGCCGGAAAAACATAGCGGTCAACGCTTCCCTTACCTCCTCCCATCGGAACTTCCAATCCTTTCTTGGTCACCGGTTTGTCCGGAAAAACTCTGGTCCACATCTTACCACCTTTTCTCAGATGTCTGATAATCGCCCTTCTGGCTGCCTCCAGCTGCCTGGAAGTCAACCAAGCCGGGTCAAGAGTCTTCAGTCCGTAAGTTCCGAATTCAATCTTCGTTCCGGAGTTGGCGACTCCTTTCAGTCTCCTCATCTCCTTGTGTCTTTTTCTGTGCTTTACTTTTTTCGGTACTAACATAGTTTAGTTGAATTTCTCTCCTTTGTAAATTGAAACCTTGATCCCGATTGTTCCGAACTTGCAGTAGGCGACATCAAAAGCGTAATCGAGGTCCGCTCTGAGTGTTTCACGAGGAAGGTTTCCTTCCGATATATGTTCCGTTCTGGCAATCTCACTTCCGTTCAATCTGCCAGCAACCTCTATTCTGGCCCCTTTTACGTTTCTGTTGGCCGTTATCTTGCCCATGGCATGCTTTATAACTCTTCTGTAGTGCATTCTTTTTTCCAGCTGTTTGGCTATCTCTTGAGCGGCAACAGCGGCGCAAGACCAGGGGTCCTTAACCTCTTTAACTTCTATTCTTATTTTTCTGTCGGTTCCCAGTCCCTCTTTGTCCAAAATTCGATCCAAGCCTTCTTTCAGCCTTTTAACTCCCTCACCACCTCTACCGATAACTATCCCCGGGCGGGAAGAGTGAACAACTACATTAAGTTCGGATTGAGATCTCCTGATTTCGATTTCAGCGACTCCGACATCTTTCAGTTGCTCATTCATATAATCTCTAATCAAATGATCCTCTTTCAAGTATTCCGGATAATTTCCACTGTAAAAACCCTTCGATTTCCAGTCGGTGGTCGTATTTATTCTTTTAATTCTCGGATGAGATCTCTGGGACATGTCTAATTAATATTAATTACTATATTGATTTTCTTCTGAATATATTATCTCCTTTTCCCTTGCTGTCTCCTTTTCCTTTCTTTTCTTCCTTCTTCGGACGCTCACTCTTTTTGAGGGTCGCCTCCTCTTTCGGTTTTTCGCTGCTTTTTACTTTCTTAATCTTTCCTTTTTTACCCACCTTGATCTCCTCTCCGGCTTCTATTTCTTCCAAAACCAAAGTAACATGAGAGGTTTTCTTATGGATCTGATTCGCCGCTCCGCGAGCTCTGGGTCTCCATCTTTTTAAAGTCGGTCCCTCATCAACTGTCACTTCGGAAACGTATAAATTATCTTTACTTATTTCAAAATTATGACCAGCATTGGCTACCGCCGAATCCAAAAGTTTGCGCATCGGCTTAGTTGCCTTTTTAGCCGTAAAATCCAAACGAACTTCCGCTTCGGAAACTTTTCTTCCTCTTATCAGATCGGCCACTAAACGAACCTTTCGTGGAGCTATTCTTAAATAATTTAATTTTGCGTCTACTTTCATATTTTTATTTGTTCTTTTCCAATTCACGCTGCATTCTACCACCGTGTCGAACGAATTTCTTGGTATGTGAAAATTCACCCAATTTATGACCCACCATATCCTCGGTAACACTTACCTCGACATGAGTTTTTCCGTTATGAACACCGAAGGTAAAACCGATCATTTCCGGGGTGATAACCGCGTCTCTCGCCCAGGTTTTAATTACTCCGTCTCCCGGTTTTTGATTTTTAACCTTCTTCAGTAATCTTTCGTTTATATTGGGTCCTTTTTTACTGCTTCTCGCCATTTTTATACTCTTAAATTTTTATTTTTTCTTTCTTCTCTTCGTCCTTCTCTTTACTATGTACTTATCGGTATGCTTTCTCTTTCTGGTCTTCACACCCAGAGCCGGCTTACCGGTCGGAGTCTTGGGGTGTTTTAGCCCGATGGTCGAACCACCTTCTCCTCCTCCGTGCGGATGGTCAACCGGATTCTTGGCCTTTCCTCTCACTTTCGGCCTTCTTCCTTTTCTTCTCGTCGTTCCCGCTTTTTTATCATCTTTATATCGATGCTCGGGATTGGAAACTTCTCCGATTGATGCAAAGCATTCTTTTCCGATCTTTCTCACTTCTCTCGACGGCATCTTCAAATGAGTGTACTTCCCTTCCTGAGCCAGCACCGTCGCCGAAGAACCGGCTGATCGAACCATCTTTCCCTCTCCGTTCGGCTGAAAAGATATATTGTGCACTTGTGTTCCGACCGGAATATTCTTTAATCTCATTCTGTTTCCCGGTTTGAGCGGAGCTTTCTCCGAAACTATCACTTCATCCCCTTCTTTTATCTCTTGTGGAGCAATGATGTATCCCAAAGAATCGTCTTCGTACTCCAAAAGAGCTAAATAAGCGGATCTGTTGGGATCGTAATCGATCCTCTTTACTTTGCCCTTAACATCCATCATCTCTTGCCCGTAATTAACCTTTCTCCAAATCTTTCGGGCTCCACCTCCTCTCGCTCTGACAGTCGTTCTACCCATATTGTTCCTTCCGCCGGAGTTTTTCATACTGACGGTCAGGGACTTGGGCGGGCGACTGTTTTTGTCTGGTTTTTGACTCATAATCGTCTAATATTAAAACATATTTATTTTCCGTGTCAAGAGCCGAGGATCTCTATCTTGTCTCCTTCTTTAAGTTTGACTATCGCTTTCCTGTAACCTTTTTTCTTTCCTTCTATCCTTCCCAATCTTCTCTTTTTAGCCGGGATGGAAATCGTAGTCACTTTCTCAACCTCGACATCGTAAAGCTTTTCGACCGCCTTTGCAATTTCAATCTTATTGGCATCTTTTTTTACAACAAAGACATATTTGTTTTCCTTACTCATCAAATCGGTCGCTTTCTCACTGATATGTGGTTTTTTAATCACGTTTTTCATAGAAAAGTATCTTTAATTACGGACAGTGAACTTTCGGGAATCACTAAGTATTTATAAGAAAGAAGATCGAGCGCAGTTATATTTCTGGCCTCCATGACATCCACTTCCGGAATATTTCTGGCCGCCAAAATCAGATTCTTGTCCGCCTCCGGCGCTAAAATCAAAGTTGACTCTCCACCGCAAGGCAAGTCGGTCAAAAAGGAAAGCTCTTTCGTCTTCGGCTCTTTTAATTTTAAATCTTCAACGAGTAAAAGAAGGTTACTTTCTCTCTTTCCGGACAAAGCCATAAAGAGAGCCTTTCTTTTCTCTTTTTTATTTATCTTTTTTTTGTAATTTCTTTCGTTTCTCGGTCCGAAAGTAACTCCACCACCAACCCACAGAGGTGATCTGATCGATCCGTGCCTGGCTCTTCCGGTTCCTTTCTGTCTCCAAGGTTTTTTACCACCCCCTCTCTTTTCCGATCTGTCTTTGCTATGTGCCGTATTTTGTCTTCTGTTCGACTGTTGACTCACCACTACTTGATAAAGTAAGTCGGAATTGACGGCGACATCAAAAATATCCTTCGGAAGTGATTTCTCCTTTTCACTTTTTCCTTTTTTGTTGTAAAGCGCTACTTTCATATCTTTTTAATCTCTAAAAGGTTGTCTTTTCCACCGGGAAGAGCGCCCTTTACGGCCAATGTATTTTCTTCCAGGTTCACCTCGACTATTTCTAAATTTTTAACCGTTACTCTGTCGGCTCCCATTCGTCCGGGCATTCTTCTTCCTTTAAAAACTCTTTGCGGATAAGCCGATCCTATTGAACCTCCTCTTCTTTCATCGTGCTTGGTTCCGTGGGTTCTCGATTGTCCGGAGAAGCCGTGTCTTTTAACTACTCCTTGAAACCCTTTTCCTTTTGACACTCCGGAAACTTTAATCTTGTCTCCCTTTTCAAAGATGGAGACATCGATTGTTTCCCCTTCTTTAAGTTCGGTATCGGCGACTCTGAACTCGCAAATAAAGCGGAAAGGCTTCTCTCTTTGCGGCTTTTTAACTTTCTTTTCTTTCATTTCTTCAAAGCCGATCTGAACCGCTTCATAACCGTCGTTTTCACTTGTTTTTACCTGGGTTACGACACAAGGACCGGCTTCCACCAAGGTAACCGGAACTACGCTTCCGTCTTCTTCGAAAAATTGTGCCATCCCCAATTTTTTTCCTAAAATGAATTTCATATTTTTTCTACAAATCGGATTTTCTCTGAAAGAATTTTTACAAGCAAAAATGTCGGGCTCTCCCCCGACGTGGAAAGCCTAAAAAAGCTACAGTTAAATATTATTAAATTTAATCATTTAACCCAAAAGAAAGTAAAGGAAAAAATCCTTTACATTTTAACTTCGATATTAACACCGTTGGGCAGGGTGAGATTACGGAGAGCGTCAAGGACTTTGGGATTGGCGTCAAGAACGTCAATAAGTCTTTTATGAACTCTTACCTCATACTGCTCCTTCGACTTGTTGTTAACGAATGTTGATCTGTTTACCGTATACTTCTTAATTTCGGTAGGTAAGGGAGTGGGACCCGAAATCTCACTCCCGTACCTTGTTGCCGTTTCAACAATTTGCTCTGCGCTGCTGTCAATCACCTTGTGGTCGTAACCGCGCAATTTAATTCTTATCTTGTTCAGATTTTCTTCCTTTTTAGCCATACTATTTGATGATTTTTGTCACTACTCCCGCACCTACTGTTTTACCACCTTCTCGAATAGCAAATCTTTGCTCTTCCTCGAGGGCGATTGGTGCAATCAATTTTATCTTCAATTCGGAAGTGTCTCCGGGCATTACCATTTCGGTTCCACCTTTAAGTTCAACTTCACCGGTTACGTCAGTTGTTCTAAAGTAAAACTGAGGTTTGTAACCGTTAAAAAACGGGGTATGTCTTCCACCTTCGTCTTTGTCCAAAATGTAAACTTCAGCTTCAAATTCGGTGTGTGGAGTAATAGAACCCGGTTTTGCCAATACTTGACCTCTTTCAATATCGTCCTTTTTGGTTCCCCTCAAAAGAAGTCCGGCATTATCTCCCGCTTCTCCGTGGTCGAGGCTCTTGTTAAACATCTCGATGCTTACTACGGTTGTTTTGTCGATATCTTCTTTGAGTCCGATAATCTCAACTTCATCCTTGGAGTTGATCACTCCTCTTTCAATTCTTCCGGTAGCAACGGTTCCTCTTCCTTCGATGGAAAAGATATCTTCTACCGCCATCAGGAAAGGCTTGTCGACTTCTCTTTCCGGTTCAGGAATATAGCTGTCAAGAGCTTCCATTAATTCCAGAATCGACTTGGTTGCCTCGTCATCGGCACTTTCCGCTTCAAAAGCTTTCAGAGCGGAACCTTTGATGACCGGAACGTTGTCTCCGTCGTATTCGTATTTGTTAAGCAGCTCTCTGACTTCGGATTCAACCAATTCAATCATCTCCGGATCATCAACCATGTCGGTTTTATTAAGGTAAACTACCAAAGAAGGAAGTCCGACTTGTCTGGCAAGAAGGATATGTTCTCTGGTTTGTGGCATCGGTCCGTCAGCTGCGGAAACTACCAAGATTCCACCGTCCATCTGAGCGGCACCGGTAATCATGTTCTTAATGTAATCGGCGTGACCGGGACAATCGATATGTGCGTAATGTCTGTTTTCCGTCTCGTACTCTTGGTGAGAAACGGCGATGGTAATTCCTCTCGCCTTTTCTTCCGGAGCGGAGTCGATGTCCTCGATGCTCGCCTTCATATCGGAATTACCTTGCATGCTCAAAACATTCAAGATAGCAGCGGTAAGAGTAGTCTTACCGTGGTCCACGTGACCGATTGTTCCGATGTTAACGTGGGGTTTTGATCTTTCGAATTTTTCAGCCATATTTTTTTTATTTATTAAACAGGATATATCCCGTTTAGACTTTTAATTTATTATTTTCAGTGCTTTTATACTACAATAATTACCTTAAAAAGTCCAGCCCTAACGATTTGCCTTTATTTCTTCGGCAACATTGACCGGAACTTCTTTATATTCGAGGAACTCCATAGTGAAATTACCTCTTCCCTCAGTCAGAGATCTGAGAGTGGTCACGTAACCGAACATTTCCGCCAGGGGAACTTTCGCTCGTACCACCTTCATATCCATCTTTCCTTTGGTGTTTTCCGTCTTTTGAACTTCTCCTCTTCTTGAAGAGAGGTCTCCGACGATATCACCGAAGAATTCTGAAGGAATAACGACTTCGACTTTCATGAAAGGTTCCAAAAGAACCGGCTTAGCTCTTTTACAAGCCTCTTTAAAGGCCATGGAACCGGCTATTTTAAATGCCATTTTTGAAGAATCAACTTCGTGATAAGATCCGTCGAAGAGACTGGCTTTGATTCCCACCATCGGATATCCGGCTACCACACCTTCATCCATCACTTCAGCGATACCTTTTTCCACTGCCGGAATATATTCTTGAGGAATAACTCCACCGGTAATTTCATCGACGAATTCCAAACGATCTTCTTTTTCTTCACTGTCGTATTCCGCCGGTTCAATCTTTAACTTAACGTGTCCGTATTGTCCTCTACCACCGGATTGCTTGACGTATTCCGATTCCGCTTCGGCTTCTTTTCTGATCGTCTCTCTGTAGGCCACTTGCGGCTTTCCGACTTCCGCCTCCACTCCGAACTCTCTTTTAAGTCTGTTTATAATAATGTCCAGATGCAACTCTCCCATTCCGGAAATGATTGTTTCTCCGGTTTCGATATCTCCCTTAACTTTAAACGTCGGGTCTTCCTGTCCCAATTTTCTGAGAGCGAGACCCATCTTTTCTTGATCTTCTCTGCTCTTCGGCTCAACTCTGATCGAAACAACCGGTTCAGGAAAGGTGATATTTTCTAAAATAATCGGCTCTTTCGGATCACAGAGAGTATCACCGGTAGCGGTCTCGTCCAGACCGACCAGAGCAACGATATCACCGGCATAAATCTCTTTCAATTCTTCTCTGTCGTTGGCGTGCATTCTCAAAATTCTGTTTATTCTCTCTTTTTTACCCGTCGTCGAATTTAATACATTGGATCCTCCGGTCAAGGTTCCCGAATAAACACGAACAAAGGTCAAACTGCCGACATAAGGGTCGGTTGCCAGCTTAAATGCGAGAGCGGAGAATGATTTGTCGTCTCCGGCTTCCCTGGTAATCTCTTCTTCCGTTTCCGGATCGATTCCTTTAACCGGAGGAAGATCGGTCGGAGCCGGAAAATAATCACAAACCGCATCGATGACCGGCTGAACTCCTTTATTCTTTAGTGCCGTTCCACAAAAGACGGGAACGAGATTATAATTTAAAACTGCTTTTCTTAAAGCTTCCTTTAATTGATCGGTGGAAACCTCTTCTCCTTCCATATATTTTTCAAAAAGCTCTTCATCTTCGGTAACAATCCGCTCAACCATCTCTTCTCTCTTATTCTCCGCTTCCACTTTCAAATCCTCGGGAATCTCTTCTTTAATGATTTGCTCACCCATCTCTCCATCGAATCTCCAAGCCTCCATTTCCATAAGGTCGATTACTCCTTTAAAATCTTTTTCCGCTCCCAGAGGCATCTGCATCGGAACTACGTTCGGTGTCAATTTTTCGACTATCGTCTCAACCGCTCCTTCAAAGGTGGCCCCGACACGATCCATCTTATTTATAAAGCAAATCCTGGGGACTTCGAACTTGTCGGCCTGCCTCCAGACGGTCTCCGACTGGGATTCAACTCCCGAAACTCCGTCAAAAACAACAACCGCTCCGTCCAGGACTCTGAGCGATCTTTGTACTTCGGCGGTAAAGTCGATGTGACCGGGGGTGTCGATAATATTAATCCTGAACTCTCCTTTTCCTTTGCCCTTCTTCTCTTTATAGGTGGGTGTCCAAAAACAAGTCGTCGCCGCCGAGGTGATGGTGATTCCTCTTTCTCTTTCTTGATCCATCCAGTCCATAACCGAAGCACCGTCGTGAGTTTCACCTATCTTGTGAGAAATACCCGTATAAAACAAGATTCTTTCCGTTACCGTCGTTTTACCCGCATCTATGTGGGCTATTATTCCGATATTTCTATATTTGTTTAATGGATATTCTCTTGGCATAACTTTTCAAATAAAAAACGCTTTTTACAGCATTTGATAAAACTTATTATTACTTTGCTAAAAAGGCAAAAGCTCTGTTCGCTTCGGCCATTCTCTCCATGTTTTCTTTCTTTTTTATTGCTGCTCCTTGACTTTGAGAAGCTTCCAAAATCTCTTTCGCCAATCTTTCCTCCATCGCTGACCCCTTCTTTGACCTTGCCGAGTCCAAAATCCACCTCATCGCCAAACTCATTCCTCTCTTTTTATCAACGTCATAAGGAACTTGGTAGGTTGCTCCTCCCACTCTTTTCGATCTTACCTCTTTTTTCGGGGTAACATTATTTAAAGCCTGTTCAAAAACTTCAACCGGATCTCCTTTGGTCTCTTTCTTTATTATCTCGAAAGAACCGTACAAAATCCTTCTGGCCAAAGCCTTCTTCCCGTCCTTCATTATATGATTTACGAACTTGGCGACAACTGCGCTCTCGAATTTGGGATCGGGATCGATCGGATGAGTTTTATATTTTTTTCCTTTCTCTTCAAACATGATTAATTCGATTTTTTGGTTCCGTACTTACTTCTTGATTGTTTTTTGCCTTCAACTCCTTCACTGTCCAAAGCACCTCTTACTACCGTATATCGAACACCGGGCAAATCCTTGACTCTTCCTCCTCTGACCAATACGACCGAGTGTTCTTGCAAGGTATGTCCTTCACCGGGAATGTAAGCGGTAACCTCCATTCCGTTGGAAAGTCTGACTCTGGCTACTTTTCTGAGAGCCGAATTCGGCTTTTTCGGTGTTACGGTCGAAACCTTCAAACAAACCCCCTTCTTGAATGGTGAAGGGTAGTGTGATTTCGCATTTTTTAAATTATTGAAACCGTAAGCCAGAGCAGGTGATTTCTGCTTTTTCTTCGGCTGTTTTCTTCCTTTTCTAACTAATTGATTTATTGTCGGCATAATTTTCGTAATCAGTCGTAGAACAATACTACAAAATAGATGGAAAATTGTCAAGAAAAAAAGATCTCCTTTCCTGAAATTAGCCACGCTACATTATATTACACTATTTTTTAAATTTTGCAACGCCCCAACTCTTCTATAAACTCCCGACCCCTTCTATAAAGGAAGGGGCATTCCGGTAAAGATTTGAAACACGATCTGTGACACGGTCGGTAAAAAGATAAACGCCACCATCAAGGCGATCGCTATTCCGATAAAGCTGTTTCCGAAAGACAGGTCTACGGAGGTAAAGATTCTGAGAAGCTTCGATCCATCGAGTGGTGGCACCGGAATAAGGTTGAAGAGGGCTAAAATTATATTGATGTAAATTATTAACGATACGGCGACTATCCAAAGCGGATCCAAAGACACGAATCGTAAAACGGTCGACAATATGAGGGCGATAATCAGATTGGAAGCCGGTCCGGCGGCGGCCACCTTGGCCGGTCCGTATTTTTGATCTCGTAAATTATAAGGATTAAAAGGAACCGGCTTGGCGTAGCCGATAAAAAACCCGCCGGTAAGCATTAAAAAGAGGGGGAGCATAATTGTTCCGAAAGGATCGATGTGAGGTACCGGATTCAAAGTCAGCCTGCCCATATCTTTGGCGGTCGGATCCCCTAAATAATAAGCCATCCAGGCATGAGCGTACTCGTGGAAGATGGCCGACATTATTATTACTGTGTATAAAAGAATTTGAATTTCCATACCTAAAGAGTTTAACAAAAAATAGAACTTTTTTAAAGATTTTGACTTTAAGCTCTTTTAATGTATAATGGATTGCAGTATTAAAAAGATAAGCGGGCGATATTAGCTGACAGGTGAATTATCGACTCGGAGAAGATGGCTAAATGTCAAATTTGTGAAAAAAAATCGGAATTGGCCGGAAATTACGTCAAAACCAGAGGTCAATACAATCCAACCGGGAAAAGAAGAAGAAAACCGAATCTTCAAAAAACTTTCGTCCCGGAGAGTTTAAATAAGAAAAAATTCAAAGATTTCGCAGGTAAAAAAGTTTTGGCTTGTACCAAGTGTATCAAAACGATTTCCAAATATTCTTAAGAATAATACTCGCTAACCCCGTAAAAGCCGGGCCGTGGCCTAGAGGCTCAAGGCGCACCGCTGGGGGCGGTGAGATCGCCGGTTCAAATCCGGCCGGCCCGACAAGGAAAACCTCTCTTTTCAAGGGGGGTTTTATATTTTATAAGGAGTGATGATATAATAACAAAAATGACCACTCTCGCTTTTACCATATCAATACTTATTCTCGGCTCGGCTCTTTTTTCTTGTAGTGAGGCGGCTCTGTTTAGTGCCCCCCTGAACAAGGTGAAGGTTTTGGAAGAAAACGGCAAAAAGGGAGCTTCCTCCCTATTGAAAATAAAAAAGAATATGAGGCCGCCGATTACGGTTCTCGTTATCTTTACCAACATATTCAATATTGCCGGTAGTGCTCTGGTCGGTATGATAACCGCCCAAACCTTGGGAAGCTCCAGTATCGGAATCGTCTCCGCAATTTTAACTTTTCTGGTAATCGTTTTCGCTGAAATAATACCGAAAAGTATCGGGGACACCTTCGCCGTTCCGATCGCTCTTAAAATAGCGAGACCGGTCCTTCTTCTGGTCAAAATATTTTATCCCTTTATTCTGATTATAGAACTGATAACCTCACCTTTCCCGAAAAAAAAGAGGCAAATAACCGAAGGAGAGATAAAGACTCTCAGCCGAATCGGGTATCTGGAAGGGGTTATAGAGGAAGATGAAAAGGATATGATAAACAGAGTCTTTATGCTTAACGACTTAAGAGCTAAAGACATAATGACTCCCAGAACAGTCGTTACCGCCATGGAGGCGGGGAAAAGCTTAAAAGAGATTGAAAAAGAGATCTACGAAACGACACATTCCAGAATTCCGATATACGAAGATAATTTGGATAATATACTCGGAATATGTCACCGCAGAGACCTTTTACTTCACCTTGCCAAGGATCAAAAAGAAAAATATGTTGAAGAATTAATAAACTCCGACGCAATAACCGTTCCCGAAGAAATGAAGATAGATCGCCTTATTCCGATATTCCAAGATAAGCGATGCCACTTGGCAGTCGTGGAAGACGAATTCGGAGGAACCGCCGGAGTAGTCACTTTGGAAGACGTTCTCGAGCAGATAATCGGAGAAGTCGTTGACGAATTCGATAAAGAGATAGATTTGAGAGAAAAGGCAAAAAGAATCAACAACGGATAAAATTACCAACAAAAAAACCGACTCATCCAAGTCGGTTTTTTTAATATTTTTTAAAATCCACCCATCTCTTGCATCTTGTCGGCCACTTTCTTTTGCATATTTTGCAGTGCTTCATTGACGCACTTTTTAACCAAATCCTCCACATCACCTTCGGTGTCTATCTTAATGTCGTCAACTTTCATTTGCCAATTGACGGTAACCGAAACGCCATCTTTTTCAACCGTCTCCTTTTCTTTGGAAAGACTCTTTCTGAGCTCGTTGACTTTTTTAGCTTGTTTGAATTTATCGAACATAACTTTTCTTTTTTAATTTTACTCTAACAACTATAGCAAATAAGAGATTAAAAACAAATGAAAAAACCCTTTCATGTCAAAACCTTCTGATTCTCAAAGAGTTGAAGACGACCGAGACCGATGAAACGGTCATCGCTCCGGCGGCTATGGCCGGACCTATCGGAGTAGCCAACACGCCAAAGGCGGCCGCCGGTAAAGCTAAAGAATTGTACAGATAAGCCCAGAAAAGGTTTTGCTTTATTACTTTGAACGTCTTTTCCGACAAGTCGACCGCCTCAACCATCTTTTCCAACTCTCCTCGAATAAGAGTAATGTCTCCGGACTCAATGGCAATATCGGTCCCCGTACCGATCGCTATCGATACATCGGCTTTTGTCAAAGCGGGGGCGTCGTTTATTCCGTCCCCGACCATCGCTACGACTTTTCCTTCACTTTGTAAGTCTTTTATCACTTCCGTTTTTTCATCGGGGTAGACTTCGGCTATAACTTTTTCAATTCCCAAATCATCGGCTAAAGCCTTGGCCGTTTTTTTGTTGTCACCGGTGAGCATAACCAAGTCATAACCTCTCTCTTGCAAGTCTTCTATTGCTTTCCGGCTGGTTTCTTTTATCGTATCCGCAAGAGCAATAAGTCCAATCAAGTCTTCGCTCCCGACTATAACTACCGTTTTTCCTTCGGATTCCAATTCTTTTTTTCTGGTTAAAAGATCTTCACTCAACTCAAAGCTCTTCTTTTTAAATAAATCTTTTCTTCCCACCGCCACCTCTTTTCCTCGCAACCGACCAACAACGCCTTCACCGAAAAGAGCTTTGAAGTCGGAAGCTTTTTCCAATTTAATTTCTTCCTCCTTGGCCTTCTTTACTATTGCCTTGCCCAAGGGATGCTCCGATCCTTTTTCCAGGGAAGCGGCAATCTTTAAGATTTCTCCCCGATCACCTTTAAACGGATAAACGCCGGTTACACCGGGAGCGCCTTCGGTTATCGTTCCGGTTTTATCAAAAACAACCGTATCCACTTTGGATATTGTTTCTATCGCCGCCCCTTTCCTGAAAAGAATTCCTCTCTTTGCTCCGTTACCCACCGCTACCGTAAGGGCAGTCGGAGTGGCAAGCCCCAAAGCGCAGGGACAAGCGATAACCAAAACGGTCATGGCCGCAAAAATTCCCAAAAGAAAATCACCGACAACAAAAGTCCATATTAAAAACGTAATTAAGGAAAGAGCCAAGACAACCGGGACAAAGTAAGAAGTCACCTTGTCGGCCAAATTTTGAATTGGAACTTCCGATCCTTGCGCCTCCTTGACCAATTCTATGACCTGAGAAAGAAAAGTGTCCTTTCCCACTTTGGTAGCCTTCACTTTTAAGACCCCTTCGATATTTATCGTTGCTCCTATCACCTCGTCCTCGACTTCTTTGGTTACCGGAACCGATTCTCCGGTCGCCATCGATTCGTCTACGCTCGACTTTCCTTCCACCACCCTTCCATCGGTCGGGATTTTCTCTCCCGGCCTAACAATCATTACGTCTCCCTTTTTAAGTTCATCTACTCTTACTTGCCTCTCCTCTCCGTCAACTAATACGTTCGCCGTTTTAGCCTCCAACTGTAATAGAGATTTTAAAGCCTCGGATGTTTTTCCTTTCGCTTTGGCTTCCAGATACCTTCCCAAAAGGTGAAAGGCCATGATAAAAGAAGCCACCGCGAAAAAGGCGGGTAGTTCAGGGTTGAAAAAGGCTGCCAGCCCGAAAAGATAGGCGGCATTATCACCTATCGAAATAAGCACATCCATATTGGCATAACCCTTCTTGATGGACTTAAAGGCGGATAAATGAGTCTCCTTTCCAAAGTAATAAACCGGGAAAAAGGCCAATGCGGCTTCCAGCGTTAATTGCAGATAACGATTAACGGCGGGATCGAAAAAATGCCTGACCATCATTAATCCCATCAAAAAAACCGCTATTCCCAGAGAAATAAAAGTGCTTTTTTTCGCCTTTGCAATTTCCGTCTCTTCATCTTTTTCGCCTACCGAATATCCCAGCTCGTCAATTATATTTTCGATCTCTTTTTTGGAAATTTCATCACCCTCCACTTTCAGTCTTTCGTTGGTAAAATCAACTTTAGCCGAAGAAACACCGTCCAATTTGACGACTTCTTTTTCAATCGATTCGGCACAGCTGATGCAGTGCATTCCCGATATATCAAACTCTGTTTTCATTTCTTATTCATTTAATTTCCTTTGGATAATTTCTTCAAAAACCTCATACGGTTGAGCCCCTCTTACAACCTCCCCGTTGATTACAAATCCGGGAGTTCCCGTTATTCCTAAACCAATCGCTTCTTGAGTTGAATTTTGAACTCTTTGTGTATATCGTTCGTCTTCAAAACAGTTAATCAAATCTTCACTATTTAGTCCCAGCTGATCCGCATATCCGGCATGAACTTCCGAGTTACCCCAATCTCCTCTGTCTTCTTCTAAGTTTTGAAATAAAAGATCGTGATACTCCCAAAAGCTATCTTGCTCTCCACCGCAGTGAGCCGCCTCCGCAGCCTTATCACCTCCGACAACGACCAGATCTTTATAGACAAAATGAACTTGGCCGGAATCAATATAGTTTTCCTTTATTTCAGGCAAAGTTTGGTCAAAAAATCTACCACAGAAAGGGCAGGCGAAATCAGAGTACTCCACCATT
>CAZNIM010000013.1:0-20725 GCA_964573145.1 uncultured Candidatus Saccharibacteria bacterium
GTGGACGGAGTTTACGGATGGGATACCGCCCGTGGACTTTACAAGTATCAAAAAGAAGCGGAATTGAGTCCGAGTGACGACTTGGAAAGGATGGGATTCAGACTGGAAAGAAGGGTCAGGAGGCACTTGAATGAGAATTACGGATGTGAAAGAGAAGATGAAGAAGAGAAAGAAAAAGAAATTGTCTATGAGTGTGAAGAAGATGAGTGCGAGTGGGTCTCGGTCAATTGTTGTCCTGAAAATGCGGGCGCTCAGTGGGAGTGTATAAACGAAGCGGAAACCGAGTTGCATTGCCCGGAAGATGTGGCTTGCCCACAAGTTATCAGTCCGAAACCGACGGAGGATTGTGAATGTGTTGATGGCGAGTGTGAGGTGAAAAAAGACGACGACGAATAAAGTAAGCCGACTTCAAAAGAAGCTCAAAGCACCGGTCAGGCCGGTGCTTTAAGGTTCAAAATTAACCGTTTTTATGTTATGATTGTTAACATGAATAATGATCAAAAAGAATTAAAAAAAGAGACTCAAAGAGCTGTTCGGAAGCTTTTTAATTTTGAAGTGGATCAGGTGGACTTGGAAAGACCGACCGATCCGGAACACGGAGATCTGGCTACGAATATCGCTTTCAAATTGGCCGGAAGATTAAAAAAAGACCCCAAAGCAATCGCTGAAAAGATAGCCGACGAAATGAGGGGAGACTTTTTTAAGCACGAAGCGAGAGGGGGCTTTGTTAATTTTTATTTTACGGACCGTTTTTTGCAAAACAAGATTGAATCTATTTTAAAATTCGAAAAGAAGGAAAAGGAGAAGACGATGGTTTTGGATTATTCGGCTCCCAATATAGCCAAACCGTTCGGCATCGGCCATCTGCGATCTACGATAGTCGGGCAAGCGATATATAATATATATGAGTATTCCGGATGGAATTGTATCGGTGTGAATCACTTGGGCGATTGGGGAACTCAATACGGAAAACTCTTATACCAAATAACTCAAAAAAACTTAGACCCGGAAGAGCTTTCGGTCAAGGATCTCGAAAGGCTGTATGTTGATTTTCACAAGGAGGCGGAAGAGCATCCGGAGATGGAGGACGAAGCCAGAAAATGGTTTAAAAAGCTGGAGGACGGTGATGAGAAGGCGCGTAAAATTTGGAAAAAATGTGTTGAGGTCAGTTTGAAAGAGTTCGATAAAATTTACTCTCTTTTGGAGGTTGATATCGACCACGTAATGGGAGAAAGTTTCTACGAAGAAAAAATGGAGGCGGTTATAAAAGAAGCTAAAGAGAAGGGCGTGGCCAAAGAGTCGGAGGGAGCTTTGATAGTCGATTTCGGAGAAGAGATGCCGCCGGCAATGCTCTTGAAGTCGGACGGAAGCACCACTTATTTTACACGAGATCTGGCAACGGCCAAGTACAGAATAGATAAGTGGAATCCCGATTTGTTGATTTACGAGATCGGAGCCGATCAAAAGCTTCATATGCGGCAGCTTTTCAGAACCGTAGAGATTCTCGGATGGAAAGATAAGAATGATTTTATGCACGTCGCTCACGGAATGTACAGACTCAAGGACGGAGCGATGTCGACCAGAAAAGGAAGAACGGTTCACTTGGAAAATGTTTTAAGTGAAGCGATAGAGAGAGCTGAAAAGATAATTGAAAACTCGGAAACGACCGGAGAGATAACCGAACAAAAAAAGAAGGAAATTGCCAAAAAAGTCGGGGTGGGGGCGGTCAAGTATGCCGACCTTAAAAAACATTATAAAAAAGATATCGTTTTTGATTGGGATAAGGTTCTCAATTTAAAAGGAGACTCCGGTCCTTATTTACAATATACCGCCTTGAGAGCGAAGAGTGTTTTGAAGAAGGCGGAAAGTGATGATTTTTATTTGATCGGACTTTCCGAGAAAGAGAGAATGATAGTCAAAAAAGCATCCGAATTCGAGGAGGTGGTGGAGAGATCCGAGAAAAATTTTACTCCTTCCGTTTTGGCCGGATTCGCTTATGATTTGGCTCGAGAATTCAATGGATTTTACAGCGAATATTCAATTCTGGATGCCGATACCGAAGAAGAAAGAAGAAGAAGGATTTCGATAACCGAAACGGTCTTTTCTCTTCTTGAAAAATCGTTGAATCTCTTGGGAATATCGATTCCTTCCGAAATGTAAAGATAAATAAAATAATTGTGAATTTGAATAATAATTATTATGGATTAAGGCACGGAAAGACGAGCTACCAAGAAGAGAAGGAGGGTCTTATGTATCCCGCCGACAGTATCTCGAAAGTTCCTCTCTCGGAAGAAGGAAGAAGAGAGATAAAAGAAAGCGCTCAAAAAATAAAAGACTTGGAGATTGCGGAAATATACACTTCTGATTTTTTACGGACAGTAGAGAGTGTAAAGATAGTCAAAAAAGAGATCGGTTTTAAAAAGGATCCGATAACCGATTCACGGCTCAGGGATGTTCATTACGGTCGGTGGTGCGGGAAAAAGAAAGAAGAATTTTATGAAGAATTTCCGATTGACAGCGAGAGATTCGAACGAGCTCCGGAGGGGGGCGAAAGCTGGAATCGGGTAAAAGAAAGAATTCTTGATTTTTTAAAAGAAAAGGATAAAAAAAAGAGAGGAAATATTTTAATAGTCAGTCACGGAGATCCGTTGTGGATTTTAAAATCCACTTTGGAGGGTTTAACCGAAAAAGAGATGGTTTTGTCTCGGAAAGTAAAGAAGAATTATCCGGGGACGGGTGAGTTTTTTAAATTATATTAGCTCGATATCCTCTTTTTTTAAGAGACCACACCTCGAATCATCCCTGCCTGCCGGCAGGCGAGCGAGGGTCCTCTCAAAAAGGGTATCTTCACTACAGCAGAAAGAGAGAGGTGAGATTCTTCAAAGAGGATATCTTCGCTACAGTAAAAAGAGCTTCTTTGAGAGACCTCTTCGCTTACAAAGAGGGCGCTCCATTTAAAAAATACTGAACTCAAGATCCGTTATAAGCGGGTTTTTGATTGTAAATCCCCTCTATTTTAACGCCCCTGGGGCGTGAAACTGGGTTGGGGTCGAGGTGGTTCGGTTGGCGATTAAATTTTTAGATGATTTGTGCTATCATTAACTATTGAAAATTAGACTTTAACTAAAAGATATGGATTTTTCAAAAATAGAAGAAGAGATACTTGATTTTTGGGAGAAGGAAGAGATATTTGAAAAGACGATAAAAAGCAGAGAAGAGGCCGATCTTTTCAGCTTTTATGACGGACCTCCTTTCGCTACCGGGAAGCCTCATTACGGACATGTCTTAGCGAGCACGATTAAGGATTCGGTTCTGAGATACAAAACGATGAGAGGGTTCAGGGTTCCTCGTCGAGTCGGATGGGATTGTCACGGACTACCGATTGAAAATTTGATAGAAAAAGAGATTGACGTCAATAGCAAGAGAGAGATAGAAGAAGAGGTCGGAATTGAAAAATTCAATCAAAAATGTAGAGATTCGGTTTTCAGATGTGTCGATGATTGGCACGAGATGCTTTCCCGAATAGGAAGATGGGCCGATTATGACAACGATTACTCTACGATGGACAGAGATTACACCGAATCGGTTTGGTGGGTTTTTAAAAAATTATGGGAGAATGATTTAGTTTACAGAGATTACAGAATTTCTCCTTATTGTCCCAGGTGCGGAACTCCGATTTCCAATTTTGAAGTTAATCAGGGTTACGAGATGACTACCGATCCTTCGGTCTTCGTAAAGATGAAAATTAAGGACGGCGATCTGAAGGGAAGCAGTCTTTTGGCTTGGACGACCACCCCCTGGACTCTTCCGGGAAATGTCGCTTTGGTGGTCGACAAGGATTTCGATTACGTATTGGTCGAGACCGGTGAAGAGGAGCTTGTGTTGGCAAAAAAGAGACTTGAGATACTGGATGACGACTTTGAGATAAAGAAAGAGTTCAAGGGGTCCGATCTGGAAGGTTTAAATTATGAACCTCCTTACGAGCAGATGAAAAAAGCCGCTCCCGAGGGAATAGAGAACGCCTTCAAAGTTTATATTGATGATTTTGTTACTCTCGAAGAAGGAACGGGAATAGTTCATACTGCGGTTATGTACGGAGAAGATGACTTTCAACTGGGAAAAAAGAAAGATTTACCATTTTTTCACTTGGTTGATGAAGAAGGTAAGTTCAATGAGTATAGCGGCGACCTGAAGGGACTTTTCGTTAAAAAAGCCGATCAAAAGATTATTGAAGAGTTGGAAGAAGAGGGTAAATTATATAAAAAAGAGAGTTATCGTCACTCTTATCCTTTTTGCTGGAGATGTGACACCCCCTTGCTCTATTACGCCTTTAACAGCTGGTACATCGAAGTGACGAAGATTAAGGATAACTTAATTGAGAACAATCGGGATATTCACTGGGTTCCGGAACACGTTAAAGACGGACGGTTCGGAAATTGGCTGGAGGGAGCCAGAGACTGGTCCATTTCCAGAAATAGATTTTGGGGTGCCCCGATTCCCGTTTGGGAGTGTAAAGGAAAGAAGAAAAGTGAGCCTTGTGGAAACTTACAACCGATCGAATCCGTTGAAGAGCTGGAGAGCTTGACCGGAGAAAAAGCGGAGGATTTGCATCGACCTTATGTGGACGAATTGAGATTTGAATGTTCCGAATGTGAAGGAGTAATGGAGAGGGTGGAAGAGGTTTTCGATTGCTGGTTCGAATCGGGATCGATGCCTTACGCTCAAAAGCATTACCCTTTTGAAAACAAAGAAGAGACCGAAGAAGCTTTTCCCGCCGACTTTATCGCTGAAGGAATGGATCAAACACGAGGTTGGTTCTATACGCTTCACGTTTTGGCTTCGGCTTTAACCGATAAGGATATCGGTCTGGGCAAAGATAAGCCGGCTTATAAGAATGTAATCGTCAACGGGCTGGTTCTGGATGAAACCGGTAAGAAGTTGTCGAAAAGACTCAGGAATTATCCGGAGATGGATCATATCTTTGAAAATTACGGAGCGGACTCACTCAGGTTCTTTCTTCTCTCTTCAACGAAGATAGGAGAAGATTATCGGTTTTCTGAAGAAAGAGTCAGAGAAACCAACCGAAGAGTCATCTCCACTCTTTGGCACAGCCATTCGTTTTTTCAGACTTACGTAAAGAGAGATCGTTTTGAAAAGCCGAATCCGGAAAATCCTTTGAATCGTTGGATTCTTTCTCGAGTAAACGGGAGCAATAAAAAGATAATAGAGAAGATGGACGAGTACAAGTTGACCGATGCGGCCAGAGAGGTGGAAGATCTGATCGATGATTTATCCAACTGGTATATCAGAAGATCAAGAAGAAAATTGCAAAAACCGGACAGTGAAGAAGAAAAGAAAGAGTTTGCCGACACTTTTTACTACGCGTTGGTGAAGACGGTTAAGATGATGGCTCCGTTTTCTCCTTTCGTAACCGATTATCTTTACAGAGAATTAACCGGGAAAGAGTCGGTTCATTTGGCTGATTTTCCAAAGCCGGAAAAGGATTTAATCGATAAGAAGCTGGAGAAAGAGATGAAGATCGCTCGAGCGGCGGCTAAAGAGCTGCTTGCGGAAAGAGCAAAAGCGGGAATCAAGGTTCGACAACCGCTTGCCGAAGCTTGCATCACCGAAAAGCTCGGTCCGGAGATTGTCGAAATATTGAAAGGAGAGATAAACGTAAAAAAGATATCCGAAGGGAAAAAATTCGGCATCGACACCGATATAACCGAAGAGTTGAAAAGGGAAGGAATGGCCAGAGAGGTGGTCAGAAGAGTCCAGCATCTCAGAAAAAAAGCCGGACTTACTCCCGATGAAGAGATAAAGCTCTTTTACAGCGGAGATTTCGAGGATCTCTTTGTTGAATTTGAAGACTACTTTAAAGAAGAGACTCTTTCCAAGACGATAGAAAAGATGGATAAGGAGCCGGAAGAAACAAAAAAAGTTAAGATTGAAGGAAAAGAGCTTCTTTTGGGACTTAAAAGAATTTAAGATGTTTATTCGGTACAGAACGAGGGCGATATTCTTGCGGAAGATGAAAAGATATGAGGCTGACGAATACTTGATAGCCTTTACCGAAGACTTCGGAAAGATAGGGGTGACCGGAAAGTCGATACGAAAGATAAAATCAAAATTGAGATCGTCTTCGGAGCTTTTTTGTTATTCCGATATTGAGTTCATCAGTGGCCGAAAATACAATATTTTAACAGACGCGGAGACGATAAACTCTTTTTCAAAAATAAAAAAAGATCTCGGAAAGCTGTCGGTCGGTTTTCGTATCGCTTATATGATCGCCTCTTTTTTACCGGAAGAAGAAAAAGATGATCAGCTTTGGGAGTTTATTTTAAAGAGCTTTTCTTTACTTGAAGGTATTGATTTGGAAGAAGGAAAGGATAAAAAAGAGCAGTTGAGATCTTTTTATTATTATTTTATATTCAAGTTTTTGGGGATTATAGGATATGCTCCGGAGATCAGTAATTGCTTGATCGACAAGAAGGAAGGTTCGGTTTTCAGCCCCAGAGAAGGAGGGTTGGTTTGCGAGCTTTGTTCCGAAAAATTAAAAGATCCGCTAAAAGTTAAAATAAAAAAAGAAGACAAAGTGTTTCTCGAAAAGATTTTTGAGCTTGAATTTGAAGAATTCATTAAAGAACCTCCCGAATTCGTAAAAATAGGCGAGGTTTTACAAAACTATATGGCAACTTTGCCTTCAAGGCAGTCTTGAAGTCCCCTTTTGCCTCTGATAGAATCATACAAAGATTACTTAAAAATATGAAAAAATTAAAAAAATTAGCATTTATAAGTTTCATGCTCGCTCTGGTTGCCGTACCGGTAGCTTTCTTCTATTTTGAACGCGGAAGCTTTTCCGAGGCGGAGCTGAGAGCTGAAATTATAGGACCGGATGAGATTACCGTCGGGGAAGCCGTCGAATACAGGCTGAGATATAGAAACAACAGTGATATAAGACTGGAGGACGTAGTCGTCATCTTCGAATATCCCGATTCGGCCTTTCCGGTTGAAAATGAGAGCGGATCGAGAAAAGAGATTGATTTGCCGGATATAAATCCGGGTCAGGAGGAGACGGTTACTTTTGAAATGAAAGTATTCGGCGAATTGGGAGATGAGATAGTTTCCACCGCCTGGTTTAATTACTCACCTCAAAATTTGTCCGCCAATTACGAGCTTTCAAGAACGCATACGGGAACGATAACCGAAGTGCCGGTCAGTTTTGAAATTGAGATACCGGGACAGATGGATAGTGATGAAGAGTTCCCTTTCAGATTAAGATACTTTTCACGCATGGAAGACGAATTGGAAAATTTGGGAATAAGAGTTCGTTACCCTTCCGGGTTTGAGTTTTCGAGAAGCACTCCTCGCGGAATGGAGGATGATGAATGGGAGCGAGAAGTTTTATATCCGAACGAAGGAGGTTTGATTGAAATATTCGGAAAATTAATCGGTGATCCGGGTGACGTGAGGGGTTTTGAAGCCGAATTGGGTATATGGAGAGATAACAGATTTATCACTTTGAGAAAGGTGAGCGATGAAGTTCTCATCCCGCAACCGAACCTGTTTGTTGACGTAATAGTCAATGATTCGGCAAATTATGTCGCTAATCCGGGTGAGGATTTGCTTTATGAAATATATTTTAAAAATGTCGGAGAAGAGACCTTGGAAGATCTCTTTTTAACCGTCGAACTCGATAAAGATTTTATCGACATGAACGGTGTAGAGGCGATGGGAGGCAGGTTTCAACCCGATGCGGGAGCGATAATTTGGAGTCATTCTTCAATTTCCGAATTGAGAAGAATCAGACCCGATGAAGAAGAAAAGATCTCTTTTTGGGCCAGAGTCAAGGAAGACGATCTTCCCTACAATCCGGAGATAGTAACGGCCTACTTCCTGTCTCAAACCGGAGGAGAGGTCAGAACCAAAATCAATACGGAGATTGAACCGAGAGGAAGTTTTGCGGTTTTGGAAAATGACCCACTGGAATCGGAAGGGCCTTTGCCGATTGAGAGAGGAAGAACGAGCACCTATACCGTAGTTTGGGAGATTGCAAATAAGTACAATGATCTGGAAGATGTAGAAATTTCCGGAAAATTACCGGAAAACGCTTCTCTGAATAACTATGAAGCACCGGAAGATTCGGAAGTTACTTACAGTGAGAGAGACGGAGAAGTGGTTTGGAGATTGGATGAAGTGGAAGGAGGGGCGGGCTTTTCCCGCAGTGCCCCGAAATTATATTTTCAAGTCAGAATAAATCCAACCTCCTCACTCGACGAAAGTTATGAGCTGGTTTCCGATCAAGTAATCAGAGGTAAAGATTCCTGGACGAGAGAAGATTTGGAAAAAGAGTTCGATAGCTTGATTTACGGAAATCTTTTGGAGCTTACCGGTATGGAGATTGAAGACAGTCCGACGAGGTTGGAGTTCGAAGACGACGAGGATGATGAAAATAATGAATAAAAATATGGAAGAATTAACTAAAAAAATAATATCTCTGACGAAAAGAAAAGGATTCGTTTATCCGTCTTCATTGATTTACGGAGGTTTCAGCTCGACTTATGATTTCGGACCGAGAGGAGCCGCTTTGAAAAAAAACTTGAAAGAAGAGTGGTGGAAAGAGATGACCAGGGAAAGGAAAGATGTCGTCGGCCTCGATTCGAGCATAGTGATGAATCCGAAGATATGGGAAGCTTCCGGACATCTTTCAAAAGGGTTTGCCGACAAATTGAGCGAGTGCAAAAGTTGCCATAACAGATTCAAAGATTTGGAGGATGAAAAGGAGTGTCCTTCATGTGGCGGAGAACTTATGGCTCCTCGGGATTTCAATTTGATGATGAAGACTTTTGTCGGTCCGGTTGAAGAGAAGGCGACCACGGCTTATCTGCGGGCCGAGACTTGTCAGGGAATATTCGTCAACTTTAAAAATGTGGTTGATTCGATGAGAGTCGATCTCCCCTTCGGCATCGCTCAAATCGGTAAATCATTCAGAAACGAAATTACGCCGGGTAACTTCATATTCAGAATGAGAGAATTCGAGCAGATGGAGATGCAGTGGTTCTGCAAGAAAGAAGAAGCCGATGATTTTTTTGAGTTTTGGCTTGAAAAAAGACTTAAGTGGTATGAAAAAATGGGCCTCGATACCGATAAATTGAGAGCGGTTGAGATAGGAGAAGAAGAGAGAGCTCATTACGCTCGACGGCAAGTCGATTTGGAATACAAGTTTCCGTTCGGCTGGGGAGAGATTGAAGGAATCCACAATCGTGGAGATTGGGACTTGTCGAATCACTCCAAAAATAGCGGTGAGGATCTTTTTGTAGACGGAGAATGTCCTTGGGTAATAGAAACATCGGTAGGAGTGGAAAGATCGCTCCTGGCCTTTCTGGTTGACTCTTATGACGAAATGGAAGAAGGGAGAGATAGTGGTGATCGAGAAGAAGTTGTTTTGAGAATCGATCCGAAACTGGCACCGACCAAAGTTGCCGTTTTTCCTTTAGTTAAAAATAAGGAAAAACTAACCGAAAAGGCAAAGAGCGTTTTTGATGAAGTCAGAAAAGATTTCGATACGGTTTATGACGCTTCCGGATCGATAGGAAAAAGGTACAGAAGACAAGACGAAGTGGGGACTCCGCTTTGCGTAACCGTCGACTTCGACAGTTTGGAAGACGAGGGAGTGACGATAAGGGAGCGGGATACGATGAAGCAGATCAGGGTTCCGATTAAGAGCTTAAAAGAAAAAATTAATTTATTTTTAGAAGGAGAAGAGTTTACTTCTTTGGGAAAAGAAGTTTAGATAAAATAAAAAAGAGTCTTCTCAAAAAGGCTCTTTTTTATTGGCCTTTTTCTGATATAATTGTTCAAATTAAAGATTATCGATTATGCAAGATTATAAAAAAACAAAATTGGAAAGTGGAGCGGAATTATTGACCATCCCGAAAAAAGGAACTCGAGCGGTAGTGGTTTTGGTTTTGGTTAAAACCGGCTCAAAGTACGAAGAAAAAGAAGTCATGGGCATATCGCACTTTTTGGAGCATATGCTTTTTAAAGGAACCGAAAAGCGGCCGACCACTCTCGATGTCGCTGAGACTTTAGATATGGTCGGAGGGTCTTATAACGCATTCACCTCCGAAGATTTTACCGGTTACTACGCAAAGGTAAATTCGGAAAAACTCGATTTGGCTTTGGATTGGGTGTCGGATATATACTTAAACTCAAAGATACCGGCCGGAGAGATTGAAAAGGAGAAAGGGGTTATTTCGGAGGAGATCAATATGAGGTACGATAACCCGATGACCTATACTCAAGTTCTTTGGGAGCGTTTACTTTACGGAGATCAGCCGGCCGGATGGGATATAGCGGGTAGTAAGGAAAGTGTCGGTGCAATCACCAGAAAAGATTTGGTCGATTATATGGAAAAACAGTATTGCGCAAAAAACAGTTTGATAGTTTTAGCCGGAGATATCGGCCACTCGGAGGGAAAAAAGAAGGTGGAAAAATATTTTTCAAAAATCAGAGAAGGTGATCCGATAAGAAAAAGAGAAGTTATTGAAGATCAAGAAGTTCCGGAAGTCGAGCTTTTAACCAGAGATACGGATCAGTCACATCTTTGTTTGGGTTTTAGAGCTTTCAGAGACGATCACCCCGAGAGATACACTCAAGAGGTTATCGCTACCATTTTGGGAGGAATGATGAGCTCTCGCCTTTTTACCGAAATTAGAGAAAATCTCGGCTTGGCTTACTATATTCAAGCGGCGGCGGCCAGTAATCCCGATACCGGTTATATTGTTTCTCGAGCCGGGCTCGATAACAGTAACGCGGAAAAAGGCATTAAAGCGATACTGAAAGAGTTTAAGAAGATGAGAGAAGAGAAGCCGACTAAAAAAGAGATTAAAAAAGCGAAAGATTATATTAAGGGAAAGACGGCATTGAAGTTGGAGTCTTCCGATTCGCTCGCTTTCTACTACGGCCGACAAGCTCTTCTGGAAAGAGTGATTCTTACCCCGGAAGAACTTTTCAAAAGAATAGACGACGTAGCCGCCAAAGACGTCTTAAGGGTGAGTAAAGAGTTATTTTCCGCCGGCAATCTTAATTTGGCGATAATCGGACCGGAAAAGGACAAGAAAAAACTCCAAAAAATATTGATTGAAAACATCTAAAGGGTTACTTTTCTTGTTTTTTTTGCTAAAATTCAAAAACAAGCAAATTTAAACATATGGAAGAAAAAAGAACCTTGGATATTTCGTGGGGAACGATTTTGAAAATCTCCTTAATGGTGATCGGCTTTTATCTGTTTTATCAGATATCGGATATAGTTTTGTTTTTCGTTTTCGCCCTGATAATATCGATACTTTTTTCTCCGGGAGTAAACTTTTTGAAAAAGATCGGCTTACCCCGATCGGCTTCGGTTTTAACGATTTATTTTTTCGGACTCAGTTTGATTACTCTACTCGTTTACTTGGCAATTCCCGCTTTTACTGTCGAATTCAGAGAGTTTTCAAGGCTGGTTCCGGAGTATTTTGACCGAGTTGCTCCTTTCTTGGAAGGTCTGGGAGTTCAAGCTTTTGAAAGCGTGGAAGGATTTTTGAGAACTCTGCAAGAATCGAGTGAAATGATAGCGACCAATGTCTTCAGTGCATTGGCTATAATCTTCGGAGGAGTTTTTACCACTATTTTCATTCTTACGATGGCCATATTTTTATCTCTGGAAGGAAATAGTGTGGAGAGAGCGATAACCCTGCTTTTTTCCGAGAAAGAAAAAAATCAAGCCCTGGTCGTCTGGAGAAAGGCGAAAAGACAGGTAACCAATTGGTTTTTGGTTCGTATTTTAGCTTGCATCTTTGTCGGAATAACCTCCTACATAGCCTTTTATCTTTTCAATGTGGAGTACGCTTTCCTTTTTGCCTTACTGGGAGGACTTTTAAACTTTATTCCTTATGTCGGTCCTTTCTTTGCCGCAATTATTATTTTTTCAATAATTTTAATCGACAGTGCTTGGAAGGCTCTTTTCGCTCTTATAGCTTTTGCAATAATACAATTGATCGAAAGCAGTGTTTTAACTCCGATGCTTTCAAAAAAATATATGGGAGTCTCGCCGGTGCTGGTTCTTATTGCCATAACGGTCGGAGGAACTCTCTGGGGATTTTTGGGAGCCTTTTTGGCGATACCTCTTTTGGGAATTCTCTTTGAATTCTTCAAGGAGTTCATGGATAGAAGAAAAAGAAGATTAAACGCATAATATGCTCTACGTAGTTGCTACGCCGATAGGAAACCTCTCCGATTTTTCAGAAAGAGCCAAGCGAACACTGAAAGAGGTTGACCTTATTTTATGTGAAGATACGCGAGTAACGGCCAAGCTTTGCAATAAATTCGGAATCGAGACTCCGAGGATGAGTTATCATCATCACAGCGATAAGAAAAAGATTGTCCGAATAGCGAAGATGCTGGAAGAAGGAAAAAAGATAGCTCTGGTTACCGATAGCGGAACACCGGGAGTAGCCGATCCGGCCGGAAAACTGATTGAGTTCGTTAAGGCTTCCGATTCGGAAGTGGAAATTGTTCCGATTCCCGGTCCGTCGGCAGTAATCGCTGCGGCCTCAATATCCGGATTTTACATGAATAAATTTACTTTTTTGGGATTTCCGCCGAAAAAGAGAAAGAGGGCAAAGTTTTTTAAAGAGGCCTTCTCTTACAATCATCCGGTTATATTTTATGAGTCTCCGTACAGAATATTAAAAACTCTCGAAGAAATGAAGGATATTAAAAGAGGGAGCAGGGTTGTCGTTTGTAGGGAGCTGACCAAGAAATACGAAAAGAAGTATCGGGGAAGTGTTGAAGAGGTGCTTGAAAAGTTAAAAGAAGAAAAGCACACCAAAGGAGAATTTACGATAGTATTGGAAAATTAAAATAATTTTAAATCATGGATGATAAATTTTATATAACGACCAGTATAGCTTATACCAACGGACCGCCGCATATCGGATTTACTCTTGAACTTGTCCAAGCCGATGTTTTGGCCAGATACAATAGAAAAAAAGGAAAAGACGTTTACTTCTTGACCGGAACGGATGAGCACGGGCAAAAAATAGCCAGAAAAGCCAAGGAAGAAGGGAAAGAGACTCAGGATTTTGTTGACGAGGTAGCTTCTCAATTTAAAGAACTGACCTCGAAAATCGATATTTCAAATGATGATTTCATAAGGACGACCGATTCGAAACGTCATTGGCCGGCGGTTGAAAAGATGTGGAACGAGCTTCAGAAAAAAGGAGATTTGTATAAAAAAAGCTATGTCGGACATTATTGTGTCGGATGTGAAGCATTTTTAACCGAAAAAGATTTGGTTGAAGGAAAGTGTCCGAATCATGACAAGCACCCGGAGGAGATTGAAGAAGAAAATTACTTTTTTAAGCTTTCCAGCTATCAAAAAGAAATTGAAAAGTTGATAGAAAGCGATCAGGTTAAGGTTGTTCCGGAAGAAAGAAAGAGAGAAATTCTTTCTTTTATTCGTGAAGGACTGGAAGATGTCAGTGTTTCCAGGTCGGCTGATAAGTTGGAATGGGGAATCCCGGTTCCCGGAGATAAGGGTCAAAAAATGTACGTATGGGTTGATGCTTTGAGTAATTATATTTCGGCTATCGGGTACGAAAAAGAGAGCGATGATTTTAAGAAGTATTGGCCGGCCGACGTTCATTGTATCGGAAAGGATATCTTAAGGTTTCACTCGGTTATTTGGATAGGGATGCTTCTTTCGGCTCAGCTGGAGGTTCCGAAAAATATATTGGTGCACGGTTTTATAACTTCGGAAGGAAAAAAGATGTCGAAATCACTGGGAAACGTTGTTGATCCTTTTGAAATTATCGAACGCTTCGGATCGGAAGCTTTGAGGTATTATCTTCTTTCGGAGATTCCCTCGACCGGCGACGGTGATTTTTCAGTTTCTCGTTTTATTGAAAAATACAATTCCGATTTGGCTGACGGGCTGGGAAATCTTTTGGCTCGCTCGGTGAGCTTGGCTAAAAAGAAAGATGTTGAGCTGGATAAAGATAAGAAGCCGGGCGGAGAGGTGATTAGTCAAGTGTCGGCGACTGAAAAAAAGGTTAACCGATTGGTTGAAGAGTACGAATTAAAGAAAGCTTTAAACGAAGTCTGGAAACTGATTCACTTTACCGATAAATACATCGAAAGAAAAAAACCCTGGGAAGAGTCATGGGAGCAGGAAAAGGTAATATTCGAAACTCTTTTCGTTTGTTACAGTTTGGGAGAGCTTCTCGAACCGTTTTTACCCCGAACCGCAAAAAAGATTAAAAAACAGGTTGAAAGCAGAGAAAAGAGTATACTATTTGAAAAAATTTAAAAAGGTTTGAGGTTTTTAAAAGGATAAACTATAATTCAAGAAGATGAGTAAAGAAATAAAAAAAGTTGTTTTTCAAGGAGAAAGTGGCTCTTACAGCGAAGAGGCGGCTTTTACCTTTTTTGAAGAAGAATTGGAGGCGATCCCCTGTGATTTTTATGAGGACGTTTTTGAAATGGTTGAAAATGACGTTGCCGATTTCGGAGTAATTCCAGTAGAGAACACCTTGCGAGGCAGCGAAGGGGAGGTTTTTAACCTGCTAACCAAATCACCTCTTTTCGTTTACGGAGAGACCGAGTTGAGGATGGACTATTGCCTTATCGGGCCGTCCGGATCGAAGATGAGGAAGATAAAAAGAATTTTTTCTCGACCGGAAGCTTTAAGGCAGACCAGAGAGTTTATAAAAAAGAATAATTTGGTAGTATTGCCCTCTTATCACCCGATGGAGCAGCTGAAAGTGGTTGCCGACAACGGAGACATGAAAACGGGGGCGATATTTAACGAGAGAGCCGCTATTAATTTTGATATGGATATTTTGGAAAAGAGAGTGGAGGTGGAAGAAGAAGATTTTACACGTTATTTTTTGATATCGAAAAGAGAAAACAGAGAAAAAGAAAATTTCTTGGTAAAAAGTTCCGTGGTTTTTCAAACGGGACACAAGCCCGGAGCATTGCTTTCAATTATGGAAGAGTTCAGTAAGCGAGAGATAAATTTAACCAGACTCGAATCACAGCCGATCGCCGGCCATCCGTGGGTTTATCGATTCTTTTTGGATTTCGAAGGAGATAAAAGCAACCCGACGGTTAAGAAGGCCTTTGAAGAAGCCAAGAAGAAGAGTCTGTTTTTCAAGTTTTTAGGAACTTACCCGGTTAAAAAATAGATTATTGAAGACAAAATAGAAGACCCCGGTTTCCCGGAGTCTTTTTTTATTCTTTTTTAAACTCTCTGTCTTCTCTATAAAAAAAGAAGATAGTAGCTACTGCCAGGATAAAAATTCCCCAGCTTCCTATAAAAGTCAATGCATCTCGTAAGATGCTTTGACTTATAAATAGTTTGCCGAGAAGATAGAGAGCCGAGACTATAATTACGGCTCCGCTTATCTTTTCCCTGACATTCTCATTTCTTATCTCCCGCAACCAATAATAGGTTACGGTTAAAATTAAGATTACCGACACCGAGTGAATGTAGAAATCAGCAGCCGTCGTTTGCCAAGTTGGTTCAATTCGAATAATCAGAAGAAAGCTGACACTAACCACGAGGCCAATTAGATAAAGAAAAAATAGCTGTATGTTTTTCAAAAGAACCCCCTCCTTTTGTTCTTATATTATATATATTTTTTTGTTTTTGTCAAAAATAATGAGCTTAATCTTTGACAAAAATTGTCTTTAATGCTAATTTAATAGTGGCTTATGAATGTAGATTTTCAAACAATTTATTTTTCCCCGACATCCATGAAAAGGGTCTGCCTTTGGATTGGAGAAGGGGATTCTTTCGAGGATAAGTAAGCCGGACAAAAAACTTCGAAACGAATCTCCCCTCTCGACGAGGGATTTTTTTACGCCTTTTGAAGTTCACTGAAAGTAACTTATTTTCAGTGGCCTTTAAGAGCCACCAAATCGATTCGGAGGAGGGATAATATGCACCTTTCATTCTTCATAAAACCGACAACCGAAGTCCTGAGGGATATAAAGAGACTCCTTACCGATTACGGATTCGACGTTTGCAGTTATGAGATAAGTCGTCCCGACCGGATAGTGATTTTCAACGGCAGAGAAAGTAATAATTTTTCTTACACCGCACATAAGTTACTTGCGGAAGCTCCGGAAGAGGCGGGAGAATCCCCCTTCTTGGTTCGAGCGGGTAATGATTGGACGATTCACGGACTAACTCAGATATTGGAAAATTATGCTCATTTCCGTTTTATTCATTTCGGAAAATTTCATTTTCCGGAAAAGGGAGACGCTGAAAAGAAAGCGATTGAAGATAAGGACCTTCTAATCAGAGTCGAAGGAATCGAGCACGGCATGCAAGATTGTGAACTTTCTTCAGAAGAAGAATTACGGAGATTTTCTCAAATAAAGAAAGGCTTGAACAAGAAAAGTGTTGATCAGGTAAAAAGAGAGATACTCTATTTTTTGATTAGACAAGGAAGGGTCAAATTGCCGTGGGGCAATCCGCCGACAAGCAGAAGATCGCTTGATCTACTGATAGAATGGCTCAGAAAAGTCAATCGATATTATCCGACTCAAAGAAGCACATTGGAGCAATTCAAAGAAGACATGAGAAAGGTTTATGAAGTTAAAAGTGCAACAAGTTTGCAGCTCACCTGATAAAAGAGGTGAGCTTTTTTTAAAGACTCGATAAATGCTATAATAATCCGGCAGTTAACCCATCTATAAATATATGTTCGATACTCACGCGCACTTGAATTTTGAAGATTTTGACGAAGAAAGAGAATCTTTAATCGAAGAATCTTTTTCCAAGAATCTGAAAATTATAAATGTTGGAGCTACTCTCAAATCAGCTGAAAAAGCGGTTGAGATAAGTCAAAAAGAAAAAGGTATTTACGCCGCTGTCGGGGTGCATCCCTTGCATGCCGATGAAGATTTTCAATTTGATAAATTGGCGGATTTGGCGGACGAGAAAGAGGTGGTTGCCATCGGAGAGACCGGCTTGGATATGGTTAAGCCGAAAACAATTGAAAGGCAAAGAGATATATTTAAAAAACATATTGGTTTGGCAAAAGAGAAGAGGCTGCCTCTCATTCTTCATTCCAGAAAAGCTCATAAAGAGACTTTGGAAATGATTCCCGATTACGAGGGCGTGATTCATTGCTTTACCGGCTCCCTGAAAGAGGCCCGGCTTTATATTGAAAAAGGGTATCTGATCGGTGTTAACGGCATTATATTCAAACTTAATTTAAAAAAAGTTTTAAAAGAAATTCCTTTGGAAAAGATTATTTTGGAGACCGACTGCCCTTATCTTTCTCCTCCCGGCTGGAAAGGAAAAAATACTCCTTTGGCGGTTTTTGAAGTAGCTGAAAAAATAGCCGAAATAAAAGATTTGTCACTTGAAGAAGTTGAAAAGCAAACCGATAAAAACGCAAAAAAACTTTTCGGAATATAAAAAATCCCCGGACTGCCGGGGATTTGTCTCAGTTGTTTTTTTCTTCTTTTAAGGTGAGATGCATCTCTATCACTTCGAACACTTTCTCTTTTTCAAAACTGAAAAAGACCTCTATCTCTTCGGGGCAAAATATTCTATTCAGACTTTCGATTGCGCTTACCAGCGTCATGTATATTTCAAAATTAAAATCGGGTCGTTCGAAAATTGCCACCTCCATCAGGCCGTTTATAATTTCAATGGTTAAGCTCTTGACTTCATCCCGATCCATCTTGTCGATTACCTCTTGAAGGTAATAGGTTGCTCGTGAATCGGTTGATGCTACTTCTAAAGCTTGTGGTCGGGAAGTATCTTTTTCAATTTTTTCCCTTTTTATCAGATTGTCGGTGGATTTTTCAGTGAATCCGAAAAATATCTCCGCCTCTTCCGCTTCGAAAATATCCTTCAATGATCGGATAGTTTTTATCGGAAGAAAAGATCTTTTTCCTCCGGAAGCTTTTTCCAGATAACGGAAAAGATCCCTGATAAGCATTATCGTCAATATCTTAACACTGTCCGTGCCCATTTTATGCTTTAAATTTTCCTGATACCATTCCGCTTTCTCTCTTTTCCAAGCGAGACGGATAATCCAGTTACCCAAAAATTCAGTCTTGGTTGTTTTCGGACGATAAGGAGGGAAGCTATCCAAAACGGGCTCACTCTCCCTTTTTACGTAGGCGATATAGGCTTCACTTAAAGAAAGGCGGCAAACGGAACACTCGGAAAGATGCTCATTCAACTCTTTTCGGGACATTTTAATCATTCTTTTGAGCAAACTCAAAGATTTTTGGCAACTCATTTTATCCCTCCTCTTCTCTTCTTTTAAAGAACTTTTTTATTCTACAACATATTTGGCAATTAGACAAATTAAACTTTTTTGATAAAATTAACTCATAACAATAACAAATATGAAATACGACCATAAAAAACAAGAAAAAAAGTGGCAGGGTTATTGGGAAGAGCAAGGCGTCTTTAAGGCCGATGACGGCTCCGATAAGCCCAAGTTCTATTGTCTTGATATGTTTCCCTATCCGTCGGGAAAAGGGCTGCATATCGGCCATCCTCGAGGATATACGGCTACCGATGTTGTTTCCAACTTTAAGAGAATGAACGGATTCAATGTGCTTCATCCGATGGGTTGGGATGCGTTCGGTCTTCCGGCTGAAAATTATGCGATAAAGACGGGAACTCATCCGCGGGAAGCCGTAGAAAAAAATATCGATCAGTTCAAAGGACAGCTTAAAGCGATCGGTTTGGGTTACGACTGGGAAAGAGAGATAAAGACCACCGATCCGGATTATTTTAAGTGGACTCAGTGGATTTTTGTTCAATTGTTTAAAAAAGACCTCGCTTATGAAGATAAGATGCCTATCAATTGGTGTCCGTCTTGCAAGACCGGACTGGCTAACGAGGAGGTTATAGAAGGAGAGTGTGAGCGGTGTGATAGTCAGGTAGAAAAGAAAGACATCAGGCAGTGGGTCCTAAAGATTACCGATTATGCGGACAGACTGCTTAACGATTTGAAAGAATTGGATTGGCCGGAACCGATAAAAGAGATGCAAAGAAACTGGATCGGCAGGTCGGAAGGAGCCAGAATTGAATTCGGGGTAAAAGAGACGGATGAAAAGATTGAGGTATTTACCACCAGGCCGGATACGTTATACGGTGCTACTTTTATGGTTTTGGCTCCCGAGCACGATTTAACTCAAAAAGCGATTGCGGGAGATTTGAAGACTGAAAACAGAAAAGAGGTTGAGGAGTATGTTAAAAATGCGCGGAAAAAGTCGGACCTGGAAAGAACCGAACTGAGCAAAGAAAAGACGGGAGTCGAAATTAAAGGGCTTACGGCGATAAATCCGATAAGCGGAGAAGAGATTCCCGTTTGGGTTGCTGATTATGTATTAGGATCTTACGGTTACGGAGCGGTAATGTCCGTTCCGGCTCATGACGAGAGAGATTTTGAGATGGCTAAAAAATACGATTTGAAGATAAGGCCGGTTATAGAAGCCGAGGAGCTTCCGTTTATCGGCCGGGGAAAGGTAGTTAACTCCGAAGACTTTAACGGACTTTCAACTGAAGAGATGAAAAAGGAGATTGTTGAGAGCTTGGATCAAAAAGACAGAGGTGAGCTTGCCGTTGATTATAAATTGAGGGATTGGATCTTTTCACGCCAAAGATATTGGGGAGAGCCTATCCCTATAATTCATTGCGATAAGTGTGGCAGTGTTCCCGTCCCTGAGGATGATTTACCGGTCAGATTGCCGGAAGTGGAAAGGTACGAACCGACCGGTACCGGCGAGTCGCCTTTGGCGGCTATAACCGAATGGGTGGAGGTTAGCTGTCCACGATGCGGAATGGAGGCGAAGAGAGAGACCAATACGATGCCTCAGTGGGCCGGTTCTTGCTGGTATTATCTTAGATATATAGATCCGAAAAACGATGAGGAGTTGATCGATTCGGAAAAAGAGAAAGAATTTATGCCCGTTGATCTTTATGTCGGTGGAGCCGAGCACGCCGTGCTGCACCTGCTTTATGCCAGATTTTGGCACAAATTTTTATATGATTTGGATGTAGTTTCAACTAAAGAGCCGTTTAAAAAATTGAAAAATCAAGGCCTGATAATGGCCGATGACGGAACCAAGATGTCCAAGTCCAAGGGTAATGTCGTTTCTCCGGACGATATAGTTGATGAGTATGGAGCGGATGTCTTAAGACTTTATGAAATGTTTGTCGGTGGATTTGAAGACGAAGTGCCCTGGGACGAGGAAGGGGTAGTTGGAATGAGGAGATTTTTGGAAAAAGTGTGGACCTTAAAAGAGAATGTAACCGACAAAAAAGCGGATAAGGATTTGCAGGGACTGCTTCACAGGACAATAAGGAAAGTGACTGATGATATTAAGTCCTTTAAGTTTAATACGGCGATAAGTAGCTTGATGATACTCAGTAATGAAATGAAAAGTAGAGATGAAATATCCAGAGGTATCTTTACCAAGTTTTTACAACTGCTGGCTCCTTTTGCGCCACACATCAGTGAGGAGATTTGGCAAAAATATGAAGAAGACTCAATTTTAAATTCAGATTGGCCGGAGTTTGACCCAAAACTGGCAGAAAAAAAGAAGATAACCATAATAGTTCAGGTTAACGGAAAGCTCAGGGACAAGTTTGAGGTAGCCAAAGGAATAGAAAAAAAGGAAGCTCTAAAGGCGGCTAAAGAGA
>CAZNIM010000014.1:0-20573 GCA_964573145.1 uncultured Candidatus Saccharibacteria bacterium
GTGATAAGAAAAGTCTCCGATCCGATGGTCAGGTCTTTTTGGGAGAATGAATTCGGTAGATATTCGGAGCAGTTTGCAGTTGAAGCGACCGCTGCTATTCAAAACAAAGTGGGTCAGTTCATATCGGCACCACTTATAAGAAATATAGTCGGCCAGGTCAATTCGACGATCGATATGAGAGAGATAATGGATGACGGTAAGATTTTGATACTCAATCTGTCCAAGGGAAGAATAGGAGAGGATAACGCCAAGCTTTTGGGAGGTCTTTTGGTAACCAAACTGCAGCTGGCGGCGATGAGTAGGGTTGATATACCGGAACAGGAAAGAAAAGACTTTTTCCTCTACATCGATGAATTTCAAAACTTTGCAACCAAATCATTCGTTACCATTTTATCCGAGGCACGAAAGTACAGGCTGGCTTTGGTTTTAGCTCATCAGTATATATCTCAGCTGGAAGAAGATGAAAAAGTGGGACACTCGATGAGAGACGCCGTTTTCGGAAATGTCGGAACGATAGTCTCTTTCAGAGTCGGATCGGAAGACGCCGAAGTTTTGGAAAAAGAATTTACTCCCGGAATATACCCGGAAGATTTTATCAATCTGCCCAAATACAACGTCTATGTGAAGCTGATGATAGACGGAATTTCGGGAAAGCCGTTTTCCGCCGAAACTCTACCGCCTCCGGAACCGCCGGTCGAGTCGGAAAAAGAAAAGATAATCAGAGTGTCCAAAGAGAGATATGCGGTTTCCAGAGAGACGATTGAGGAAAAATTAAGTCGATGGTTGGGTGATTTTGAAGAAACCGCCGGAACGAAAGTCGATCTTTATGACGCCAAGTGCTCCAATTGTGGAAAAAAGACAAAAGTTCCTTTTCTTCCCGACGGATCTCGTCCGACTTATTGTCGGGATTGCAGAAAGAAGATAGATGAGATAGAGTCAAAAAAGAAAGAGAAAGAAAAAGAAAAGAAGAAGAAAGAAAAGAGTGATCAGAAAGAAAAAAAGAAAGAAAAGAGCGGAAAGTCTTTAAGAGAGGCGTTACGTGAAGAGATGGATGATGATCCGGAAGAAGAAGACGTTTCGGAAGTTAGAAAGGCGATTAGAGCAGCTTTAAATAAAAAAGAAAAATGAAATCAATAAAGGAAGCGGACGTAAAAGATAAAAAGGTTATTGTTCGTTGCGACTTCAATGTTTCGGTCGACGATAAAGGGCGGGTAGTTGACGATATGCGAATAAAAGAGGCGATGCCGACCATTGAAGATTTAATAAAGAGAGAGGCCAAGGTGATTTTAATCAGTCACTTCGGTAGGCCCGAAAAGAAAAAGTCGTTTAAAAGCGAAGGTGATTTTTCTTCACTCAAGGAGGTCGTTTCACCTGAAAAAAGAGACTGTTCCTTATATCCCGTCTACCTGGATTTGAAAAAAAAGATTTCCGACATCGATTTCTATCGGGACTGTGTCGGGAAGAGAGTTAAAAGAAAAGTGGCCAAGATGAGTTCGGGGAGTGTTCTTCTTTTGGAAAATCTTCGCTATTATGAAGATGAAGAAGAAAACGGAAGAGCTTTTTCCGTAGCTCTTTCTTCTTTGGCCGATATTTATGTAAACAATGCTTTTTCCGCTTCGCATCGAGATCACGCTTCGATAGTCGGATTGCCGAACTATCTACCGGCTTACACCGGTTATCTTTTTGAGCGGGAGTTAAGATTTCTTTCCAGAATTAAGCAGAGAGTCGAAAGACCGTTCGTTGTTCTTGTCGGTGGAGCCAAAATAACCTCCAAAGCTAAAACTATAGATTTTTTTCTTACCGAAGCGGATAAATTACTGATAGGAGGAAAAGTGGCCAATAAAGTAATGAGCTACAGAGGGGAGATTGACGAACCTTTAACGGACAAGGAGAAAGAGATTATGAAGGGGATTGACTTTGATTCGGAAAAGATTAATCTTCCCGTAGATGTAGTGGTTTCCAAGGATGAGGGAAAGCGAGATCGACGAACGATCGATGTGAAGAGTGTTAAAAAAGGAGAGGTTTTCGACATCGGTTCGAAGACGATTTCCGAATATTCCGAGATAATAAGCCAAGCAAAGACCATTTTATGGGCCGGACCGATGGGCTTTTTCGAGCATGAAAAATTTGAGGAAGGGACAAAAAAGATAGGAGAGGCGGTTGTCGACAGTTCGGCGTTGAAAATAATCGGTGGGGGCGATACCGGTTTTGCGATGAAAAAATTCGGATTGAGAGAAAAAATAGACCATATTTCACTCGGTGGCGGAGCGATGCTCAACTTTTTATCGGACAAAGAGATGCCGGGGGTTAAGGCTTTAAAAGAGAAAAAATGAAAAATTTAAAAGAAGTAGCCGAAAAGATAAAAAAAGCGAACAAGGTCGTGCTTTACAGCGACTCCGATTTGGACGGGGTTACTTCGGCTTTAATTTTAAAAGAGACAATTAAAGCGATGGATAAAGAAGTGGTTTGTTTTTTTGCCGATAGAGATAAGAGAGGCTACGGCTTGAACGTCGCTTCGGTGGAAGTGATAAAAAATGAAGCTCCGGCTCTTCTTATCGTTACCGATTGCGGGATAAGTAATTTTGAAGGAGTAAAAAAAGCTGTTGATTCGGGGTTTGAGGTGGTTATTATGGACCATCACAAGCCTCATGAGAGGTTGCCGGAAGCCGATTTGATAGTCTGCCCCAAGCTCCACGATGACCCTTTTAAAGAGCGTCCCAATGCGGGAATAACACTTCTTCTTTCCGAAATTATTTTAGGAGAAAGAAGAGACGATCTGGTAGAGTATAATGCGATAGCCATCTTGGCCGACATGATGCCTCACGAAGAAGACAATTTGACGGTTTTGGAAGCGGCGAAGAAAAACTTTCCCTCGACTGCGGGAATGAAGACATTTTGTGATCTGTGGGAGAGTGAAGATTTTTTTGAAATTGCTCAAAAGGCGGTTCCCGTTTTGAACATAACCGAAATGATCGACTACCTTCCGGAGGCTTTTATCTTTTTTAATACCGAAAAAGAGAGTGATCGAAAAAAGATGGCCGAGAAGATGATAGCCGATTATAAAGGAAGGAGAGAGGCGGTCGAAAAGATTAAGAGGGAGGCCTTGAAAAATGATGAAGGGAAGGATATTTTATTCACCGGAAGTTCACTTTGGCCATCCTATCTTTTGGGAAAAGCGGCTTCGAGACTGGTTTTGGAGCTCGATAAGCCGATCTTTCTTTTTAAGGATAAAGGAGATGTTTCCCAAGGGACGGTTCGGGTTCCCAAAGGAGAAGACGCAGTCGAGGCGATGAAAAAATCCGAAGATATTCTGGTTACTTACGGAGGACACCCTCCCGCAGCCGGCTTTACGGTTGAAAATGAATATCTGGATCAGTTTAAAGAAAATTTATTGAATTATTTTCAAAGATGAAAAAGATAATAGCTTATACTGACGGGGGAGCGAGAGGAAATCCGGGACCGGCCGCTGTCGGAGTTGTTTTTCATAACGGAAAAAAGAAAGTAATCGAAAAGCACTCCGAATACATAGGAGATAATTTAACCAATAATATAGCCGAATATCGGGCAATCATTTTCGCTCTGGAAAAATTCAAAGAACGTTTCGGAAAAAAGTTGGCCAAAGAAACCGAGATGGAGATAAGAACCGACTCGGAACTGGTCTATAAGCAGTTCAAGGGAGAGTACAAAATCAAAGATGAGAAGATGCAGCGCTTATTTATTGAGCTTAGAAATTTGACCGTCGATTATAAATCGGTGAAGATGAAAAAGATATCGAGAAACTATAATAAGGGAGCGGACAGCTTGGTTAACGAGGAGCTCGATAAGAAAGAAAAAGAAAACAAACTGCTTTAGGATTTTAATTGACAATAATCAGTTATTTTTTTATAATGTAGCCTGTTGCGGGCTCTTTTTAATTTAAAGGGGGTTATCGATAATGAAGATGACAAAAAGAAAGTATGATGAGATCGTTGCTAAGAGAAAGGAGATGCAGAAGAAGCTGAGAAGAATTAATAAAAAAAACGGAAAGTGTAAGATTAAATCGGACTCCACGAACACGGAGACGATCGTTAGTGAAGAAGATATTTTAAACTTGAGAAGAAGAATAAGAGAGAGTGAAAAGGTTCTCGAAGAAGCCGAAATTATTGATTCTACAGAAAGTGACAAAGTTCAGATAGGGTCTCGAATAGTAATCTCCTATGACGGAGAAGATAAGACGCATGAACTTGCCGTCGGATTTGCCGACTCCAAGCTTTGTACCACTTCTCCGAACACTCCTTTGGGCCGTAAAATTATCGGAAAGTCCGCCGGAGACGAGATTGTCTACAAGCATAATGGAAGAGAAAACAAGGTTAAATTGTTGGAAGTTAAAACATAACTTAAAACAATCAAAAGAGTTCGCAACAACAAAAAAGAGGGGTAAAAACCCCTCTTTTAAATTATAAAATTTTTCCACTACTCAATATTTCTAATAAAATGTTCTCTTCTTCTCTCCAAGTTCGACACTCCGGTTGATCCGTCGGAGTGATAGCGGAAAGATAAAATATAATCTCCATACTCTAAAAATAATTCACCGGACTGATAACCGTTCATTCTGATTACGTCGAGACCGACTCCCAAGGCGGTGTCGACTTCTCTGATTGTAAATATATCCAGGCTTCTTCTTTGCTCTTCAGTCGTAAGATCCTCCTCGGTCATCTCTCCAATTTTTTCATCTATCCACTCACGTAGTGAAAGATTGTTCGGGTTTTCAAAAACGGCATGAGTTATCTCTCGGTATTCGACCACGAAGTCCGAATGGTGGGATTCTCCGAAGAGAAGGGCCTCGTCCTTTTCGGTTATTAAATCCGCTATTTCGACTATTCTATAGTCGTGTCTTCTGTTTTCGACAACCACTTCTTCCTCCTCCTCTTCTTCTTCCTCTTCGTCTCCTGCATCAGCAATCGGATCGGGTTGTTGCGGGATTTGAGTGGTTTCTTCCGCTTGAGGCTCGGTTTCCGGAGTAATCAGCCTCACCCTCCAAGTTGTGTAAATTAAAAATCCCATAACCAAAAATCCGATAGCGGTTAAGAGGAGTCGCTTCTCCTCTTGGTCAAGATCATTGACTATGGTTTTGCTTATTTGCAAGAAATAGCGAGCGAACTTTTTTAGATTTTTTAAAAATTTATCAAACATGATAGAATCAATTTGATGAAAGAGAGATTTAAAAATATATCGGGTGTTCTTGATACAATCGGATTAAAGCTGGAAGATCTTGAAGTTGAAAGAGGCGAGGAGAATAAAATAATTCTTACGATAACCAAAGATGAAGGATCGGTTACCGCTTATGACTGTTCTCGCGCTTCAAGACTGGTTGGGCCGATACTCGATTCCGAAGATATTTTCGGAAAAGAAAACTATCTTCTTATAGTTTCATCCCCGGGAAAATAACTTTGTAAATTATAATACTTTATTAACTTAAAAGTCAAAGATATGAGTAAAAAAGACATTACAATAGCCGCATTGCTGGTTCTTTTACTCACCTTGAGTGCTTTGTTTTACTTTTCTCGTCCCGATCGGCCGGAAGTTGAAGATGAAAGCGAAGAGGTGGTAGTCGATGAAAACGGAGAAACGGAAGAAGTCGAGGAAGAAGAAGTCGAGGAAGTTAAAGATTTAAAAGAGATAATTACCGATTTCTTGGGAAGTCCTCACCAGAGAGCTCCACTTGATGACGATGAAAATTTATACAGAACCGACTTTTTTGATTCTACCACTCTGGTTCTCGTTTCCACCGCCAAACTGAATTCACCGGAAAATCCGGAAGAAGAGATGAAAAAGATAAATTATTATCCGCCGGGAGAAGTCAGTTATGAAAACAGACTTCATTATTCGACCTATAGGAACAAGGTTTCCGATTATTTTGAAGATATAACCGCCCAAGTGGCCGGAGACTACCTTCAAAGCAAAACCGTAGTTTTGAATAAGGATCGTCTTATCGATATCGATTGGGAAGAAGAGATATCTCTCGATTATATTGAAAAAGAAGACGTCTTTTACGTTTTGGAAAATCTTCCCGATCCGGTCGGTGTTTCTTTTATCGTTGAAGGAGATGAGGAGATCGGGCTCGATATCCGTCACGAAGGGTTCTTAATTGAACGAGAAAGACTTATTCATGCCTCTTCGTCCGAGGGGATGGTGGTGGAAGAAGATTTTATCGACTTTTTGGATGATTCTTCTTATACCGCCGTTAATTTTTTTAAAGTAAATGAATAGAAAGCTTGTTTTTGTTTTAATAGTTCTGTTTTTGGTTGTCGGGTTTTTCGCTTTCAGAGAAGAAGAGCCGGAGATTATTGTTGAGCCGGAAGAAGAGATTGAAGAGACCAATCTTCAAGAAGTGGTTTCTCAGTTTTTAGGTCGCCCGTACAGCTTGGGACCTTTGGGAGAAGGGGAGGATGAAGAGATTTATCGAAGCGACGTATTCGATTGCACCACTCTGGTTCTCGTTTCCACCGCCAAACTGAATTCACCGGAAAATCCGGAAGAAGAGATGAAAAAGATAAATTATTATCCGCCGGGAGAAGTCAGTTATGAAAACAGACTTCATTATTCGACCTATAGGAACAAGGTTTCCGATTATTTTGAAGATATAACCGCCCAAGTGGCCGGAGACTACCTTCAAAGCAAAACCGTAGTTTTGAATAAGGATCGTCTTATCGATATCGATTGGGAAGAGGAGCTGGAAGTCAATTATCTACCGACCGAAAACTTAACCGAGGTGGTCAGTGAGTTGCCCGATGAGGTCGGAGTGATGTTTATGAGACTTGGAAATCAATCGATCGGTCTCGACGTCAATCATGAAGGATTCGTTTTCAACCAGTCGGAATTGATTCACGCTTCTCCGACTGCCGGACAGGTTCATAGTGAGGATTTTCTTCGGTATGTGGAAAATTCGAATTACGACGGATTAATATTTTATCGAGTATTATGAAAAATTGTCCACGAAAAGAAGACAACTTGGAAAAGTGTAATTGCAGTTATTCGGGGTGTCCTCGAAAAGGTTTTTGCTGCCTTTGCCTTCATTACCACCGAGAAAAAGGGGAGTTGCCGGCTTGTTATTTTTCAAAAGAAGAGGAGGCCGGTTATGATCGATCAATTAGTAATTTTATAAGACAAAATCATGATAAACTTTGAAGAGTTCAAAAAAGTGGATATGCGAGTCGGAGAAATTTTAGCGGTTGAAGATGTCGAGGGGGCGGATAGCTTGTATAAAATTCAAGTTGATTTGGGGGAAGAAAAAAGACAAGTTATAGCCGGAATAAAAGAGCTTTACGAAGAAAAAGATTTGTTGGGGAAAAAGGTTATAGTGGTTGCCAACCTGGAAGAGAAAGAGATTTTCGGAGAAAAAAGCCAGGGAATGATTTTGGCGGCCGGTAAGGAGGCCGACTTATTGACGGTCGAAAAAGCGGAAAGCGGGTCAAAAATAAGTTAAAAAAATAGCGTAGCCACAGGGCTACGCTTTTGGGTTAGGAAGAGGTTTCCTCTTCCTCTTTTAGATAATCCTCGCGAATAAGAACGGAATACTCCCCGGGAGCCATTACTTTATCGTAATCGTCCCGGTAACTATCGGGTTTTTTCATAAAATCCCTCCTTTCATACGGATAGCATAATATCTTTTTTTTGAAAGGATGTCAAGTTAAATTCAATTGACAAAACTATTCTTTTTTCTTATTATATAGAGTAGGCTCAAGCAGAATAGGTAATCGCCCCGTTTATTCGGGGAGGAAAGTCCGAACATTCCCCTTTCAGGGAGCAGGTAGCGGGTAATACCCGTCCACCGCAAAAGGTGCGGGGTGCGAACAGTGACGTCCTCGTCGAGAGACGAAGGAACTCCTTCGGGAGTATTTTCATCGGAAGGTGAAAGTGAAACGGCTAAATCCCTACCCGAATGCAAAAGCAAAAAGGTCTTCGGACCGGGTAGCTTGCTCGAGCCTCGGAGTAATTCGAGGCCCAGATAAATGATTACCCTCGACAGAATTCGGCTTATTTTCTGCTTGGGCTTTTCTTATGGAGATATGTTTAAATTTTTTGATATAAAATCGAAGACGATAACTACCTCGGCAGTAATATTGGCCGTCTCCAGTACGATTAGCGCTTTTTTGGGAATCTTCAGGGATAGGCTTTTAGCGGGCACTTTCGGCGCCGGAAGTGATTTGGATATATATTTCGCCGCTTTTCGAATTCCCAATTTCGTCTACGGAGTGCTGATTACCGGAGGTTTGATAGCCGCTTTTCTGCCCGTATTTTCGGAAACGTTTGAAGAGGATGAAGAAGAGGGGTGGGAGCTGGCCAGTAATTTGCTAAACTTTTTACTTTTAGCCCTTTCCGGGCTCTCTTTTTTACTTTTGATTTTAGCTCCCTGGGTGGTTAGAATAGTTGCTCCCGGATTTACTCCCGACCAGATGGAATTAACGGTTACCTTGACCAGAATAATGATGATTAGCCCGATATTTTTGGGAGTCTCCAGTCTCTTTTCTGGAGTATTGAAATATTTTGATCAATTTTTTACTTACGGATTAGCTCCGATACTTTATAATTTGGGAATAATATTCGGAATAGTTTTCTTCTATCCGCTTTTCGGACTTCCCGGGCTGGCTTACGGAGTCGTTTTGGGAGCTTTTTTCCATTTGATAATTCAAGTCCCGACCGTTTTCAGAGCCGGATTCGGGTATCGGCCGATAATCAATCTTTCCAGTAAGAAATTAAGAAGAATAGTTCATCTGATAATCCCGAGAATGATCGGGCAGGCTTCCAATCAGATAAACTTGGTGGTGATTACGGCGATAGCTTCGACTCTGGCGGCCGGAAGCCTTTCCGTTTTTAATTTTTCGGACCACCTCCAAGCCTTTCCGGTTCGAGTCATAGGGCTATCTTTTGCGGTAGCCGCTTTTCCTCGGTTTTCAAAAAGCTTGGCGAACGGTGAAACGAAGATTTTTTTGGATAACTTTTCCAATTCGGTCAGAAAGATTGTATTTGCAATTGTTCCGATCAGCTTTTTGACTTTTATTATGCGGGGACAAATAGTAAGACTCGTTTTGGGAACCGGAGAATTCGGCTGGGAAGACACCAGATTGACGGCGGCCGCTTTGGGAATATTTTCTTTTTCACTCGTAGCCAACGCTTTGGTTCATTTATTGGTAAGGGCCTACTTTTCAATGCAGGACACCAAAACTCCTCTTTATGTATCGATAGGTAGCGTAATCTTGAACATCTCTCTTTCTTTGATTTTTATATTTGTTCTCAAATCGACCGACTTTCTTCATTCCGGATTGACTTATTTTTTAAGGTTGGAGAATTTATCCAACATAGAAGTGCTTGCCTTTCCTCTTGCTTTTCTCTTTTCGATAACCGCTCAATTTTTAATACTTTACCTTTTACTTGAAAAGAGAATAGGTGACTTACGTAGACAAGAAATTATCGATTCCGCCATCAGGGTTTTGGGGTCGTCGATAGTGATGACGATAGTTGCTTTTTTCAGTCTGCGAGCAATGGTTAATCTGGTTACTTTGGACACCTTTTTAAATGTTTTGGCTCAGTTTTCAGTAACTCTATTTTTCAGTATAATAGCTTATCTTTTGGCTGCCGTAATTTTTGACAGTCCGGAGATGAAGGCAATTCTTAAAAAAATATTATGAAGATAGTAAATTTTTCAATCATATCCCACATAGATCACGGAAAATCGACTTTGGCCGATAGATTTTTGGAGTTGACCGAAACGGTGGCCGGTAGAGATATGGAAGATCGTTTTCTGGATAATATGGAACTTGAAAAAGAGAGAGGGATAACGATAAAGTTGCAGCCGGCCAGAATGAAGTGGAAGGATTACACTTTGAATATGATCGACACTCCGGGACACATCGATTTTTCCTATGAAGTGTCGAGATCCTTGAAAGCGGTCGAGGGAGCGATACTTTTAGTGGACGCTACCAAGGGAGTTCAAGCTCAGACGATTACCGTTTTGAATATGGCCAAAGAGCAGAATCTGGTAATCGTTCCGGCGATAAATAAGATTGATTTACCGAGTGCCAGAATCGAAGAAACGGTAGAAGAGATAGTTTCTTTAACCGGTTTGAAAAAAGAAGAGGTTTTGAAGATTTCGGCGAAAGAGGGGACCAATGTCGAAAAATTACTTGACGCACTGACTCAAAGAATTCCCGAACCCGAAAAGGGAGATGACAAGTTTAAAGCTCTCGTTTTTGATTTTGAAAGAGATCCTTACAAGGGAGTTGTTGCATTTGCTCGTATCTTCGGAGGGTCGATTGAAAAGGGGGATAAGATAGAGATGGTTGCCGTGGATGAAAAGGGAGAGTGTAAGGAGCTCGGATTTTTCAATCCCGGACTTCAACCCAAGAAGAAGCTTTCTTCCGGAGAGATAGGGTATATCGCCACCGGAATAAAAGAAGTGGATAAGGTTCGGGTCGGTGATACGATTAGAAAAGAAGGAGATGAAGTAAAGGGTCTTCCCGGATACAAAGAACCGAAGCCGGTTGTTTTTACTTCTTTTTACCCCAAAAATTCTCAAGAATTTCCGGAGTTTAAAAAAGCGATTGAAGAGCTTCGTCTTTCCGATCCGGCTTTCAGTTTTACCCCCGAATTTAAAGAAGTTTTCGGTCGTGGTTTTCGTTGTGGCTTTTTGGGATCACTGCACGTTGAAATAATATCTCAGAGACTTAAAAAGGAATACGGTCTCGACCTGATAATATCGACACCGTCGGTATCTTATCTGGTTGAAAAGACCGACGGAGAGACCGAGGAAATCAAAACCGCCTCCGAATTTCCGGATAGGACCAAGATAGAAAAAGTTCTCGAGCCCTGGGCTCTTTTGGAGATAGTCACTCCTCAAGAGTTTTTGGGAAACGTGAATAAAGTACTATCGACACTGAAAGGTAATTATCTCGATACCGACTTTTTCCCTTCTTCGGGAAGGCTGGTAATAAATTACGAAGCCCCTTTCAGAAAAGTGATTACCGGTTTTTATGACAATTTGAAGAGTGCTACCAAAGGGTATGCCTCATTCGGGTATGAAGTGGTGGAGCACAGAGTCGGTGATTTAACCAAGATGGAGATACTTTTAAATAAAGAACCGGAAGAAGCTTTCTCCAAAATAGTCTCTCGTGACGAAGCCGAATCGGAAGGAAGAAAGATGGCCGAAAGATTAAAAGAGCTTTTACCCAGACAGCAGTTTCCGGTTCCGATTCAAGCCAAGGTTGACGGAAGGATAATTGCCAGAGAAACGATAAAGGCGATGAGAAAAGACGTTACCGGAGATCTTTACGGAGGGGATCGAACCAGAAAAGATAAACTCTTAAAAAAGCAAAAAGAAGGGAAAAAGAGACTCAAAAGCGAGGGGAGTGTCGACGTTCCTCAAGACGTATTTTTCAAAATATTCAAGGAGGGTGATTGATTTTGAAATTTAACCCGGTAGAAGTTATAATTAACCGGATGAAGAAAAAAAATAAAAATTATTCCCATCTTCCGGTATCGATTTTAATTATCGTTTTGGTTTTTCTTTTTTTCACTTTCAATTATCGAATAATAAGAGAAAGAGAAGGAAATGAAGAAAAGATTGAAAAACTTCAGTACGAACTATCTTTGCTTGAAGAAAGAAGAACCGATCTGGAAGAAAGCTTAACCGAGGCCGAAGATAGAAGATACGTAGAAAGAGTTTTAAGGGAAGATTTTTTAATGAAAAAACCGGGAGAAGAAAAAGTGATAATACTTCTGGACGAAGAAGAGGAATTTGTCGATGAAGAAGAAGAGGAAGAGAAAAGTCGGTGGCAGAAAGTTAGAGGGAGAATCCCTTTTTTTGAATAATTTATTACATTACGCCGGAGTAGCTCAGAGGTAGAGCGACTCTCTCGTAAAGAGTAGGCCGCGAGTTCAAGTCTCGCCTCCGGCTCAAAAATATGCAAGAAAAATATGACAATTTAAAAGATAAAATCCTCCATCTGGAGGACTGTCTTTGACCCGGAAGAAAGAAAAAGAGAGATAAAAGAACTGGAAAAGGAAGCAATGGACCCTCATCTTTGGGACGATCCGGAAAGAGGGGCGGAGGTTAAAAAAAGACTCGCTTCTTTAAAAGAAGAAGTGGCTATGATAGAATCGATGAGAAAAGAAATTAATGAAATAGGGGAGCTTTTGGAGCTCGATCTCGACGATGAGCTGGAAAAGGAAGTCGCTGAAAAACTGAAAAGACTGGACGAGACGGTTTCCAAAAAAGAAAAACTGGTTTATCTTTCCGGAAGATGGGATAAAAAAGACGCTTTTATGGAGATTCATTCCGGAGCGGGAGGAAGAGATGCGGAAGATTGGGCGGCGATGCTTTTAAGAATGTATCGCAGGTATTGTCAGAGTGAAGGGTTCGAAGTTAAAGCGATAAACACTTCTTACGGCGAAGCCGGAGGCCCGGAGGGAAGAGTGGGAATAAAGCACGCTACAATTAAGATAACGGGAAGGTACGCTTTCGGACACTTCAAAAAAGAGAGCGGAGTTCACAGATTGGTTAGAAGATCACCCTTTTCCGAAAAAGATTTACGACACACTTCTTTTGCCAAGGTTGACGTAATACCTTCTTTCGATGAGAAAGAGATAGATATAAATATTGACGATGAGGATTTGGAAGTGGATACTTTTCGGGCTTCGGGTCCGGGAGGGCAAAATGTAAATAAAAGAGAGACGGCGGTCAGAGTGACTCATAAACCGACCGGGCTGGCGGTCAGCTCACAGAATGAAAGAAGTCAGGCACAAAATAAGACTGAAGCGTTAAGAATACTGAAGACCAAACTTTTTGAAATAAAAGAAAAAGAAAGAAAAGAAAAACTGGATACCGTTCGGGATGACTCTTCGGCCAGCTGGGGTAATCAGATTAGAAATTACGTAATTCATCCTTACAAACTGGTAAAAGACACCAGGACGGAAGTCGAAACCTCCGATGTCGAATCGGTTTTGGAAGGAGATCTGGAAGAATTTATTCAAGCGGAAATAAAGATGATCGACCAATAATTAATCAACTTCGAATTAAGTTTTGAAGAAAATAAAATAGATGATTTCTTTTAATCAAGTAACAAAAATTTACCCCCCTTATAAAAGTAGAAAAGAAACCTTGGTTTTGGACGAAGTTTCTTTTCAAGTTGAAAAAGGGGAGTTCGTAGTTCTTGTCGGAAAGTCGGGGGCCGGAAAGACAACCATAATAAAACTTTTAACTCGAGAAGAGGAATTAACCAAAGGAAAGATTCTTTTTGACGGAGTTGATATATCGAAGATAAGCAGAAGAAGATTGTATAAACTTAGAAAGAGGATGGGGATAATTTTTCAGGACTATAAACTGCTTTCTTCAAAAACGGTCTATGAAAATATATCTTACGGACTGGAAGTAACCGGAGCTTCGGAAGAAGAGATAGAGAGAGATGTCCCCGAAATTTTGGAGATAGTCGGCCTTACCGAACAAGCGCAGCAATTTCCCGAACAACTCTCCGGAGGAGAAAAGCAAAGAGTGGCCATAGCCAGAGCTCTGATTCACGACCCGGATTTAATTTTGGCCGATGAACCGACCGGAGACTTGGATCCTTACCACTCGAAAAAGATTATCAGTCTTTTAAAGAAGATAAACAAATCGGGAACGACCATTTTACTCGCCACTCACGATAAAGAGATAGTCAATTATCTCGATGAGAGGGTGATAACTTTGCGTAAAAAAGAGATAATAAGCGACGAAGAAAACGGAAGATTCAGACTTTAACTTTAATTTATAAATAATAAAGTAATGTTCATATCACTTAAAAGATCATTTTCTCTCGGGTGGAAGAATTTCAAAAGGTCCGGAGGGTTGTCGGTAGTGGCCATAGTGGTTTTGATGGCGACTACTTTTTTAGCGACCTCTCTGCTTTTAGCCAGAGAGGTGACCGATGAAGTCGTTCGTGATATTGAAGGAAGAGCCGATATCAGTGTTTACTTCAACATCGCTACTCCTGAAGAGCAGATAATGCAGGTCGCCGAAGAGATAGAATCGGAATTCGAGGTTGCCAACATTAATTACGTTTCTCGGCACGAGGCTCTGGAAAACTTTAGAAGCACTCAAAGAGATCGGGAAGTTTTGATGGAGGCTTTGGATGAAGTCGGTAACCCGTTTACGGCCAGCTTGGGAATAAAAGCGGGCCAAGTCGACGATTATCGAGCAATATCCGATTACGTAAGAAGTAATTATTCGGAGATTATCGAAGAGATCGATTTTTACAGAAGAAAAGAAGCCATAGAATCAATATTCGCCATAACTTCGAGAGTGCAAAGATCAATCGCCGTTTCGGGAACAATTCTGGCTCTGGTTTCAATCTTTATAGTTTTCGGAACCGTCAGGTTGTCGATTTACAGCTTGAGTGAAGAGATAAAGATAATGAAACTTGTCGGAGCTTCGAATCTGTTTATGCAGGGATCCTTTATAGTTCAGGGATTCGTCTTGGGGCTTATCGCCAGTATTCTTTCTTTAACTTTTCTTTTCGCTTTGGCCGGTTTGATGTCTCAGGGGTACAATCCTTTGGGAATTGATCTCGACGCTCACATTTGGAGTAATTTAATTCTTATTCTCGTTCTTCAATTCTCTACCGGAATCGGACTCAGTGTTATCTCTTCGGTAGTGGCGGTTCAGAGATATTTGGAAACTTGATTGCGGGATCATCTAGCGGTAAGATGCGAGTTTCTGGAACTCGTCACCCAGGTTCGAATCCTGGTCCCGCAGCATAAAAAGAAAAGCTCCGACAGGGGCTTTTCTTTTTATTTGGGAGATGTGTGTGAGAAGCTGCGCTGCCGAATGACCGCTTTTCCCGAACGCCTTCGGGCAACTCATTCGAATCCTGGTCCCGCAGCTCTTCAAAAACTCTTAAAGCCTTGATTGTTTTAGGTTGCCGGTTCAAGACTCCGTCAGGGGTTTTTATTTTTAACCGGTCAAATTGATTTTATTAAGTAGGGGTGGTAAGATTTAATTAGTAATACGATAATCTTATTTATTATGGAAAAGAAGATTTGGGCTATTCTTTTTATAGTCGTAACATTGGCAATAATCGGTGTTTTTATAAACTCACAAGGCGATCCCGAAATTCAAGTTGATGAAGTTGGAGAAGAAGATATAGTTTGGGAAGTCGAAGCTTCTCTCTTTCAAGCTTACGGTCTTTTTTATGAGATGGAAGAAGAGCTGTCAGTTGATCAAGTTGAGGAGTATCTTGAAGAATACAAGGATTTGGAACGTGAATTTTTCAGACTGGAAGACCAATATTTTGAAAACCGGATAGATGAAGAAGAATTTAACAGAGAGATGGAAAATCTTCAAGAAAAAATTGATAATTTGGTCGATGACTTGAATTCTCTTTATGAAAACTATGATCAAGAACAATAAAAAAGGGTTAGCGGTAGTTTTTTTATTAGCGATACTTTTAGTTGCTTCTTTTTTAGTTTTCAGTCAAAGAAATTCGGAGCCGGAGCCGGTTGAAGAAGAGGAGGCAATCGACCCGGAAGAATTTTTGGAAGGTTCGCCGGTTTTTAGAATCGAAGAAGAGCTTCTTAGCTTGGAAGAGCAGCTGGGTGAGAATATGGTTGACGATTATCTTTTTGAAGAATATTACGAGATTGAAAATCGCTTTTTCATCATTCGAGATCTTTACTTTGAAGGAGTCGATGAAGAAGATCTTTTGGAAGAAATAGAGAGTCTTTTAATCCAAATAGAGAATTTGGAAGAAGAAATTAAAAATATAAATAATAATCAATAAAATGCCGGAAAAAAACGAAAAATACAGATGCGATATTTGTGGAAACGTGGTGGAAGTGGTCGAAGCCGGGTACGGTGAGCTCGTTTGTTGTGGCGAACCGATGAAGTTGGAAGAAGAAGAGTAAAAATATGTCAAAACTTGAAGCCCTTAAAAAGGGATTGGAAAAGGTCAGAAAAGACCCTCTTATGTCAGTAGGTATCAGTTTGGTGGTCGTCATATATTGGACGATTCCTTTTTATATAGTTCGCTATCTCTTGGGGATAAGTGAAGTTATCGGAGCGATAGTTTTGTTCCCGGTTTTGATTGTCAATTTTTTAATACTGATGGGTTACATCAAGGTCGGATTCGATATCTATGACGGAGAAGAGGCCGGATTGAAAGACCTTTTTTATCACTACAAGAGATTGCCCGACTTTTTAATCGGCTTTCTGTTTTACTTTTTACTGGTCTCAATCGGCTTTGTTCTATTTGTTTTTCCGGCGATTTATTTTGCGGTTAGATTTTCATTTGCCATTTTTATCGTTTTGCGTGGAAGCAGTTCGGCAATCAGTTCGATGATAGAGAGCTGGAATATTACCAGGGAGAGGTTTTTTGATTTAATGTTTTTTTATACCGGTCTGGCTTTTATAAATTTTTTGGGTTTTTCACTTTTTACCGTCGGTCTGGCGTTAACTCTTCCTTTTACTCTTCTTTCACTTATTCATCTTTACAGAAAGCTTTCCGAATCGTACCGAAAAGATCAGATAGGGAAAGGGGTTTAATTTGCAAAAAAAAATTACAGAATCTATACTTAGCTAATTATCCGCTTATTAAAATAACATGACAAAAAAGAAAAAAATAATCATCGCCATCATCGCCGCTTTGTTATTTATCGGGGCAATTTATTTTGTCTTCAGGTATGATGAAGTTGAGTTCGAAGAAGATATTTTTGAAGAAGAGGTTGTCAGAATAGACGGTGATGCTCATTTTTTCAGAGCCGGAACCGATGGGGAGCCGGGAAGAAGAAATGCCGGTGAAGCGGTGGAAGTCTTTAATCAAAGAGATCTTTTCGGTGTATCGGGAAGATTTGAAGTAACCGACAGTGCCAGAATACATACCGACCTTTTAACTGCGGACGGTGAATTGATTGACCAAAATATCTTCAGACCGATAACTGCAAGTTCAACCGGTGGATTTGAGATTTGTTGTCAAGAAGTTCCCGAAGAGGCCGGCTCTTACAAGATTGAAATAAAGACGAATCAAACATTATTGGGAACTTTTCCTTTTGAAGTTGTCGAATAGTTAAAAAGTAAAAGAGTCGGCGATACGAGTCAACAGTTTGTAGATGAAAAATAGAATATTTTTTTCGAGAGTTTTATTAGCTGTCTTTATCGGATTGTTTATTTGGGTCGGGTTTTTATCCCGGCCTTTTTTAATGGAGGTTTCTGCTCAAGGGACTACTTTCGATTGGGTGATTGATACCAATCAAAATCCGGGTGATCTGACATACGCCTTTCAGGCCGACAATCCGGACGGACTGGAAGTCGACTGGGGAGATGGAAACAGCACTACTATAAATAATTCCGGAAGCACAAACGTAGAAATATCTCATACATATGATTCACATGGAGAATATACGATAAGTGTTAGTGGTCAGGCAACCAGAGTGACCACCGGAGGAAGATTCGATCATTCTTCTTTGGTATTTACATCCTTCGGAGAGGCAGTTACCGACGTCCTTACCGACCCCTTTGAAGCGATTGACGGAATTACCAGTATGTCTGGAATGTTTAGAAATGTTTCTGCTGAAACATTTACCGCTGATATAAACAGCTGGGACACCTCGCAGGTAACCAATATGGTGCTCACGTTTTCCAATGCTTCAGAGTTTAACCAGAACATAAGTTCTTGGGACACTTCTTCGGTTACTACGATGTGGCATATGTTCCGCGACGCGTCCGACTTCAACCAACCAATCGGCAACTGGGACACTTCTTCGGTTACTACGATGTTGGGAATGTTCTACGGCGCCTCCTCCTTCGACCAAGATATAGGCTCTTGGGATGTAGAAAGTGTCACAAACTTTACAGACTTCTTACAAAGTGTCCAACTATCAACCGCAAACTACGACGCTCTCCTCACATCCTGGAGCTCTCAATCAGTAAACTCCAGCCTTTACTTCCACGGAGGAAACTCAACCTACTGCGCAGATGGCCCTAGAAATATTCTTAAGACGATAAATGGTTGGATGATAACAGACGGAGGAGAAGATTCAGGATGTGAGATATCATCCCCAAAAGTGCTCACTCTTTCAGCTTTTAGTCTTGAAGAATCATCGATAAAAATGTTCGCAGAGCTATTAAGCTTAGGATGGACAGACAACGTAGAAGTCTGGTTTGAATACTCCGAAAACTCTGACCTATCAGGCAGCTCAACTGTAGGAGTTGACACATTAGCAGAAACCGGAAGCTTTAGCCACTCACAAAGCGGACTAGATCCAGAAACTACTTATTACTTCCGAGCAGTAGCTGAAAACACAGAAGGAACAGATTATGGAGATATTCTTGACTTCCAAGTTAACGCAGATTTACCATCTTGGACATTTCAAATAGAAACAACCGAAGACAATCAAACCTTTGGATTTGAAGTAGAAAATGCAGATATATTAGTAGACTGGGAAGATGAGCAAGACGACCGAATAACTGGTAGTCGATTAGTCCAGCACGAATATGCAACTGCCGGAACTTATGACATCACCCTTACCGGAACAGCCACCAGAGTATTCTTTTGTGGAGGAACTTCTTCACTTAGCTGCTTAGAAGAAACCACTCCGGAACTATTAAAAGACATTCTTTCTCCAATCCCAGCCGGCTTTGGCCTTACTTCTTCCGAAAAGATGTTTATTAATACCAATGTAGAGTCATTTTCTGCCACTGACTTTTTTGATGAAGCTTCTTCTAATATTACTACAATGCACTATATGTTTCGCAACGCCTCCTCCTTCAACCAACCAATCGGCAACTGGGACACCTCCCAGGTTACGAGTATGAGCTATATGTTCTACGGTGCCTCCGCCTTCAACCAACCGATAGGAAACTGGAACACCTCCGCAGTTACCGATATGAGCTATATGTTCGGCACGGTGTCCTCCTCCGCCTTCAACCAAGATATTAGCGGGTGGGATACCTCCGCAGTTACCGATATGAGAGTTATGTTCTACAACGCCTCCGCTTTCAACCAACCAATCGGCAACTGGGACACCTCCCAGGTTACGAGTATGAGATTTATGTTCTCCGGCGCCTCCGACTTCAATCAAGACATCAGTAATTGGGATACTTCTTCTGTGGAGAATATGAGAGAGATGTTCCGCAACGCCTCCGACTTCAATCAACCAATAGGAAGCTGGGATACTTCTTCTGTAACTAGTATGTGGTCAATGTTCCGCGACTCCAATTTCAACCAAGATATTGGTAATTGGGATACTTCTTCTGTGGAAGATATGGGTGCTATGTTCTTCAACGCCTCCTCCTTCAATCAAGATATATCAAAATGGTGTGTTTCAAACATAAACAGCAAGCCGTCTGATTTTGATTCGTGGTCAGCATTTAGAAACAATGACAGCCTACAACCCGATTGGGGAAATTGCTCGTATCCACATGTTGAATTTCAGGAAATAAATCAATTAGGAGATATAACTATTGGAATTTATGATGACAGCGCAAGGAATAATGAATTAGCAGAAATCACAACCAATATTAGAGGTAGAGGACAAATCTATCTGGATGATGATGCTACTACTTACTACTATAGTGCAAACAGAAGTGGCTATTATGAAGCTGAAGATGATTTCGCGATAGGAACTTGTAGTCCTTCTAATGATTGTAGAGAGCAATTTCATACAGAAAACTTTGAATTGCTTGGATTACCTCTTTCAGTTCAAACTAACCCAGCGACAAGCATTGATTCGAATCAAGCCACTCTTCAAGGAGAACTTTTCTCTATGGGAGATTATGATAGTGCGGCTGCATCATTCGAGTGGGGCACGGACAGTGAGCTTGCCGACCCGAACGTGACTAATCCCGACACTTTAACCGAACCGGGCACTTTCAATACGACGATAACCGGCCTTATCGAAGGGGAAACCTATTACTTCAGAGCGGTAGCGGAAGCGGGAGAGGAGACCGTTTACGGAGAAACATTTAATTTCTTAGCTATTGAGGGCATTAAATCTCCCCAGTATTTAAGAGATACCGACAGCGAAACATCACCCTGTTCGGACGGAGACAGAGAGCTTTCGGAAACCGACGGAAGCTCCCTCTCCGAAGTGGCGGGAGAAGGGGGTGAAACTTTTTGCTGGTTCACCGAACCTATTACGGAAATAATCCCGGGCGGAGACTGGACTTTGGAAGCTTGGGTTAGAAAAAATAACAGTGGAGGAGGAAATCCGTTAGCCGGATTGGAGGCTCATATCGTTGATTCCGACGGACAATCAAACCCTCAACTGATTATGAGTGAAACGGCCGGAGGTCTTACCGACGAGTTTCAAAAATTTACCCTCACCGAAACCGACCTTCCGGAATATGAACTGAATGATCAGAAAATAAGAGTCACTTTTATCGGTGACGATGCCGGAGGAGGGCCCAATAATAGGCATACTATACTTGGATTCAACGCCGAGGACGGAAACACCGGAGACAGTAAACTTTTCTTTCCGGAAGATATGCTTTCAGTCTCAGTAGAAACGGAACCGGCAACGGCGATCGAGTCGAATCAAGCCACTCTCCAAGGAGACCTTACCGACCTGGG
>CAZNIM010000015.1:0-19794 GCA_964573145.1 uncultured Candidatus Saccharibacteria bacterium
TCCGCTTGAGATTTGATATGATATAAGAGCGTTATAAAGCGTATTTATATGTGATTCTCTGGCTCCGTCTCTGGCTTGTGCGAATTGCTGCCCGGGATTGATGGCAACGATAACCGCTGCCGCCAAGATGGCGATTATTCCGATTACTATCAGTAACTCTATTAGAGTAAATCCTCTTTTTTTATACTTCATTTTTTGAGGTTTGCTTTTATAAACTGATTCATTATAGCAAAATGCTCAGCTTTTGAACAGCTAATAATAACGGGTCTTATTTAATTTAGGTAAAATTTATTAGATTTAAAGAGATAAAAAGACACCTCCCTTCCGGGAGATGTCTTTTATCGCACCTCGCTACTCATAAAAAATCTGAGTATTTTCCAAGTGGGTGCCTCAGCCTTAACCCACGGGTTAAGGATCATTTGTGGCTCCCTTAAGTGTTTATGTGTCAGACTTTATGTTAACGAGGTGCACTGTAATTATATCGCGTGTCCGATTGACTCGTCAAGAGTTAAGATCTGCGTAAAATTTCAGCCAATTGCCCGATAAATGAAACGACGGCCGGGGGTGCCAAAAGGCTGTAACTTTCGACTCCCTCTTCATCCTCTATCGTCCATGGAATCTCTTCGGTCTCCACCTCTCCCTTCTCCTCGTTCCAGCTATGGACGTATTCCGGGGTGAGTTCATAATCGGAAACGTAATCATCGGCTTTATCCACCGGAATCGCGTTTCTGACCAACACCTTCGGTATTCCGTGTAAATTGAAAGCTTGCTTAATCAGCTTTTCATCCAAATCGAGTCTTTCTCTGAGCGGTTCGATTCCCTTTTCATCACCTTCTTTCCTGACCATTTTAACTTCTTTACAGTCGGGATTATCACAAATTAAGTTGAACTCATCCTCCTCCTTGTCGTATTCCACTTTGGAAGTCGGAAGAAGCTTTAAGTTTCTTGAGGTGTTGCACTCGGGGCAAATTCTTCTATATTTTATCCTTTCGTCGATAATCGTCTCCGGAACGTCGATAAGAGCGAAAATATCGACATCGTCTCTGTACCCGATTAGGTCTCGGAAAAAGAGAGAGTAGCTGATTTGGTCCATATTTCTGGGAAATCCGTCGATAAACAAAACCTTTCTTCCTCTCTTGGCGATCTCTCTTTTAATCAAAGTTAAAATCAAGGGAGTGGGCAGCAGTGATTCGGTGCTTCTTCCTTCCAGTCTGGCAATAACTTCATCGATCTCAATCCAACCTCGGTAATTGTCTTCCAAAAACTTGATTAAGTCTTCTCTTTTTTTCTCATCTTTGAGCTCTTCGTCAACTTCTCTGATCATATCTCCGACCGAGAAGTGTTCAACCTTGTCTTTTCCGATCGCATCGGCAACCATCTTGGAATAGGTTCCTTTCCCGGCACTCTTTTTTCCCAAAAGATAAACCACAAAGGTGTTATTCTTCAAAAACTCCTTGATGTCTTCTATATCCTTACCCGATTTGAATTCAAAATACTTTTTTCTTTCTTTCGGGTCGGAAAGATCGAATTCACGATCGTCCTCAACTTTTGTTTTGTAAATTGGAAATTCTACTCCTTTCATTTTTTTCACCGGTATCTTTAATACTCGGTCATTAAGCTTAATAACTTCTTATTTTCTTCTTAAGGGTTTTCCTTTTTTAATAACCTCCAGAGCCTCTTCCGGAGTATCGACCACTTTAATCAAGTCCAAATCCTCCTGACTTATCGTTTTATATTCATCTCGCAAACAGTCGGCGCACCAATCTATTAGCGGCTGCCAATAATCCTTACCGACGGCGACTATCGTTACCGGTTGAGGTAATTTTTTAGTCTGAATCATAGTCAACATCTCAAAAAGCTCATCCAAAGTTCCGAATCCACCGGGAAAAAATACATAGCCGTACGAAGCGTAAGAAAGCATCACTTTTCTGGTAAAAAAGTAGTGAAATCCGACTGATTCACCGAGATAACCGTTCGCCTTTTCCCCTTCGTCTTTAAGCTGAATATTTATACCGATCGAACGACCGTCATTTTCATAAGCGCCCCTGTTGGCCGCTTCCATTATTCCCGGACCGCCACCGGTTACTACGGCATAATCCTCTGCAACCAAAAGCTTGGCTAATTTCCGCGCTTTTTCATAATGCGGATTATCTTCATCGAATCTACTGGATCCAAAAAAAGAGACCGATTTATCAAAATCGGCGACGAATTGAAATCCTTCAACGAACTCGGCCATTATCCTGAAAATTCTCCAGTGAAAAGTCTCTCTGAAATCTTTTTCCGGAAATGGAAAGTATTCTTCTTCAAAATTTTCTTTATCTTTCATATTTTCTTTTAATTTAGTTTTACTATTTTATCATTTTTAAGCTCTTTTTCAACTTATTGAAATATTAATCCAAAATAATCTCCAAGCTGCCACTTGAAAAAGTTTTATGAATATCCGCTCCCGAATTTTTCAAAGTCTCCATCGTCTCTCGATGAGGATGTCCGTATCTGTTATCTTTTCCGGCGCTTATCACGACCAGTCCGGGAGAAACTCGCTCAATGAAAATTTCCGAACTGGAGGTGCTCGACCCGTGATGTCCGGCTTTTAGAATTTCCGAGGGAAGATCCATCACTCGACACCACTCTTTTTCAATCTCCTCACACTCCTTTTCCCATTTTAACAGCTGCTCTTCTTGCTTTTTGTATGCGTCGCCGGTAAAAAGAACCGCTCCGCTATCATAAACCAATCTGTTAATTACCGATCCTTCATTGAGATCATCGGTAAAAACATAATCCGCGGGCGGAAAAAGAACATCCAAGTACCCTTCTCCCAAATCTATCCGTTGTCCCTTGGCTGCAATTTTAACTTTGTGATCTTCTATCAACTCGGCCCATTCGTTATAAATTAAAGTGTCCGCCTCTTGCCCGTTCCATAAGATCTTATCGACTCTGTATCTTCTTAAAACCTCAACCAATCCGGAAAGGTGATCGGCGTGAGCGTGAGTCAAAATTACCAAATCTATTCTTCGATCCCAAAAGGGAATTTCCGAAGAGAGCTCCGGTAATATCTTTTGACCCGGCCCTCCGTCAATAAGTATTCGGTGCCCTTCGGCGGTACTGATAAGCGCCCCGTCTCCCTGTCCGACATCGAAAAACAAAACTCTCGAAGTGGGATCCTCCCGCAAATCAAAGACAATAAGTAAAGCGATCAAATTGAATAAAATTAAAAGAAGAAGAGCCGATGCCTTTATTCTTTCTTTATCTTTGGTCATTATCTTATTCTATAAAAAAAAGGGGGATTATAAAACCAAAAACCACCGTGGTCGGGTGGCTTTTGGAAGTAGAGAAAACTCTTAGAAACTAGTCGGCTTTTCCAAGAATCCTGAACATCTTAGTTCCACATTCAGGACATTTTCCGGAAAGAGCTCTTCTTTTGGTTCCTCCCTTTCCCTTCATGATAACCTCTTCTTCGTTCTCCATTTCTCTTTTAGCTTTGCATTTTACACAATATGCTTCAGACATGATGATTAGAAGTTTGATTAACTCTGCCGACCTTTATTTCTGAAATCAGTTTTAACTGAAATCAAGGATAAATTTGAACTCAATTTAACCTAACTTGAGCTCATTATAGCGAACGCTAAGAAAAAATCAAGTTAAAACCTCTTTATTTTTAATACAATTGCTCTTTTCCTTTTCGATATCGAGCCCTTTTTCGACTTCAATCACCCTCTTTAAGTTGGTCCCGGTGTCGGGTGACCGAGGATTAAAAAGCGTGCAACAATCCTCATCGGGTAAAATCGATACCGGATAAGTTCCAATCTCTCGGGCGATTTCCATTATCTCTCCTTTATTTTCTCCTATCAACGGTCTTAAAATCGGCAAATCGACCGCTCGATCGGTAACAGCGATATTGGACATCGTTTGTGAAGAAACCTGTCCCAGACTCTCACCGGTAACCAAAGCTTCCGCATTCAGGTTGTCAGCCACCTTCTCGGCGATCTGAAGCATCAATCTTCTATAGAATATTATCCGCAAGCTTTCCGGAACTTCTAATCGAATCTTTTTTTGAACCTCTCCGAAAGGGATAAGAATCAATCTGCTTTCCGGAGAATATTCTTTCAAAATCGAAAAGAGTTTTTTGGCCTTGTTTATCGATGCCTTTGAAACCGTCGGATAAGCGTGAAAATGAACAAAATCAAGCAGAAGACCTCTCTTCATCATCTTAAAAGCGGCCACCGGAGAATCTATTCCTCCGGAAAGAAGCAATGCCGCCCTACCCGAAGATGAAACCGGCAACCCTCCGTAACCTCTGATTTTATCAAAATATAAAAAACTACCCTTCTCGGTTACTTCGATAAATAGATTGAGGTCAAAATCTTCAAGATTAACATTCCATCCAAAATGATTAACAATGAAAGCGCCCACTTCTCGGTTAATTTTTACCGATGTGGATGGAAATGATTTATCACCTCTTTTAGTGGTCACCCGAAAACTTGCAACCTCTTCTTTTTTTTCAGACAATGCTCGACCGGCCAACTCTTTTATCTTTTCGATATCACTTTCAGTTTTATATGCAAAAGAAAAGTAAGCGATGCCGAACACTTTTTTGAGTGCTCTTTCAACCTCCTCTTTTTTTGCCTTTGTAGTCAGCTCTACGACAATTCTCCCTCTTTTTCTTTCCACTTTTTTAAAGGAATCTTTTTTCAGTGCTCTTTCAATATTAAAAACCAGCTTCTTTTCAAAAAAGCGTCTGTTTTTTCCTTTTAATCCGATTTCCGAATAGTGACAAATAACGTAATTCATTCTTCTAATTCTTGAAGTATCGCCTCAAGATCAAGGTCGTACTTTTCAGCTACTTGCCCTATTTGAAGATCTTTCACCTCCAAAGCGGCCATCGGACAGCCCAAGCAAGGAACTTGATGTTTGCTCAAGACCTCTCTTCCTTTCGGGTGATTTAAAATCTCTTCAATTGTCGAATTTTTATCTATTTTCATCCAATTTTATATCTATTATTTGTTTATAATCTTCATAACTCCTAAGTCCGGAAAGTTCAACATCGTCTATTATTATATGCGGAGTCCCGGTAACCCCCAAATCGTTAGCCTCTTCCAGTCCGGAAACAATCGTTTCCATGTATCGCTCATCACTTAAACAGTTTTCGAAATCTTCCCGGTCGAGACCAATCGTATCGGCGATACTGAAGAGAGTTTCTTCGTTAAAATCTTCCATTCGAGAGTAGAGTAAATCTTGATACTCCCAATACGAATCATCGGCACAATAGGGAGCTCTATAAATCGGGTCGGAAGGATTTCCCAAATCGCGATAAACATAGAGTAGATCACCGGTATCGATATAATCCTCTTTCAGTTGTGGGAAGACATTTTCCTTGAACCGAACACAATACGGACAATAATAATTGGAATAATTAACCATTACCACCGGCGCCTCCGGATCTCCTAAAGTAGCTCCTCTTCCCAGATCAACCAAGTCGAGCGGGTTTCCGTTTTCAACCATCTGATTTTCTCCTTTCAAAGCCTCTCTTTCATTCAAGATATCGATCGTTCCGTTTGTCGCGTAAATCGCCAATCCGATGACCGCCAAACCGACGGCCACAGCTATTAAATTTTTATTTATCTTTTTCATCTTTTTAAGTTAACTTATAATTCCACCCCCGATCAGCTTGTCTCCGTCATAAAAAACTATCGACTGGCCGGGAGTGATAGCCAGCCGAGGTTCGGAAAATATGAATTCATTATCCTTTAAAACTCCTTCCTTGGCCGGAGAATTATAGCGTATCTTCGCCTTTAATTTTTTAGAATCGGTAACCTTTTCAAAAAAATTGGGATTTCTGAAGATTACCCTCCTTTCTTCCAAATCACTACGATCTTCGGTTACCGTTAGGACATTTCTCTCCTCATCTTTCTCTAAAACGTAAAACGGACCTCCCGAAAGTCCAATTCTTTTTCTTTGCCCTTTCGTATACAAGGGAAGACCGATATGCTCACCCAGCTGATTTCCGTTAACGTCTTCAATCGGCCCCGGTATTAAATCTATACACCCGTCCAAAAAGCTCTCCAACCCGCCCCCTATAAAGCAAGCCTCTTGCGATTCGGAAATCTCCGAAGTCGGCAAATTGAGCTTTTTCGCTTTTTTTCTAACCTCTTTTTTAGTCAGCTCTCCGAGAGGAAAAACCACTCTTTTCAAATCTCTCTTTTTTAAGTTCCACAAAAAATAGCTTTGGTCTTTCTTTTTATCTTCGGCTTCGAGCATCTTTTGGTCTTTAACTTTTACGTAGTGACCGGTAGCGACGAATCGACCGTCCAGAGCCTTTAATTTATCAAAAAGAGTTTTGAATTTTATCTCCGGATTACAAACAACACAAGGATTCGGTGTTTCTCCTCGCTCATAACTTTCAAGAAAATAATCGACTACTCTTTCTTTGAACTCTCTTCGGACGTCCATAGTGTAAAAGGGAACATCCATCAAATCACAAACTTTTCTGGCCCTTCTTTCCGCTTCCGAACCACAGCAGCTATTATCTTTCCCCCAAAACTTCAAAAAAACACCAACCGGAGAAAACCCTCTCTCCTTTAAAATAGCTAAAGAAACCGAAGAATCGACTCCTCCGGAAATTCCGACGACCACTTTTCTATTATTTCTTTTTTTCATAATCTTCAACCGCCGCTTTTAACCCCTCTTGAGCCAAATCGGCACAATGAACTTTGGTCGGGGGTAAAGATCCGAGCTCGTCGAGTAAGTCTTGAAAAGTTATCTCCAAAGCTTCCTCGATCTTTTTACCCTTGGCCACTTCACATATCATATCCGAAGTGGCGATGGCCGCCGCACAACCCAAAGTTTTAAAGCGCATATCGCTTATTTTTCCTTCGTCCACTTTTATATAGATGGTCATTAAATCACCGCACCGGGGATTTCCGACATCACCGACTCCGTCGGCGTCCTCAATCTCTCCCATGTTGCGTGGGTTCAGAAAATGATCCATCGCTTTTTCCGAATAATTTTTTTTCATATATTTTATCTTCCTGATATTTTTCTCAACCTTTTAATCGCTTCCGGTAATACTTTTAGAAGCTTTTCCAAATCATCTTTTTTAGTGTCTCTCCCCAAAGAAACTCTTATCGACCCGTGAGCCTCCAGCCCTTCCAAGCCTATCGCCCGTAAAACGTGTGAGGCTTCCAAAGTTTTACTCGAGCAGGCCGATCCGGTAGAAACGGCTATCCCTTCTTGATCCAAAATTAAAACCATACTCTCTCCTTCGACTCCTTCAAAGCTGAAATTAGTATTGTTGGGCAATCTTTCTTTTCGAGGACCGTTTAGTGAAGATCCTTCGATCTTTAAAACTTGATCTATCAAATAATCTCTCAACTTTTCGGTCTCTTCTTTTTTTCTCTTTCTTTTTAAGATCTGAACCGCTTTACCCAATCCGACTATCAGCGGTGTGTTGTAAGTTCCCGATCGCAAGCCGTTTTCTTGACCTCCGCCGTAAATTATCGGATCCAGAGAAACGCCATTGCTCTTATACAATGCTCCGACCCCTTTCGGACCGTAAATCTTATGCCCGCTCAAAGTCAATCCGTCGACTTTCAGTTTTTGAACGTCACAATCGAGATATCCCGCCGCTTGAACTGCATCGGTATGAAACAGTATTTTTCTATCCCTCTCTTTATTCAGCTCTTCAATCGTTTCACCGATCTTTTTTATATCTTGAATCGTCCCTATTTCATTATTGGCATACATTATTGAAACCAAAACGGTCTCTTTTCTTATCTCTTTTTTCAACTCCTCAATATCGACAAACCCCTCTTTATCAACCGATAAGATAGAGTATTTCGCTCCCGAAGCTTTAACCGTCTCCAAAACGGCGTCATGCTCTATAGCTGTCGTTATCACGTGTGGATCATCAACCCCTTTGATTGCTCCGGTTATAAATATATTGTTCGCTTCGGTCGCCGATCCGGTAAAAATAATCTCTTCGGCTTCACAATTTAAAAAATCGGCTATCATCTCTCTGGAATCGTCTATCGCCACCAGCGCTTCTTGTCCAAAAGAATGGATTGAAGAAGGGTTCCCGTACTTCCGGTTAAAATAAGGCTTCATCTCTTCCAAAACTTCTTCATCTACGGGTGTCGTCGAAGCGTTGTCCAAATATATCTTTTTATTCATCGTTTTTATCGATTAAACTTTTAAGGGTTATCATCTCCAATTTTTCTTTAATCTCTTTGTCCAGAGCGGACCAGACGGAGGCGACCGGGCAATCTTCAATTCGATGACAAGAAGAATCGATACACTCGACCAAAGTCAAGTTGGTCTCCAAAACCTCCATAATCATCTTTAAGTTTATCTCCCGAGGGTCTTTAGCCAGGGCGTACCCGCCGGTAGGACCTCTTTTCGAGTTTATGATATTCGCTTTTTCCAATTCGGAAAATATCTTTTCCAAAAAATCAGGAGATATTCCCTCTCTTTCGGCAACCTCTTTCATCGGTCTGTGTCCGTCGGATTCGGCCAGGCGAAAGAGACCTCTCAATCCGTATTGTGTCTTTTTCGATATTTTCATCAGTCAAAATTAAAACCGAGTAATCTACTCGGTATTATAATAGCAAGCCCCTATTTTTTTGTCAAAGCGATAACTGTCACCTCTTTTACATTCAATTTTAACGATTTCAGAAACAAAATCGAAGATCTTTACAAATTCTAAAAGATTAACTAAAATCTATATGTCGCCCGGGTGCTGGAATCAGGTATACAGGGCGGATTCAAAATCCGCTGTTCGCAAGGACATGTGGGTTCGATTCCCACCCCGGGCACAAAGTTAATTAAAAGCCGCCGTTCCGGCGGTTTTTTATCTTTACTTTTCGTTAATTTTAAGCTCTAACTTCTCTAATTTTTTCAAAAATCAAACCGACCAGAAGCCCGATAAATATTCCGGCCAAAATATCGGTCGGCCAATGAATTCCGACATATATTCGAGATAAAGAAATCAAAAAAGAACAAATGTAAAAAAAGATTCCCGCACTTTTACTCTTAAAAAAAACAACGGTTGAAAGAGCGAAAAAGAAAGCGGCGTGAGATGAAGGAAAAGAACCGGTTACTTCTTTAGCTATCAACGGATTAAGGCCCAAAGCGGCAAAGGGTCTGTTTCTGGGAATTAAAAGCTCAATAGGAGTAACTATCAATAACTTGGTTAAAAATCCGGCAAAAACGGCCTGAAGCCCGATTAAGCCGAACTTTTCTTTGTCTTTTATAATTAAAAAAAGAAGACAAACTATAAGAGCGAAAGGTAAAAAGCGAGCCAATAAGTGTCCTAAAAGATCTATCCGGTAATTTTGTCCGGAAAGAGAGAATATAAATTCAAAAATTAATTTATCAAAAGCCATTCGTTCTCTTGATTAAGTTTTCTAAAAGACAAACCACAGTTAAAGGGCCGACCCCTCCCGGAACCGGAGTTACCGTCGCCTTCTTTTTAACCGAATCGATATCGACATCACCGACCATCCCCTCATCGGTCTTGATCACTCCCGCATCAATTACCACCGCCCCCTCTTTAACCATCTTACCGGTTATTAAATTCGGCTGACCGACTCCGGTCACTACCACATCTGCGGTTAAAATTATCTTTTCCGGATCAGAGCTGTTTTCGTCTACCGAGAAAACGGTTGCTCCTTTTTCAAGTCCGTATAATATAGTCGGTTTACCGACCAATCTGCCCGGACCGACGACCGCTAATTTTTTCCCTTTAATGTCAATGTCGAGCTCTTTCAAAATCTTGTCGACCGCTCCCGCTACCGGCGGGATTATATCCAATCTACCGCTGACCGCTTGACCTAAAGCAAGTTCAGAAAGTCCATCAATATCCTTTTCAAAAGGTATTGAATTTAAAATATCCTGAGTATTGAAATTATCCGGAATCGGAAGCTGAATTATAATTCCTTCATCCTTAATTTTTAAGACTCTTTCTTTCAATTCTGCTGGAGATATCTTTTCAGAAAGTTTGTAATGATTAAAATCGACTCCCACCTTTTTTGCAGCCTTGCGCTTTTCCTTAATGTAAACTTCCGAAACTTTATCTTCTCCGACCTGAACCACCCCTAAAGAAATAGGTCTTTCAATCTTAATCTTTTTCAACTCTTTTTCCGCTAACTTTTTACAATTAAAGATCATAAGGAAGAGAGAACTTTTCAGCTAATTCCTTTATATCCAATCGCCCTCTTTCTATCGTTTTTTCGTCTCTCTTTTCTATTATCAAATTGATAATGTCGGCTATCTTTTTCATCTCCTCCGTTTTCATTCCTCGGGTCGTTATTGCCGGAGTTCCCAATCTTATTCCTGAAGGATTTGCCGGTGGAGCGGGATCATTGGGAATCGCATTTTTATTTATCGTTATTCCCGCTCTTTCCAAAAGTTCTTCAGCTTCTTTTCCGCCGATCTCTTTATTTCTTAAATCTATAAGGCAAAGATGATTATCCGTTCCTCCGGTCACCGGTTCGAATCCATGCTCAATTAATCGATCGGTTAAAGCCTTGCTGTTTTTTACCACTTCTTTTCCGTAACGCTTAAAGCTCTCCGTGGACGCCTCTTTAAAACAGATCGCTTTTGCCGCTATCTGGTGCTCGTGAGGACCTCCTTGAAGACCGGGGAAAACCGCTTTATTTATCTTTTTATCCAAATCGGGATCTCTCTGAAGTCCTTTTTCTGTAACCATAACCATCCCTCCTCGTGGACCTCTTAAAGTTTTATGAGTAGTAGTCGTAATTATATCTACATAAGGAGCCGGGTCGCTATGAGCTTCGGCAACGATAAGTCCGGCGATATGAGCGATATCAGCCGCTAAATAGGCGTCAACCTCTTCTGCAATCTTAGAAAACCCTTTCCAGTCGAAGTCGCGTGGATAAGCCGATCCACCAACCCATATAAGTTTCGGCTTCTCCTTTTTCGCCACTTTCTCGACCTCCTCAAGATCTATCAATTGATCCTTGTCATCAACGCCGTAAGAGACCGATCGATAATAACTTCCGGAAAAACTAACCGGCCATCCGTGAGTTAAATGCCCGCCGTCTTTAAGGTTCATTCCCAAAACCTTTTCACCCGGCTTCATACAGGCAAAATAGACCGCCATATTGGCCGGCGATCCGGAATAAGGTTGAACATTGGCAAATGGCACCTTGAATAACTTTTTGGCTCTCTTTTGAGCTAAAATCTCAACTTCATCAATATATTCGTTTCCCCCATAATATCTTTTACCGGGATATCCTTCCGCATATTTATCGGTTAAAATAGTGCTCATCGCCTCCAAAATAGCCGGAGAAGTATGATTTTCAGAAGGAATCATCTCTAAGGTCTCCTTTCTTCTCTTTCTCTCTTTTTGAATAATTTTAAAGATCTCTTCGTCTGCTTTTTTTATCTTATCGATCATAATTTTCAATAGCTAATTTTACCGCCCCGAAAACCGGATCCTTTTCGGGTTTTTTTACTTCCATCTTTTTTACAAAAGAAGATATCCCTTTTTTAATCTCTTCTTCTAAAAATTTCGACTTGAACATTCCTCCGACCGGAACCAGATCGAATTCTTTTTCCTTAAAATCGAGTTTTTCGACTACCACCTCCACCGCCGAAACTATCTCCGTCGCTCCTTGTTTTAAAATATCTTCCGCAACCTCGTCGCCATCTCTTTGAGCTAAGTCAACATAGACGGAAAGCTTGGGAATAGTGATTAACGGATTCATGTAAACCAAACGATTAAAATGATCTTTATCTTTCACCTTCCAGTCCGTAAAAGCGATCTCTTTTATAAGTGTCTCCCGCGCTCTTCCGTCGATACTCTTCACTATCGCCCGATAGGCTTTTATTCCCACCCAAAAAGCGGATCCTTCATCGGCCAAATAGCCCCAGCCGCTCGTTTTAAAGTCTTCCTTCTTGTCAAAATCAAAACCTCTGACGACTCCACCGGTTCCGGCGATAATTACCACCCCTTTACTCTTATCGCTTCCACTGCGATAAGCAACAAGTTGATCACTGCCTATCTTCACTTTTCCTTCTATCTTTCCCTCTAAAACAGATTGGATGTAATCTTTTTGATCCGCATATTCTTCTTGCAAAGCCGGAAACCCCACAAAAGTGGAAACTATCTCTCCTTCGACCGGAACGACTTTTTCAACTCCTCGTAAAACATTCTCTATCGACTCTTCAACTCCGTTATTTCTAAGACTGGCCGGACCGGCTTCAATTTTATTTAAAATTTTTCCTTCGATCGTAGCCAATGCTATATCGGTTACCGTTCCACCCCCGTCAATTCCCAAAATATATCTATTCATCTTTTTTTATATTTTTCTTTATCGTTTCTCCCGGATAGATAACCGTATTCGATGAAATCATAACTCCGGGCATAATTGAAACGTTGATTCCCGTCTTTACTCCATCACCCAACACCGCCCCCATCTTCTTTCTACCGGTTTTTACCATCTTTCCCTTAACTTCAGTTCTAATCTCTTCTTCTTCGAATCTAAGATTGGCGATAATCGTTCCCGCTCCCAAGTTGCACCCTTCTCCGATAACTGAATCTCCGACGTAAGATAGATGTGGTATTCGAGTTCCGCTCCCGATTATCGAATTTTTAACTTCAACCGCCTGACCGATATAGCAATCGTCTTCAATTGAACTTCTTCCCCTGATATAAGCATTCGGACCGATAACACAATCTTTTCCGATATAGGCCGGGCCTTCGATTCTACTTCCCGATTTAACCACGCTTCCCACCCCCAGATAAATAGTCCCTTCCAGAACCACTCCTTCTTCCACTTCTCCTTCTATGTTTCTTTCGCACTGATCAAATATATGCTCGGCCGATTCCAGTAGGTTCCACGGATAGCTGACCGAATCCCAGACCTCGGCGACATGGCAATTTATCGTTTCTTCGGAAAGATATCTTTTTATATAGTCGGTTATTTCATATTCACCTCTTTTTGATTTTTCTATCCCTTTCTCAAAAAAACTTCTGTTAATATAATAAGCTCCTATGTTAACCAAATTACTGACATTTTCAACCGGTTTTTCAACTAAATCAACAATTTTTCCACCTTTAGAAATCATCTGTCCGAACCCGGTCGGATCTTCAACTTCTTTAACCATTATCGACGGATTTTTCTCTAAACATTTTTCCAAATCCTTGCGCTTGTACAGATCATCTCCGTTTAGTATTAAAAATTGATCATCCAAAAAAGGAAGAGCGGCTCTGGCCGCATCGCCGGTTCCGATCGGCTCCTTTTGAGTGGCGTATCGAACCCGCATATCTTTATAATTATCTCCGATCTCATTTTTAATAATCTCTCCTTTGTATCCTATCACCACAACCACTTCTTCAACTAATCCGTTCAACTGATCCAGATTATGCTCAACCAGCGTTTTTCCGGCTATCTTTAAGCTCGGTTTCGGTCTCGTTTCCGTAAGCGGTCTCATTCTGGTTCCCCATCCGGCTGCTAATATTACTGCCTTTTTCATATTTTTAAAATTAAATTTACCAATTTTTCCGAATCATGCACTATCTTCGTTTCTTCCTGTAAAAGATCATCTCCGACAAATTTTTCTTTATCAAGATCGTCGAAGTGAACCATCTCTATCAGCTCCGGATGATCTTTTTTGTATTTATTTAATCTCTTCTTCTTCGGTATGTTCGTATTATAGATAACCTTATCAAAAAAGCCGCCCAAAAGCTTTTCCGCTTCAAAGGTGAATTTTTTAACTCCGAAGCCATCCGTCTCTCCTTTTTTAGTCATTAAATTACAGACATAAATCGTCTTTCCGTTCGAATTTCTTATCGCTTCCGCCACTCCTTCAGTAAGTAATATTTGAGCTAAAGTAGAATAAAGATCTCCCGGCCCCAAAACGATCTTATCGGCCCGATGAATGGCGTTAAGCGCCTTCGGATAGGCTTTGGCTCCCGGTCTTAAAAAAACTTTTTCGATCTTTAATTTCGGGTCGTGTTTGGGGATATCTATATTGGTTTCTCCTTCAATAACACTCCCGTCCTCCAAAACGGCACAGACTTCAGCCGTATCCAAAGTAACCGGTAAAACCTCATGAGTCACATTTAAAATATTATTCATCGCCTCGAAGGTCTTCTCACTGTCATTGGTCGAAAGATTAAGAGCGGTTATAAATAAGTTGGCAAAATTATGTCCTTGTAACTCTCCGGCTTGAAAACGATAGTCAAAAAGCTCTTCGATTACCGGCGAGGTGTTAGCTAAAGCAATAAAAGCCCGACGAATATCTCCGGGTGAAAGTATGCCATACTCTTTTCTTAATCTTCCGGAAGAGCCTCCGGAGTCAAGCATGGCACATATTGCCGATATTTCGACATCTCTGTTTTTTAGTTCTTTCAAGACGGCTTTAGGCATCGCATTCCCGCCGCCAAGACAGGCTATTTTGACGGTTTCACTCATATTTTGGAGTTTAAAACCCCCCTCACATCCACTTTTTCACCTTCCCTCTCTATCTCTTCTTCAAAAGTGGCCCTCTCTTCTTTTTTAAAAATTCCCAAGGCAATCTTTCCTTCGTCGTCATAGTTCCATTCTTTGATTCGCTTTAACGGACTGGCCGGCAATTTTCTCATCACATAAATCTTCTCTTCGTATTCCTCCCTGGTATTGTACCAAGTGGGACACGGCTGCAAAACTTCAACAAAAGAAAATCCTTTATGATTAATCGCCGCTTCCAACGTCTCCCTTAAGTGAATCATTCTCCCCGTATAGCTTCGAGCGATAAATCCGGCTCCGGCTGCGTGCACCACCTCCAAAGCGTTGAGCGGTTCTTCCGGATTTCCTTTCGGACTGGAGTTGCTGATAAATCCTTTCGGACTGGAAGCCGTATATTGCTTTACGGTAAGGGCGAAATTTCTATTTTGATGTAGAACTACGGTTATGTTCGAATTTCTTTTTGCAGCATGGATAAGGTGTGATATTCCTTCATTTAGAGAATCTCCATCTCCGCTGTAAGCGATGACATTAAGTTCGGGGTTGGCTAATTTCACTCCCACAGCGACCGGAACCGGTCTTCCGTGGAGTCCATAAAAACTATTTACGTTTACATAGTCAATTATCTTTGCGTGGCATCCTATTCCACCGGTTATGACCGTTTTATCTTTGCCGATCTTTTCAATTACTTTTTTAGTCGCTACCTGGATTGCGAAGTTCCCACACCCCGGGCACCAAGTATTGGGAGTCTTCATGTTTAGGTCGGACATAAATCTTTTATTATTTTCTAAATTGAATAATTCGCCGATTACAATTGTTCTAAAATTTCTTCTTCAAAAAACGGTCTACCGTCGTACTTCAAGATTCTTTTATTGACGTCGACATATTTTTCAATTATATTCGCTGCCTGTCCTTCTCGGTTCGCCTCTACAACCACCACTTCTCCGACCCCTTCCAGAGCCCTCTTAAAGCTTTCTTCGGGGAAAGGAGCAAAACTCATTATCTGAATTAACTTATAACCGGCTTTTTTCGCCGCTTCTTTAGCCGCCATCTTGCTGGATCCCCAGGTAACGATCGCTTTGTCTCCTTCTCCGAATACCTTGACCATCTCCAACCTTTCGATCTCTTCGATTAAAAATTTCTCTTTTTTCATTCTTTTATCCTGCATCCTTACTACCTGCTCCGGCACTTCGGTTGTCGTGCCGTATTCGTCATGCTCATAACTGGTGCTTCTGACCGTTGCTCCGCTTCCCGGGTAGCAAAGCGGAGATATTCCGAATTCATTATCAGAGTACCTGTGATAATTTTCATCGCAGTGACCAATCGCCTCTTGCCAAAATTCAGCCGTATCCAAAACCGACCGGTCAAAGGAAAAAGTACTTTCCGAAATATCCTTATCAATTAAAACGATAGCCGGAATCTGATACTTCCAAGTCATGTTCATCGCTAAATTGGTTAAGTAAAACGCCTCTTCCGCATCACCGGGAGTAAAGACAATTCGTAAGAAATCTCCATGCCCGACACTAAGTGCAAATTTTAAATCCGATTGAGCATTATAAGTCGGCACTCCCGATCCCGGTCCCGCTCGTTGACTTTCAATTATTACTATCGGTGTTTCCGAAACGGCAGCCAAAGAAACTCCCTCACCCATTAAGGCCAACCCTCCTCCCGAAGTTCCGACCATACTTCTCTTTCCGGCAAAAGCGGCTCCCAGAGCGGCATTTATAACCGCAATCTCGTTTTCCGCTTGCATTACTTGAACGCCGTGCTTAGTCTCTAAATCAGCTAAAAAATGAAGTATGCTTGTTGAGGGAGTCATCGGGTAAGCGAAGTAATTCTGAAGCCCCGCCTCGATAGCCCCAAGTGAAAGTGCTTGATTGCCGGTTACCAGTGGCTCCGGGTCACCACACTCTTCAACCTGACACTTCTTCTCAACCGCTTCGTAAGCTCTCATCGCCACCTTGGCATTATCCTCGGCTTTCGGTAATTTTTCGACAACCTCTTTTAAAATTTCCGGACTCACTCCGATTGTTTTACAAAAAGCTCCCAAAAGAGCACTGTTTTGCATTATTGACTCTCCTTCTTCCTTCGCGATAGTCTCAATCGGAACTCCGATTCCCTCCTCTTTCAGCTTGTCCGAATTGAATATCAAGTCGCCTTTCAGTTTATGGAGATGTTTTTCAACCGTCTCCTTATTCAAAGCCAAAAGAAAATCTATATCTCTTTTTATCGAGCGCTTCCTTTCTCTTGAGACTCTGATCACTGAAAAATTATGACCTCCGCGTATCAGCGAAGGATAGTCTTCATATATGAAAATTTTATAGCCGTAACGGTTCAAAACCTTGGCTATAAGTTGTCCGGCAGCCTTAGATCCTTGGCCGGCGGCCCCTCCTATTAGCACTTGAAAATCCTCCATATTTTCTTTTTTAATTTATAATTATTCGCTATAGAACAATCGACTGCTTTATTCAACGGTAACCACTTTGCTTAAATTTCTCGGTTTATCAGGGTCAAGACCCTTTCCGACTGCTGTATAATAAGCAAAAAGCTGCAGAGGAATCGTAGTTAAGATCGGAGACAACGGTTCACAAATAACCGGAACTCCGAAAAAATCATCTACGTTTTCAGCAGCTTCCGATCCCTCCGTACCGATCGCCGCAACCGGGCCCTTACGGGCTTGAATCTCGGCTACGTTCGATAACATTTTATCATATACCGAGTCGTTCGGGCAAATCGCAAAAGTAGGAAACTCTTCATCGATAAGTGCAATCGGGCCGTGCTTCATCTCAGCCGCTGAATATCCTTCGGCATGAATATAAGATATCTCTTTTAATTTTAAAGCACCTTCCAGAGCGACCGGATAATTATATCTTCTTCCCATAAAAAGGAAATGCTCATAATCAAGATACCTTTCAGCTAATTCTTTCAACTCACTTCTTCTTTTTAAAACGGCTTCCACTTTATCGGGAGCTCGCTTCAATTCTTGTAGAATTTCTATTCTATCTTTTATCGAAAGATCTCTTTGATTTCCCAAGTAGACCGCCAAAAGAGTTAAAACTGAAAGTTGAGAAGTAAAAGCTTTAGTGGAAGCGACCCCTATCTCCGGTCCGGCGTGATTATAGATTCCGCCGTCCGTCTTCCTGGCTATCGAAGAACCGACCACGTTAACTATCCCCACGGTCAACTTTCCTCTTCTTTTTACTTCCTCAAGAGCTTTCAAAGTGTCGGCCGTCTCTCCCGATTGAGAAACGAACAGAAAACCCTCTTTTTCTCCGTAAGGTCTATTTCTATATCTGAATTCGGAAGCCAGATCGACCTCGACCGGAAGTGAGGCAACCTCTTCTATAATGAACTTTCCGATCATCGAAGCATAATAAGAAGTTCCGCAAGCTAAAATGGTCAACTTATCAATTTCTTTCAATCGATCGGCAATCTGATCGAGGCCACCCAATTTTACATCTCCGTCATCGGTAATTCTGCCTCTTATCGAATTTCTTATCGATTCCGGCTGTTCGATCATCTCTTTAAGCATAAAATAATCATAGCCCGATTTCTGAGCTTCTTCCAGATCCCAGTCTATCTCCACCTCTTTCTTTTCTAAAATATTATTATCCGCATCGGTAATTTCAAAATCATCTTCGGTGACGACCGCCATCTCTCCGTCTTCCAAAAAGACCATATTTTTGGAGTATTTAACTATCGCCGCCGGATCGGAGGCGACAAAACCCCCGGCCTCATTTATGGAAACGACAACCGGTGAAGACATCTTAGCCGTTACTATTTTATCCGGATCTTCAGTTGAAATAACGGCTAATCCGTAAGCACCTTTAATTAAATTAATCGTTTTTCTTACCGCTTCTTCCAGATTACCTTTATAAAACTTTTCAATCAGATGAGCAATAACTTCCGTATCCGTTTCGGAACTGAAGTTGTGACCCTCTTCAATTAAGTTCTTCTTCAATTCCTTGTAATTTTCAATTATTCCATTGTGAACCACTGCAAATTTTCTTTCACAGTCGAATTGCGGGTGAGCGTTTTCCGCCGTCGGTCCACCGTGAGTTGACCATCTGCTATGAAAAAGGCACGGAGTGCCTTTGAAGTCTGTCTCCTCGAGCTTTTTTTTAAGTTCATCCACCTTCCCCGAAACCCTCACGTCTTTCATTCCGTCGTCTTCTATTATCGCCATTCCGGCCGAATCATATCCTCTGTATTCCAATCTTTTAAGAGCACTTATTCCCAGTTGCGTATTATCTTTTTTACCGACATAACCTATGATTCCACACATATGAGTAGATTTATTTATTGATTGGTTAATTATAGATTAAAAACGACAAAAAATAAAAGCCGCCCCGACGGACGACTTTTTACAATTATCTACTTAACACACCTGACCGATTGGGCGTTGCTCTTATTCCAACTGCTTCTGAAAACTCCTGTTTCATAATCAGCCACCCATCGAACCCAAGCCGCATCAGCTCCGTCTTCAGTCGATGTCCACCACCTGGCGGACCAGCCCAAAGTATAAAATTCATTTTCACCTTCTCTGACTCCACCGGGTATGGCGTTGAAGTCCGAACTTCCGAAATGTTCCGACTCAAAAAGAGGTTCATTGGGATAATAAAGCCACAAATCGGGCGTTCCGGCCAATCTGCTTCCGATATCGTCATTGCCCCCGATCCATCCCGTTCCTGAAGTTTCACCTGAACTCATTCCCAAGCCGACTTTCAGATTATTCCAATCGTTATCAGTCGGTAAAACCCAATCCCCGGTACAAGCAAAAAGAGCTCCTTCCCAATCATAAAGTCTTCCGTAAATTTCACAGTTTTGAGGGTCATTATCATAACACCAGCTTTGACCCGAAACATGTCCGTCATAATTTATATTTTCAGCAAACCAACAATCATCACCGACTTCCATCGTCGGATAAGTTTGTCCTTGATAATCGATATTGTCCCCACAGACAAATTCTCCTCCTCCTTCAACCAGCTGCCCGTACTCTTCTTCGGTTATGTTTATTGCCGTAAATCGAGTCTCGAATTTTACCGCCACCAATATTATACTCCCTTGGGAAATAAAGTAACCTGTTCCGTTTTGATGTTCCCCACCCGAAGGGTCAACCGGAATCATCGATATATAGTTTTGATCAACTAAAAAAGATGCGTCAAACAGATTATATGTTTCGCACTCCGGATTTTCCAGGTTGGTGTTACATATCTCAGTTAACTCTACCGGGATCAGCGTTTCCCAAACTCCTAAATTATCATGTTGATATGATAAAAATCCGTTATACAAAGTGTTTATATGACTGTTTCTGGTTGCATCTCTGGCG
>CAZNIM010000016.1:0-3402 GCA_964573145.1 uncultured Candidatus Saccharibacteria bacterium
TAAAGAAGAAAGGCAAAGAGGTGTGTTTGGATAAGAAGTGTAGCTACGAAAAATAGATTAGCGATAAAAGCAACAACAAAACCGCCCTTCCAGGCGGTTTTTAAAATTGTTACAGCTCCAATCTGTTACAAGGTGGAAAATTTAAGTCAAAAAGGATAGGTTTGCAAGGTCGCTAAGTTAAAGATAGGTTGGACCTATCAAATTTTATTACATAAAATATTGAACTTGTGGGGGTTGGGCCTTGCGTAAAGTGGTCCTATTTTAACGCCCCAGGGGCGTTAAAATGGGGGTGGAAATGGGGTAGAAAAAGAGAGAGAGTCGGTTAAGACTCTCTTTGGTTTATCTCCTCCTTTTGTCAAAGATGGATATTCCGGAAACGGTGAGAACCGATGTTCCGCTGAAAAGCGCCAGGGCCGCTTTTGTGCTCAGTGGATTTTCCACCAAACTCATAAAGCCAAAAATAGTGCCCGATAGCGCCAAAGAAACAATAAGTAGAACCGGAAAAACTTTCATATGAATCCCTCCTCTTCTCCGGAAAGCTTAACACAAGAAAGATGATTGTCAAAAAAAGACCCGCTCTTGCGGGTTCTTTTTTATAAATCTTTTTTGCGGAGAATGACTCCTTCAATTACGTGCGCCCAAAATAGAAATCCGATGACAATAACCGAAACGGCGACGGCAGAAATCATGATAGCGGTTATAAGTTCATAAAGCACTCCGGTGAAAAAAGCGACAATCAGACTGATAACTACAAACAGCAAGATCAATTTCTCTATCATTCCCACAAAGCATCCCCCCTCGATTTAAAGAATACAATAAAATAAAAAAAGGTCAAAAAAGGGAGCCCTTTAGGGCTCCTAATGGCTCATTCTTTTTTCTTTTCGTAGTTTACGATCATTTTACTTATCGCCAACAAAACTACTACTCCTAAAAATAAAACTATGACTGTGAAGACGGCTTCAGAGACTCTTTCAATACTTGATAGTCTCTGAGCTTCGGAAATCAGGCCACCTTCGGAAAAGAATCCAAAAGCGAACACTACAACTACTGCAAGTAGCAAGATGAGCTTTTCAAAGCCCATCGATAACAACTTTCCGAAGCTGCCAACTTTTTCTTTTAACAGTCTCATTCTCATTGCATCTCTCCTTTCATAAAATGAGCCACTTTCCTATATCATACAATAATATATATTATATGTCAATGTGTAAGAATCAAAACGACGGCTCCGATTAGAAGAAGGAACCAGACCAAAAGAGCCAATCCGGTTAAGACCCAGGCCTTGAAAGTTTGCCACTGAGTTCGAGGAGAGATTCGTTGAACCATAAAAGTCAAAACGGCAGCCAAGTTAACACAGATCAGATTAACAACCAAAAGAAGTAGAGCGCCTATCATATAGTCGGTAAGCCCGGCACCGAGAAGCATTCCAACAGCGATTAGAGGAGGTAAAAGAGATACGGCGACCATCACCCCGGCCAAAGAGGTCAAAGTTCCGGTGGTAAAAGCGAGAGCACCGACACTTCCGGAAGCCAAAGAGACAAAAACATCCCCCAGCCCGGCCCCCGTTCTCATCGCTATTTCGGGGGTATGAGGATCGACCGGAAAGATCATTCCGATAATTGTCGAGAAAACCAAAGCGGCCACGATCCCGACCAGCATAGTTTTCAACGCTTCCCAGGTCAGCTTAAAGTCACCGAGAATGGTTCCCAAAGAAAGTCCGACGGCGGGACCCAAAAGAGGAGCAATGATCATCGCCCCGACAATCATCGGAACATTCCCGCCGACCATTCCGACCGCACCGACTATCGAAGCTAAAATAACAAGCACCAGATAAGTAACAGTCAGCTTGGAATTGGCGGAAACTGCAGAATAAAGCTCTTCCCTGCTTATCCTTTCAGAGGTTTTTTCATCTTCTTGTTTTGGAGTCTTTTCTTCGTTACGTGGTATGGAGGCCTCAACCGGTAGGATTACGACTCGGAAATCTTCTATTTTGGCAAATTCTTCCTCCATCGCATCGAGAAGACCTTCCACTTTAGCGCCAGCAACAAGAGCTCTTATCAATATTTTTTTATCCGAAATACGGTCGTGCCAAAATTCATCAACAGACGCTTTTCGTAAAATTTCATCAGCTTCGGTCTTTTTTTCGAGGGGTAAAAATATCTTAACCAGTCTTAAATTCATTTTTGTGTAAGTTAAACTTGTTAAATAATACCAAATAAATTTAAAACTTGCTAATTTCTTGCCGAAGAAGTGTTAATTATATATAATTGATGAACAAGCAATATAATACTATGGAGGATTTTATAGAAAAAAAGGTGGAAGAGGTGCTCTCTTCTACCCCCTATCAAAATATATCAGAAGAAAAAAGAGCGGAGTTGAGAGTTAAAATCAATAAACATTTGGAAGGGGTAGTTTTGGAAACTTTTATCAACAGACTATCAGATGAAGAAGCGGAAGAGCTTTTAAATGCAAAAGAAGATAAGTTAAAAGTTTTACGTCGGTTAGCCGGATCGAATCCAGATTTGGCCAAAGACATCGAACAAAGGGTCGAAAAAGAGGTCGAAACCTTTAAATCCCTTATATAATAATGAAGGAGTCAAATTTTGAAAACTCGCTAAACAACAACTCAAAAGAAAGCAAGGGCGACTTCAGTTGGAGTGAAGACAAAAAAGAGGAGGAGGATAAGCTGTCGGCAGATAAAACGGCAGAGAGTGTGTCCGATTCCGGAGAAAAAATAGAAGGCGACAAAGAAAAGGCGGAGATAGATATCGAAAAGGAAATGAAAGAAGAGAAGGTGGAAAAAACAGTGTCACGTTTGAAAGGCTTAAAAGAAGAGATTGAAGAAACCAAGGCTTATATTGAAGAGTTGAATAACAGATATAAAGAGATACGCTTTGACAATGACGATCAAGAGATAGCCATGAGGATAGTGGGAGAAAAAGAAGAAGAGGTTAAAGCGATGGAAGAGGAAAGAAGAGAATTAACCGATAAGCTGATAAATCAACTTGAAAAGAATAGAATGAAGGAGGAATCCGAGAATAAAGAGAAGGTAAATAAAGGTAAGAACGAAAAAGAGGAAGCGAATTCAGAAGAAAAAGGTGTAAAAGAAGATGTAGAAGAAGAGATTCACTCATCCTCGGAGACGAAAAGAGAAAAAGAAAGAATGGGAGAATTTGAAAAAGAAACGGAAGAGATGTTGAAAGAGATAGACAACGAAAAAGAGGAAGCGAATTCAGAAGAAAAAGGTGTAAAAGAAGATGTAGAAGAAGAAAAGGTAAAAACAAAAGAGGAAGAGAAGATGGAGGTGATTAAGAAAGAGATATCACTTTTATCCGAAGAGATAAATGATTTGGAATATCCTTTTTCAGACGAAATTTTGAATTTGGACTCCTCGGAGATAGAAGA
>CAZNIM010000016.1:3502-18188 GCA_964573145.1 uncultured Candidatus Saccharibacteria bacterium
TGGAATATCCTTTTTCAGACGAAATTTTGAATTTGGACTCCTCGGAGATAGAAGAACATCTCGACTCTTACATTGAAAAGAGGATGAATCCGAAGTTAAAAATCACCGACATGGAAGACAGGGTGGCTCACGAAATGATAGGAAGAATAGAGTATGAAGTTCTTCCCAAGATAAACGATCTGCTTGAGGAGCTGGCAAGAAAAGAAGACTTTACGGATAAAGAAATGGAGATTATTTCAAAGTACAGATCGAAGTTCGAAAGATTTAAAAAAGAGCTTCTGGAGAAAAAAGAAAGCAGTAAAGAAAGAAAAGAAGAGTTTGCCAAATTGCAGAAAAAGTTCGATGAATGGGAAAAGAGTAAAAAAGATGCAGAGCAAGAAGCTGAAGAGAGTGAAAAAGAACAAGAAAGCAATGAAAAAGAGATTGAAGGGCTGCCCGAGGATTTAGCAGAATACCTGGAAGAAAAGACTTTCGGTGAAAAAAATAAAAGCGTACTCAAAAAAGCGTTGATGAAAAGCAGAGGTCTGGGAGCTGCCCTGGGTGGAGCTTTGGGTCTCAAATGGATAGCTACCAAAACCCCCTACTTGGGGGAAGTGATAAAAGGTACCGGAAAAGTAGGAACGGGAATAGGTGGAGCGATAGCCGGTGTCGGTTTGAAAGCGGGAAGTTACGCAATAGAATGGAGAGATGAACGTAAAAAATATAGAGAAGTTCGTGATGAACTGAACTATGAAATAAACGACTCTCAAGAAAAACCGGGGGAAGTGATAAAAGAAAGGATGAAAGATCTGGATACCGATATAGCTATAGTCGAAGGCAAACTGGAAAAGCTGAGAGAAGAAAAGAAAAAATTAAAAGAAGACGGTGTTTGGTTCTTTCAGCGAGAAAGAAGGGAGATGTCGACCGAGATTAAAAAACATATAAAAGTGCTGGAGAGTGCCCGAGACGAATTCAGATACTTATCGGTTGAAATGAAGAGAAGGGAGCCGGAAGTCGATGTGATTGATCTAACCAATCACTTGCTGGAAGAAAGAAAAAATCAACTGGAAAAGCTGGCTTCAAAAGGGGGTCCGCATGCAGCTTTACTTAAAGAGATGCTCGCCGAATTGGATAAGGAAAGTAGTAATGAGTGGCACAAAACCGCTAAAAAGATAAAAGGGGCGGAGACCGGACTCAAGGCAAAATTACGACAAGAAAATAGAAGCATGGCAAAGGAGATTCTTATTTCAGCAGGAGCTTTGTCGGTTTTGTCAGTCGCCTTCGAGTACGCATTGGAGGCGGAGCCGGTTCAAGATAAGATAAATGAGGTTTCGGAATGGTTCTCCGAAAGAATGTCTTCTCCGGAAAGAGTGCCCGGGCCGATTGAACCGGGATCGGAGGAGCTTATGGGTGAATTCTCAAGTGAGTTGGATAAAGAAGTTTTTGAAAGAGTTTCAGAACCGGCCTCGGAGGAGCTTATGGGTGAATTCTCAAGTGAGTTGGATAAAGGGGTCTTCAAGGGAGTTTCAGAACCGGCCTCGGAGGAGCTTATGGGAGAGTTTTCAAGTGAACTGGATAAAGAAATAATAAGTGAAGGGGAAAAGATGATAGAAGAAACTCTGGAGGAGATAAATAGTGATTTATTCAGAATAAGTGCCGAAGCGGCCGAGATGGAGACCGTTTACACCGCCGAAAGCGGAGACAGCGTCTGGTCTCTTTCCGAAGACTTCTTATCCGAAAACTTGGATAGCTTTAATGAATTGAGTAGTGAAGATAAAAATTATATTTTAGATCATATCAGAAGAGTCGTAGAGCAAGATCCAAGTCGATTCGGGCTCGATCCCGGGCAATCGATAGATCAAATAGCAATCGGTCAAGAAATAGACTTCACTTACCTATTGGAAGGAGAGCTGGAGGTGGCTCTGGAAAAGGTTGAAGGGTTAGCGGAGACGGTAGTAGAAGCCGAAGAAGCGATCGCAGAAGCTCCGGAAGCAACCAAGCCGGAGGCGGTAGAAGTAAGTGATCCGATTGCGGAGGCGGCTGAAGTTGAAGTGGAATCCTCAATAAATACTCAAAACGAGGCGGAGATAGAAGATTGGCTCGCGAGAATGCATAAAGACGAAATAGGCCCCGTCGGCTACGAGCAAGTTTTAGCCGACCAGGAGTGGGTTGAATTTTTAGCCGAAAAAGAAGGAGTCGGCATCGAAGAGATGGAGGAGCTTTTAAAAGAAAAACGTTCGGCGGCTCAAGAAGCTATCAAGAGTGGAAGCGAAGAACTTTTAAGAGAATCAGCGGTGGAAGCGGGAACGGAAACGGCTTTGGAAACGGGAGAGGTGGCCGAATCGGTGGCCGAAATGAACCAAAACTTAGACAAGGTAAAATCCGGAGAAATGACCGGAGAAGAGTTTTTAGAAGAATTGCACAGTGAAAAATGGAAAGAAGAGGTGCTTTCCGATCCGACTGTCGGAGACTATTTTTACGAAGGATTGGTTGAAGAATTCGAAAGAGATTTACAAAGAATAGTTCCCGAAACCGGTCCTTACGAGATAAGCTATTCGGGAGAAATAACTCCTTTCTTGCGGCAACAATTCGCTGAAAATTTCAATTCCTACTTCGGAACGGAGATATCTTCGGTTCTTCCGGAAGGAGATATTGTCGATATGCTAAAAACCGGAGAGATAAGTACGGGAGAGTTTTTGGACTGGATGGAGAGCTCTTTTGACGGCTTTAAGATGGGAGAGACGGTAGCCAGAAGAGAAGATCTACTAAGAGCTTTGGAAACGTATCTGGAAATGGCGAAAAATCCTTCCAGTAGAGAGGTTTATCGCTCAATGACCAGAGCGTTGGAGATGAGAGTCAGAAGCTTTTTGGTTCTAATGTAACACAAAAAAACTCTCCGTAGAGAGTTTTAAATTTTCTTCTTCTTTTAGTTTTGTAAAAAATCTTTGAGTTTCATCAGAACGGTTCTCTCGAATCGTTCTTTTTCTTCCAGCTTCTGAGTTATATATTTTTGAGCTTCTTTAATCTCGGGAATATAGACGTGCTCCAAAGAGTTCACTCTTCTTCTGGTCGCCTCTATTTCTTCGGCAAGAAGTTTAATTTTTTGTTCCAGGGTAGCGTATTCGAGTATCGAATCAACCAATTCATGAGATTTTTGTAGAGAATCTTTCAGATTCTTATCGGTAATCTTTTTTCCGAAAGAGGTCTCCTTAACCTCTTTTTTGTTTTTAAACCGATACTCCTCCACCTTGACTCCCATTATATTTTTCCTCTCGGTCTCCAGCCGGGCTTCCGGAATGTGAGCGGTCAGAGCTTTGATGTCTTTTTTCCCCAAATTATTTTCCGCTTTCAGATAGCTCATCAATAACCCGGGAACGGTTTCTTCGATATCCTCTCTCAGCTTTTGTAATTCTTTAACTCGAGATAAAAATTCCTGAATAAGACTGTCGAGCTTATTTTTTAAAAGCCCATGCCCCGATTGGGCAACTTTCAGTTGCTTTTTGAGTTTAAGAAGTTCTTGTCTGGTGGGATTAATCTTCTTTTTCATCGAGATATTTCTCTATTTTTTCCTCTTTTATTCTCTTGAGCTCTTTTCGAGGTAAAATGTCAACTATTTCCCATCCGATATCGAGAGTTTCTTCAATGGTTCTATTTTCGGTATCCTCTTGAGTTAAGAACTTTTCTTCAAAGAGATCGGAAAACTTCAAGTAAGACTTGTCGGTGTCGGAAAGAGCAGATTCACCGAGAATGGTCGCCAATTCCTTGACTTCTTGACCACGAGCATAAGATGCAAAGAGTTGGTTGGCCAATCCGTCATGATCGTCACGAGTTTTTCCTTCCCCTATTCCTTTATCTCTAAGTCTGGAAAGGCTGGGTAAAACATCAATCGGAGGATAAATTCCCGATTGGTGAAGGTTTCTGGAAACCATAATTTGTCCTTCGGTAATGTATCCGGTCAAGTCGGGAATAGGATGAGTCTTATCATCTTCCGGCATCGTCAAAATCGGAATTTGAGTTATCGATCCCGGTTTTCCTTGAATCATTCCCGCTCTTTCATAAATGCTGGCCAAATCGGTATAGAGATAACCGGGATATCCTCTTCGTCCGGGAACCTCTTTTCTGGCCGCCGAAATTTCTCTGAGTGCTTCACAATAATTGGTCATATCGGTCAGAATAACCAAAACGTCGTATCCCTTTTCAAAAGCGAGATACTCGGCAGCGGTCAAAGCCATTCGAGGAAGAGTTACTCTTTCAATCACCGGGTCGTCGGCAGTATTCAAAAAGAGAATCGATCTGTCCAAAGCACCACTTTTTTCCAATTCATTTACAAAAAATCTCGATTCTTCAAAAGTTATTCCCATCGCTCCGAAAACCACGGAAAAATCACCTTCCATGTCGGCTTGTCGCGCAATCTGAGTAGCAATCTTGGAGTGAGGAAGTCCGGCTCCGGAAAAAATGGGGAGCTTTTGCCCTCTGACCAAAGTATTCAGTCCGTCAATCGCCGAAATTCCGGTTTGAACGAAATCATCGGGAAATTCTCTGGAAAAAGGATTCATCGGATTTCCGTTTATATCCAAAGATTTGTCGGCGATAGGTTCGGGGTGTCCGTCCAAAGGCTTTCCGGATCCGTCAAAAATTCTACCGAGCATATCGATGCTGACATCAATCTTCATCGTCTCCCCTAAAAAGACGGCTTCCGCTTCTTCAAGTTCCATTCCTCTGGTTTCGGTAAACATTTGAACCAGAGCTTTTCCTTTGGAAGCTTCCAATACTCGCCCCATCCTCTCTTCTCCGTCGGCGGTTTTAACTTTCACCAGCTCTTCGTAACTGACCTTCTTTACTCCGTCAACGAGGACCAGTGAGCCGACGATCTCTTTTAATCCTTTATATTTTACAGACATATCTTTTTATTTATTTATCTTCTGCGAACTTAATTTTGGCAAGTTCGTCCTTTTCTTCAAGTTCAAAAACTTCTTCAACCGAAGATCCGGCTTCGAGCATCTCTTTTCCTTTTCTGTAGAAGTCGATTATTTTACCGATCATCTTCGCTTGCTTTTTCAGAGAAGAAAAGGTGTCGATGTCATCAAAAGCGTTCTGCATCAAAAAGTCTTCTCTGATTATCTTGGCGGTTTCCATAACCAGTTTATCTTCCGGAGAAAGAGCTTCAAATCCGACCAATCGAACAATCTCTTCCAAATCGGCTTCTTTGGACAAGATTCTCATCGCTTCTATCCTGTTTCTTCTGAAATCGGGGCCCAAATTCTCATCCAGGTACTCAGCCATATCTTCAGTATAAAGGGAGTAACTGTTAAGCCAATCGATAGCCGGGAAGTGTCTTGCGTTAGCCAATTCGTCATCAAGGCTCCAAAATACCTTTGTAGTTCTTAAAGTGTTTTGAGTTACCGGTTCGGAAAGGTCACCTCCGGGTGGAGAAACGGCTCCGATTACGGTCAAAGATCCTCTTTCTTCTTTTCCTTTACAGACAACTTGACCGGCTCTCTCATAAAAGGCGGCGATTCTCGATCCGAGATAAGCGGGATATCCTTCTTCACCAGGCATCTCTTCAAGTCGAGCGGACATTTCTCTTAAGGCTTCGGCCCATCTACTGGTCGAGTCGGCCATCAGAGCAACGTCGAGTCCCATGTCTCTGAAGTACTCTCCGATCGTAATTCCGGTATAAACACTCGCCTCTCTGGCGGCTACCGGCATGTTGGAAGTGTTGGCGATAAGAACTGTTCTTTCCATAAGCGGGTTTCCACTACGCGGGTCTTCGAGCTCGGGAAATTCTTGAAGTACTTCGGTCATTTCATTACCACGTTCACCACATCCGATAAAGATAATTACATCGGCATCGGACCACTTGGCCAACTGATGCTGAATAACGGTTTTTCCACTTCCGAAAGGTCCGGGAACACTGGCGGCTCCCCCTTTGGCGACCGGGAAAAAGGTATCGATTACTCGTTGTCCGGTTACCAGCGGAGTTTCGGGAAGTAATTTTTCTTTTGTCGGTCGCGGACTTCTAATCGGCCAACGGTGAGCGAGCTTCAATTCCTTTTCACCCTGCTTGGTCTTAACGACGGCGACCGTTTCGGTAATGTTAAAAGATCCTTTGTTGATAGTGATGATTTTTCCTTCTTCAATTTCGGGAGGAACCATCACTTTATGAGTTATGGTTTTACTTTCGGGAACGGTTCCGATAACTTGTCCGGCGGTAACGGTGTCACCTTCGGAAACGGTCGGAGTAAAGTCCCATTTTTTAGTTTCATCAAGGGCGGGAACCTCCACTCCTCTGGTAATAAAATTACCGGACTTTTCAGCAATTGCGGAAAGCGGTCGTTGAATTCCATCATAAATTGAACTTAAAAGCCCGGGTCCTAAAAGAACAGAGAGTTGTCTACCCGTTCTTTCAACCGGTTCACCCGGTCCGACGCCAGCGGTCTCTTCGTAAACCTGAATCGAAGCCTCACCTCCTCTCATTTCGATAATTTCACCGGATAGCCTTTCGTCTCCAACACGAACAACTTCGTAAATAGAAGCTCCCTCCATTCCCTCGGCAACGACCAGCGGTCCGGATACTTTTGTTATTACTCCCTTTTTCTTATCACTTGTACTCATATTTTTTAACTTTAATTATTTTGAATCCAAAAATGAAGTGGAAACGGCACCTCCGAGCGCTTTTTCGACCTGCTCTTTAAGAGCCGTTTTGGTCTTCTTTTCTTTAAGTCCCGGCAAGACGACAACTCCCAACCCACCGGAAGATATTAAATCTTCAGTGGTGAGTATCAAGTCGAAATCTTCTTTCTGGAGCTTGTCGATAAGCTCTCTTGTTTCCTGTTCATTTTCAGCTTCAAAACAGCTGAATCCCAGAAGGGAAAAAACTTGATAATAACTCTTTAGTCCGATAAAAGCTACTTTTTTCATAAAGCTTTTATATCTTCAATCATTTTTTTAATTTCGACCGGCTTCAACCCGATCTCTTTCCCGGTCATTATCGTTCTGATTATCTTTTCCGCTTTCCATTTTTTCATAAAAAAGGCCAAAATCGGAGCCAATCCTTCGTTTTTCTTGCAATTTTCAGCTATAAAATCATCTTCTATCTTTTGTAAGTCGGATTTTTCACTCTCAAGACTCTCTTTGTAATGGCTTAAAAAGCGAGCTACTTCTTTTTCTTTTCCGCCGAATTTTTCCAATCTTCCCAAGTAAACCTCAAAGATGTAATCATCCATTTCGGCCGGAGTTTCGAACTCTTTCGCCTCTTCGATTTCCAAGCTGAAATAATCTTGTAGTTCTTTTTCGGATTTACCCCAAGTCAGAAGAGGGCCGGCATCATAATTGAAGAGTGTATCTTTTAAAAATATTCTCAAATTAACGATGTCCGCTCTGAGTGAATAAAGGTCAACAAGCTGACCGGCCCCCATTCTTTCCAGTTCTCGGGCAAAAAATTCTTTTTCACTTTCGAATATCTTTTCCAAGGACTTGGTTTCCAAAGCCCACTTACCGTAATCGGTATCCTGAAGAACTTCAAAGGCCTTTTTCCAGTCGGAACTGTTTATCATTCTGTCAAAGTCAACCGAATCGGCGACATGCTTTTCAATAGCGTTGAAGTAAGAATTTAGAAAAAGATATTTCATACTACTCGTTAAATAGAAGATTAACCAGCTCTTTTCTCTCTTTTTTAATTTTAGAGCTCAGAATATCGTCCAAAGTTATCGAAACCGACCAACGGTCTCCGGAAAAGAGAAATCCTTCCTTAAATTCAAGATCTTTTTCTTCCGGGCTTTTTTCAATCCCCGCCTCTTTTAAGATCGGTTCCAGCTCTTTCTTCTTTCCTTTCGGTACTGAAATTTGAGAAGCGTCTTTCAACAAATCTTTCTCTTTCTTTATTCTCTTCAAATAAATTTCAGCTTTTTCCTTTTCGGATAGATTTTCCAGATCCTCCAAAGCTTTCTCTTTAGCCTCTTCAAGAAGCTCTTTCTTTAGCTCCAGCCTTTCCATCTGCAAATCAAACTCCTCGGTCCGAAGCTTTTTGGAAAAAAACTCCTGCCGTTTTTCGGAGTAACGATTATCGAGATCGCTTTTCAAATCTTCATATTCCTTCTTCTTTCTTTCTTTGATTTCATCAAGCCTTTCTTGATGCTCTTTTTTCATCTCGATTTCCCGTTGCCTCCTTTTGTCTTTAACTTTTGCTAATAGATCTTCAAGTGGCATGGTTTATTAAACTGTTATTCCGTTAAGAATAAGAATGGTTAAAAGCAGAGCGATAACCGCGTAAGTCTCAACCATAGCGGAAAGAATAATCGCTTTACCGGCTTCTTCCGGCTTTTTAGCCAAAGTTGATATTCCGGCAACAGATACCTTTCCTTGAAAAACAGCGGAAAGAAGTCCGGCGAGAGTAATCGGAATACAGGCCAAAAGAATTTGCCATCCGACCTCGGGAGTGACGGCAACTACCTCCTCACCGAAGAGTCCGGCTTGCTGAAGAACCAGTACGGCGGCCAAAAATCCGTAAATACCCTGAGTTCCCGGAAGTACTTGTAAAAGAAGTGCCTTACCGAACTTTTCAGGTTCTTCGGAGATGAGTCCCGCTGCCGATCTTCCCACTTCGGAAAGTGCGATTGCGGAACCTATACAAGGAAGCGTTACGGCCAAGCCGGCTCCCAGAATTGCAAGAATAAGTCCTATTTCCATCTTTTTGGGATTCGGTGCATTTTCGAATCTTTAAAGAATCGATACCCCGAATCAGTTACTTTTAATAATTTCAATGAATCGGCCCCGTTTTGAAAAGGGCTTGAATCTTCTTCCTCCTCCTTCCATGAATTTGGAGAAGAATTCGACAAACTGAAGTCGAGCGGCATGAATAAAGCTACTCAAAGCATTGATGAGTAAATTAGCGACATGCCCGAAGATCAAAACGAATCCGGCGACGGCAATACCAAGTCCCGTTACCGGAATCATCTCCATAAATATGGAAGCAATCATGTTGATTGTCATGGCGATGATTCCCGTAGCAAGACCGAGAGCCAAAAGACGCGAATAAGAAAGGACATCACTGAAGTAACCGATAAGGTCATAAACCGATCCGAACCCGGATAAAATTCTCTTGAAAGGGTTTTTGTCTTTGGAAAAGATTATATTCAGGGCCATCATCAGTAAAACGGAGCCCAAAAGAACAAAGATCTCTCCGATTAAAACAAAAGCGCCGATGCCGAGAAAAAAGACAACCGACCCTCCTTTGGATCCGAAGGCGGTAGCGTAATCACCTTGTTTATAATTCCAAGAAAGTCCGATAAGTAGACCGACGAATACTTGAATTATTCCCAAAACGGATACCAGATAAAGAACTTCTATCGGGTCGGCAACGGCATCAACTATTCGATAATCGGCGAAAAGATCGGTTCCGAAAAATGTACCCGTTAAAATTCCGGCAAAAACGGTAAAGAGTCCGGCAATAATAAAGAGGTTGAAAAAAGCTTTGGAGTCTTCCAATTTTCTTCCCATCAGATAAGAAATAGCGATAAGTAAGATTCCGTAACCGGCATCGGAAAGAGCCAGTCCGAAGGCAACAGCAAAAAAGGGGGCCAAAAAGGGTGTCGGATCGGGTTCGTCCGATTTGGGTGAGCCGTAGACACCGGTAACCACCTCAAAGCTTTCCATTAAACTTTTATTCTCGACCAGAACGGGAGGGGTCTCTCCCTCTTCAAGATCGAGGTCGTCAATTAAAACGTAAGGGCTTATCTTTTTTATTCTTTTTTTCAAGCGTTCGGCTTCGGAAGAAAGAACCCAGGCCTTGAGTCGAAAGTAATTTTCAGTCTTTTCTCCATCATCAAAAGCCTCAACTTTATCCAACTCCCATCGGTACCAATCTATAAGCGCCTCAACCTTGGGAATGATTTCGGCGAGCTCTTCGGCTTTCTCAATTTTTCTTACCTTTTTCCTTTTCAACTCTTCAATTTCACTCTTTTTTTCTTTTAAAAGTTCAGCCGGTGGTCTGTTCCAATTGAATTCTTCCTCCTTGGCTCCGAGATCCTTAACCAGATCAACCAAATCGGAGTCTTCTCGGGGATAAACCATATAGAATCCAGACCGGGATTTTTGAACCCCTCCCCACTTTATAAAAAAGAAAATACTCTTTTTTCTAAGAGTGTCCAAAAGCTGATCCTTTTTCTCAGTGGCGATTGATCCGATAAAAATTTCAAAATCGTTAAATCCTTCAAAATCGGTTTCGGTGATTCCGGAAAATTTTTCCAGTTCGAAAACTTCACGAGTTAAGCTTTCCAGCTTTGATTCAATATGATTTAAGCTTTTTTCCAAGTTTTGAGCTTCGGAGACGATCTTGTCAGCGGTTTCCGAATCGGCCAGATTGCCAACTTCTTTCAAGGTATATTTGTCTTTGACCGGAAAAAAACTGTCGATAAGATTGCTTGCAAAGCTCTCTTTTTCTTTAAAGCGAGAGAGAAAGGAGGCGGCGAACCGCATCTCGGCAAGCTTGAGCTCGATATCGCTCTTTTTAGCGTCGACTTCTCCGGTCGAAGCTTCATCCGAAGAGATGATCTCTACACTTCCATCGAGTTGAAGTTCTTCGAGAATCTCTTCTCGCCTTTCTTTCAAGGCAATAATTTCAACTTTTTTCGCCGAAAGATTCATGACAGATTATCCAAAATTTTCCTACGGAAAGAATCCAGATTACTTTCGTAGCTTTTTTTTATCTTTTTAATTTCTTCTTGATGTTTTTTTAAAAGTTCCTCCTTTTTTTTATCCAATTCCGGCTTAATATCCTCCTCGAGAGCGGCCATCTTCAAAGCATGATCCTTTTCCAGCTTCTCCATCTTCCGATCCCATTCCTTTTCCAGCTCCACCTCTTTCTGTTTAAGGTCCTCCTCAATCTCTTCGAGCCTCTCTTGGGCCTCCTTCTCGGCTTTTTTTATCTGACTTAAAGAATCTTGCATATCGATAAAATTTCATTCATTTTAATTAAAGCGTCTTAATCATAACACTCGACAGTTTAAAAATCAAGACTGTTTTTAAAGCTTTTAAACGAGTATAAAATCGATAATCCGGGCCTCCAGATCAACTTTTTCAACTCGAACTTTAACCTCGTCTCCGAGAGCAAATTTCTTCTTGGTATTTCTTCCGATTAATCGGTAATTTTCTTTGTCCAAAACGTAATAATCGTCATCCAAGCTTCTCAAAGATATCATTCCTTCGGCATAAGAGTCCAAGTCACGAACATATATTCCCCATTCGGTTATTCCGGAAATTACCGCCTTTCTTTTGTCTCCGATTTTTTTAAGCATATACTCGCATTTTTTATATGCGATCGATTCTCTTTCGGCCTCCAAAGCCCGAAGTTCGCTTTCCGATACCGAAGCGGCGATCGATTCGTATTTGTCAACCGACTTCAGTTTACGACCTTTTAATTTTTTCTTTATTATCCTGTGAACCGTTAAATCGGCGTATCTTCTTATCGGAGAAGTAAAATGAGTGTACTTGTCAAAAGCGAGTCCGAAATGTCCCTTGTTTTTGGTTCCGTAATAAGCTTTGGACATCGAACGCAAGATAACGTTTCCGACCAAAAATTCAACGGGCTTTCCTTCTATCTTTTCTATAAGCCGATTAAGCTCTTGAGAAGTAACTTTGTTTCCGAGCTTTACGTCGTATCCCATTCCCGCCAAATACCCCTTAAGCTCTTTTATCGTATCTTCATCCGGCTCTTCATGAATTCTGAAGAGGAAGGGCTTTTCTTCAAATTTTTGAGCAACTTCCTTGTTGGCGAGAAGCATCAACTCTTCAATCAAGCCGTGCGTTTTAAGAGTTTCTTTTTTCTCTATTTCAATCGGTTTTCCGTTTTCATCCAAATTGAAGACGACTTCATCGGAAGTAAATTTAAGGGATCCTTTTTTGGTTCTTTTTTCTTGCAGAGTGTCGGTCATATCAGCCAAAACCGAAAGAGCTTCATCTTTGTCGATTTGATCAAGGGCCTCCCGATAAGTAAATCTTTTATCCGACTCTATAACGGTTTCTCCGACCCAGCTATCTTTCACCTCCCCTTTTCCGTTCAATTTGAAAACCACCGAAAAAGCGAGTTTTTCTTCTTCAGGATTAAGACTGCAAAGATCGTTGGACAAAACCTCGGGCAACATCGGAACGGTTTCTCCGACCATATATATCGAAAATCCTCTCTTTTTTGCTTCTTTATCTATCGCCGTTCCTTCTTTTACGTAAAAGGAAACATCGGCTATATGAATTCCGACTTCAAAAATGTCTTCGGAAATCTTTTTAAAACTTATGGCGTCGTCAAAGTCTTCAGCAGTTTCCGGGTCGATGGTAAAGGTTCTTCGATCGGTCATATCTCTTCTTTCTCTTTTCGCTTGCTTTATCATTCCGGAAGCTTTCTTTTTTATCTTTTTAGCTTCTTCTTCAACTTCTTCTTCAAAATCGACATCCATTCCGGTTTCCAAAACTATCGCTTCTCTTTCAACCTCTTCCTTTCCTTTTTTTCCCAACACTTTGATTATCTTTCCTTCGGGGCTCTTTTTGGGGTTGTCCCAAGAGACGATTTCAACAAACGCCTTGTAGCCGTCCTTTAGCTTTTTGTCGGTTCCGGGAATAAAGATATCGGTATACATTCGATTGTCATCGGGTAAAAGAAAAGAGTAGTTCTTTCCCTTTTTTTCGATTGTTCCGACGAATCTCTCTCTTTTTCTTTCTAAAACTTGTAAAACCTCCCCTTCTCTTTGCTCTCCTTTTTTTTCCGGAAAAAGGAGCAGCTCGACAAGATCTCCATCAAGGGCGGTATTTAAAAATCCGGCTTCCACCTTGATGTCTTCATCCAAATCGGGATGAGAGAAGTAACCGACTCCGGAGACGGTAAGTGATATCTTTCCTTGTAGTTTTCTATTTTTCATTCTTAATTTCTTTAATTATTTTTTTAGCTTCGCGGTATCCCTTTTCTATAATCTCTTTCCCTTCATCCTTTTTAACCAACATTCCGAATCCCAAAAGAGTAGTCGGGTCGAGTTCGGGAGATATGTCGATATCGGCCCCTTCCATTGAAACTCGAGTCATATGATACTGAAGTGACCTGATTGCTTTAACTCCGACAGTATACGGATTAAGCTCTTCAATCGAAGGAGTCTTTTCCGGAGTACTGTTCAGGTTGACTCCGATTATTCTGGTAGCGCCCATTTGTCTGGCCGCCTCGGTAGGAACTTGACTGGCCAAACCACCGTCCCAAAGAATTCTATTTTTAACTTTCAGGGGTTCTATAAAAAGCGGGAAAGCGATACTGGCATGAACAGCCTGAGTGGCCGATCCTTTCTTTATGAGTACGGCTTGAGAGGTGTGAAAATCGGTGGCGATGATTCCGACCGGTATCGATAATTCTTCCAAAGCAACATCTTCTATAAAGCGATTTAGAAATCCTTGAATCTTTTCGGACGGAACAACTCCCGACTTCAAAGAAGGCCGGACCATTCCGAAAACTTCGCGCCAGTAAGAGTCGAGCATTACCGTTTCAACTTCATCTATATCGCCATAAAAAGAATAAAGAACTCCGATTAGAGCTCCTATACTCGAGCCGGTTATCAAATCCGGCTTCCACCCTTCTTCAATTAAAGCCCTGATGGCTCCTATGTGAGCGTAACCTCTGGCTCCACCGGAGCCGAGCGCCAATCCTATATTTTCCATATTACTTTTTGCCAAAAGAAGGCCCCTATGAAAGGGGGCTTCTTTTTACAAAGAGTTAGACGCGTGTTACGTCAACAGCTTTCGGTCCTTTTTGAGATTCAACAACCTCAAATTCAACCTCGTCTCCGACTTCCAAATCGTCGAATTCCACTCCGGAAAGGTCATTGGAGTGAAAGAAGATGTCATCTTCTCCCTCTTGACCGATAAATCCGAAGCCTCTTTGTGTAAGAGTTTTGATTGTACCTTTCATGAATTGTAAATTAGCTTCTTGTTGAGCTATGAGCAAATCGACTACCTTTTCCATAACTCTTGAGAGAATGATACTACAAGGAAGTTTGTTTGTCAAAGCTCATATCTTCGACCCGTTTCCGATGGGTGTAAATAGCCTCGTCATCATCGTCAGCTTCGATTATTCCCACCGAGCTTATATACCAGCTACCTCCGGACCAGCTGAACTTTTGAAGGCGAAAGTCGGCTTCGATATTTACCTGCCGAAAAGGAGTTCCGTCTTCAAGAAGACCGAATATTTCTCCGTCCGAAGTGACCCTGAAATAAGTAGGTTTGGGCTGGTCGGCAAAGATAAAGAGCGGAAAAATTATGGCGACTACCGATAAAAAAAATATTTTTTTCATAGTTTTAGTCTAAAGACCGGCCAAAAGAGCCGACATCAGACCGATTAAAAATATTCCATCAAAAACTCCGGCCCCTCCCACGGAAACGGCGGCTTTGGTTTTTTTCATAAAAGCGGGTAAATGTAGAAGGTCGCCACCCAAGAGAGTTCCCAAAACTCCGGCGACAAAAGCGACCGATTCGGGATTTTCGGGGGCTAAAAGTAGAGAAGAAAAGACAACAACCAAAACGGGAATTATCGGAAAGGGCATCAGAATCCCGATTCCGGATATCGGCCGAGCCATCTTATAGCAGACCAGAGTGGTAATCAAGGTAATAAAAGCAGTCACGCCCAAAGGAACTTCGGTAATCAAAACGGCGACTATGAACAAAGGAATAATCGCTCCTCCCA
>CAZNIM010000017.1:0-15039 GCA_964573145.1 uncultured Candidatus Saccharibacteria bacterium
GAATCGAATAGGGGAGTTGAAAATTTTGAAGAGATTCTTGAATTTTCTTGGGGAGTAATGATTGCCCGGGGTGATTTGGGTGTGGCGATCAGCTTGGAAAGGGTTCCTTGCGTACAAAAAAGATTTTCAAAAATGGTGCTTGAAAAAGGCAAGTTTTTAATTATCGCTACAGAAATGCTTCTTTCGATGGAGAGAAATCCTCAACCGACCAGGGCGGAGGCTTCCGATGTAGCTAATGCCGTCTTCAGCGGCGCCTGCTCGGTAATGCTTTCTGAAGAAACGGCGATAGGAAAGTATCCGGTAGAAGCGGTTAGATATATGCGTAAAATAATAGAAGAAGCCGAAAAATGCACCTGTTAACTTCATAACACCTTATAAAAAATAAAGGTATAGTTTGAACAAATCCAGAAATTAGCTATAATGAAAGCACTTAAAACTATAAAAACTGCGATGGGGAATTTCCACCTCTGAGTTGGATCGGGGTAAAAAACCGGTCTCGGGACGAGCCCGTAATAGCTCAAGATAAGCACAAACCAAAGTGGCAACGTGGTTATAAAACCAAGAAATTTGGCAAAATCTTGGTCAGGACCGCCTTTGAGTAGAATCAGGCGGCTTTTTTTATAAAAAATAATTAAAAATTGATAGTGAAAGAAGGGTAAAAAAGTAGTAATTGGCGATAGACAATAGGATTTATCAGTGATAAAATTACATACGTTATGAAAACCGTAAAACGGACAACTTTTGCAGGAAAGATGAGAGTAGTATCCGCTTATACTTTTGACGGATTTTCATCCTGAAAAAGAGAAGAGTTTATAATTAATGTTATTAACAAGCCTATTTTAACGCCCCTGGGGCGTGAAAATGGGGGTAAAGATTAAAATTATGTTGGATATAAAATATATAAGAGAGAATCCAAAAAAAGTACAAGAAGGAGCGGATAAGAAGCAGGTCGATGTCGATGTCGATGAGCTTTTGGAGGTGGATAAAAAGAGAAGAGAATTAATTCAAAAGGCGGAAGAGGTAAGGGCCAAAAAAAATGAAGCGAGCGACAAGATAGCCAAAGCGGACGAGAAAGAAAAAAAGGAGATAATTTCCGAAATGCAAAAGCTGGATAAAGAGAATGAGGGTCTGGAAGAAGAGCTTAAAGAGATTGAAGAGAAATTCGAAACACTGATGAAGAAGATCCCGAACCCTCCTCTGGAAGACGTTCCTTACGGAGAGTCGGATGAAGACAATAAAGTTATCGAGAAGATAGGGGAGCTTCCCGAGTTTAATTTTGAGCCCAAAGATCATCTGGAACTGGGCCAGCTTCACAATATTATAGACACCGAAAGAGGAGCAAAAACATCGGGAGCTCGATTTACATTCTTAAAAGGAGAAGCTGTTCAGATTCAATTCGCCTTGGTTAATCTGGCTTTTGAAACCTTGACTCGGAAGGGGTTCGTGCCGGTGGTTACTCCGGTTTTAATTAAGCCGGAGATGATGGAAGCGATGGGTTATACCGAAAGAGGCAGAGACGAGATTTTCTTTATTGAAAAAGATGATCTCTTTTTAGCCGGAACTTCCGAACAGGTAATCGGACCGATGCACGCCGATGAAATATTTGAAAAAGAAGAATTGCCGAAAAGATATGTCGGATATTCGTCTTGTTTTAGAAGGGAAGCCGGCTCTTACGGTAAAGATACCAGGGGGATTTTGAGACTTCATCAATTCGACAAAGTGGAGATGTTCTCTTTTACCACTCCCGACAAATCCGCGGATGAGCACGAACTGATGTTCAGTTTGGAAAAAGAGATGATGAAGAAATTGGAGATTCCGCATCAGCTTATCGATATCTGTAGTGCCGATTTGGGTGATCCGGCGGCTAAAAAATACGATATTGAAGCGTGGATGCCCGGTCAGGATCGATACAGAGAAACTCATTCGACTTCGAATTGCACCGATTTTCAATCAAGAAGACTCAATATCAGATACAGGAAAGAAGACGGAGAGCTGGAACATGTGCATATGCTGAACGGAACTCTTTTTGCCATCGGAAGAATTCTGATTGCCATTCTGGAAAACAATCAAAATGAAGACGGCTCAATCGATATGCCGAAAGCGCTTCACAAATATTTACCCTTTAAGAGGATAGAGAAGGATGGAAATTAAAGAAGTTTCTGATGAAAAAAGGTGGAATCGTTTTGCCCTTGATCACCAGGGAGGATTTTTGCAGTCTTGGCAGTGGGGTGAGTTCAAGTCCAGCTTTCAAGAGGTGCTTAGAGTTGTAGGAGTTAAGAAAGATAAAGAGGTTGTGGGATGTCAGGTGTTCGTAGAGAGATTGCCGCTGGGCAGTTATCTTTATTGCCCTTACGGACCGGTGGGTAAAAAAGAAGAGCTCACCCCGTTTTTAGCCGAGCTGAAGAAAATAAGAAGAGAAGACTTTATACGATTTGAACCCTTACGAGAAATTGATTCGGGAGTGCTCGCTTTTTCCAGGTATCAGCCCAAAAGGACACTGATTAAAAAATTAACGGATAAAGAAGGATTGATTTCAAAATTCGACAAGGACACACGATACTCGATACGAAGAGCGAAGCGGGAAGGTGTCGAGGTCGTAAGAAGTGAAGACGTAAATCAATTTTATTCCGTTTTGCAAAAGGCTTCCGAAAGGCACGGATTCAACACTTATAGCAAAGATTATTTTCAGAAATTGATAGAAGTGGAAGATGTCGAACTTTTTGTTGCCCTTTATCAAAAAGAGGTTGCGGCTGCCGCATTTATCTCTTTTTTTAATAAGCGAGCAACTTATCTTCATGCCGGAATGAATTATGAAAAGCGGTCTATTTGCGCTCCGACACTTCTTAATTATGAGATTATGAACTTTTCATTTGAAAATGGATATGAGGAGTATGATTTTTGGGGAATCGATGAAAAAGAGATGCCGGGAGTAACCAAGTTCAAAAAAGGTTTCGGAGGAGAAGAAGTTTCTTATCCGGAAGCCAAAGACATTCCGATAAAAAAGATTAAATACCGAGTTTATAAAAATATCCACTCGGCCAAATCAAGATTATGAAAATTGGAAAACCTCAAAATAAAGAAGATTGGGATCAATACCTGATCTCCAAAGAGGCGTCCTTTACTCAGTCGATCAATTGGGGAGAATTTAAGGCTAAAAATCAAAGGGTTGAAAGATTCGAGGTTAGAGAAAATAATCACGTCAAAGGAGTTTGTCAGTTTCTGGAAGAGAGTAATCCGTTCGGAGAATATTTTTACGTTCCTTACGGGCCGGTAGGCGATTCGACTGAAATTGAAGAGAGGTTGTTGGAAAAGATAAAAGAGTTGGCGAAAAAGGAAGATAAGTTTATGATTAAAGTGGAGCCGAGAAAAGATCTTCGAATCGGTCAAGCTTCTCATCACAGAATCCAACCCAAAAAAACACTGGTAAAAGATATAACCGATGAACCGAAAAAGATCTTAAAAAGCTTTGATGAGGGGACCAGGTACGATGTTAGATATTCAAAGCGAAAAGGAGTGAAGATTAAAAAAGGAAAGAGCAAGAAAAGTATAGAAAACTTCTTCAAGCTTTTGAAAAAGACTCAAAAGAGGAAAGATTTTGACAGTTTTTCAAAAAATTACTTTGAAAATATGTTGAAAATTTTAGACACCGGTCTCTTTTTGGCGTTTTCAAAAGAAGGAGAGGTGGTGGCGACAACCATTTTCGGATATTTCGGAAAAATAGCCACTTCTTTACATTCCGGATTTGATTACGAAAAGAGAGATCTAAGAGCAACCGCCCTTATCCGCTTTGAGGCGATAAAAGAATCCAGAAAGAGAGGTTGTGAAAAGTTTGACGCTTGGGGAATCGACAAGGAGAAGATGCCGGGAGTAACCAAGTTCAAAAAAGGTTTCGGAGGAGAAGAAGTTTCTTATCCGGAAGCCAAAGACATTCCGATAAAAAAGATTAAATACCAAGGCTACTCTTTAGCCGCTAAAATAGTAAAATAATGAAACGAAAAATACTACAACGCATATTGAAGTGGATTACCGAAAAGGTTATTAAGAAGTATAATCCGTTAATCGTAGCCGTAACCGGAAGTGTCGGAAAGACATCAACCAAAGAAGCTATTTACACGACCCTAAAGAGATACAGAAGTGTTAGGAGGAGCAACAAAAATTTGAATACCGAGATAGGAGCACCTCTGGTTTTTTTGGGGGTTAATGAGCCCGGTAAAACTTTTAAAGAGTGGTTGAAGATAATATTGAAAGGTTTTAAGCTGATAATAATAAGAGATAAAAATTATCCGGCGATAATCGTAATGGAGATGGCCGCCGATAAGCCCGGAGATATCGAGTACCTGACCGGCTTTATAAAGCCTCATATCGGAGTGGTGACCGCTATCGGTGAGACTCCGGTTCATGTTGAGTTTTACAAGGACGTCAACGAGGTGGTAAAAGAAAAATCTCTTTTGGTTAAAAATACGAAAAAGGGAGGTAACGTTATCCTTAATGCTGATGACGGAAGAGTTTTTCAGATGAAGGGTAGAGCGAAAACAAAAGTAAAGACTTTCGGTCTGTCCAATAGGGCGGAGATAAGAGCTGTCAATTTAAAATTAACCGGATCGGCAGAAGATCCGCGTGGTGTTTCCTTTGAAATTAATCACGACACCGAAAAGCACGAAATAAAGCTGCCCAATATATTTGATGAAGGTTCGGTCTATTCCGTTTTAGCGGCGATCGGAGTAGGGGTTTCGGTCGGTATACCGATCTATAGATTGGTTGAATCTTGCGAAGAGTTTAACGCACCGAAAGGAAGAATGAGATTTTTGGAGGGAGAAAAGGTTAAGATTATTGACAGCAGCTACAATTCGGCACCCAAGTCAACCGAAATGGCTTTGAAGACTTTGGAAAAGCTGCCGGCAAAAAGAAAGGTTGCCGTCTTGGGCGACATGCTCGAGCTGGGAGAGTCGTCCGAAAAAGCTCATATAAAAATAGGAGAGCAAGTTGGATTTGTCGATTTATTGATCACGGTGGGAAAAGATTCGATTTTTATCGGCGAGTCAGCTCAAAAAGATAAATTCAAGGGAGAGTGGAAGCATTTCAAAGACTCCGAAGAGGCGAAAAGGAAGATAGCTGATCTTCTTCGAGAAGATGATCTGGTTTTGGTTAAGGGGTCTCAGTCGATAAGAACTGAAAAAATTATTGAGAAAATAATCGACAACCCGGAAAAAAAATTAGTCAGGCAGGAAGATTATTGGAAAATGGAAGATGAGCAAAATTAAAAAAAAGTACAGGACAAAGAAAAAGAGAAAAAGCTTCGCAAAAAAAGTATTTCTATTCGGTTTACTGATTTTATCTTTTAGTGCCTTTGTCTTTTCTTTTTTATTGCTTGACCCTTTTTACCAAATTGAAGCTGTTGAAGTTTCGGGAAACAAATTGACTCCCAAAGAGAGCTTGACCTCCTTTTCGGATAAAAGAGTAGAGGGTTTTTTTAGTTCTCGCAGTTTAATTTTTTTGAATAGGAGAGAATTAAAAAAAGAGATACTCGATTCTTATCCACACATTGAAAGTGTTGAAGTGGTCAGAAGTTTTCCGGACCGGGTTGAGATAAAAATTACGGAAAGAGAAAAAGAGGCGATCTGGTGCAATTTTGAAGATAGATGTTTTGAGGTTGATTTTTCCGGAACTCTTTTCAAGAAAGCGGAAGATACGGAAGGAGAGTTACTTATTTTTGATGAAATTCGAGAAAACCCTCAAATCGGCCAAAGGGTGATTGATAATGAAAAGATAGTTGCCATATTCGGAATAATTGAGTCTCTGGAAGATCTTTCGATAAGTAAAGTAATCGTACCGAACAGAGAGGATCTTTTTCTCAAATCGGAGTTGGGGCCGGAGATAAGATTTAGCAACTCTTATGACATCGAAAGACAATTGGAGAGATTGAGAATTCTTTTAAGCAGTGAAATTGAAACTTTGAATGATATTGAATACATTGAGCTGAGATACGGGAGTAGAGTTTTTTATAAACATATAGATTAATATGGATGTAAGTGGAGAAATTAGAGAAGCACTGGAACTCGCTAAAAAAAGTAAGAGTAGCTTTTTTATAACCGGGAAAGCGGGAACCGGAAAATCAACCTTTGTTCAAAAACTAAAAGAAGAGGCGGATAAGAATATGGCTCTGTTGGCTCCGACCGGAGTGGCTGCAGTCAACATCAAAGGTCAAACGATTCATTCTTTTTTCGGATTCAAGCCGGGAGTGACCGAAGATAATTTAAAGGGAAATTATCGAAAGAAAGAGCTGTATAAAAGGTTGGAAACCCTGGTAATAGATGAGATTTCAATGGTTCGAGCCGACCTTCTCGACTGTGTCGGAAAATTTTTAAGAATAACGAGGAGAAGTGGTCGTCCTTTCGGGGGGGTGCAAGTAATAATGGTCGGGGATTTATATCAACTTCCTCCGATAGTGAGACGTGATGAACGTAATTTCTTCAGAACCAGATATGAAACTCCTTATTTCTTCTCCTCCAAAGAGTTTCAAAATCTTTCTCCGGAGACGATTCGATTTCGTCAAGTCCACAGACAAACCGAACCGGAATTCGTTTCGATGCTCAACAAGATAAGAAGAGGGGACCTGGACAGCCGAGATCTGGAAGTTTTAAATCGAAATGTAGTGGCCGACTTCGATTTCGAAGAAGGCGGCATCTTTCTGACCACCACCAATAGAAAAGCGGACGACATCAACAGAAATCAACTTGCCAATCTTTCGGGTGATGAATTTTCTTTTTCCGGAAAAATTAAAGGTTCTTTTCCGGAGTCGCACTTACCGACGGCAAAAAAGCTATCTTTAAAGGTCGGTGCAAAAGTTATGCTTCTGAGCAATGATCCCGAAGGGAGGTGGATTAACGGAGACGTGGGTAGGGTTATTGAAATAAAAAAAGAAGAACCGATGTTAAGAGTTGAATTGGACAGCGGTCGAGTGGTAAAAGTGAGTGAAAATAAATGGGACAGAATCAAGTATGATTACGATTCGGAAAAAGATACCGTAAGGTCCGAAGAAGTAGGGTCATTCAGCCAGTTGCCGATAAGGCTTTCTTGGGCGGTGACGATACACAAGGCGCAAGGAAAAACTTTTGATAACGTAACCGTTGATTTTCAAAATGGAACTTTTTCTCACGGTCAAGCCTACGTTGCGCTCAGCAGATGCACTAATCTGAAGGGTTTAAAATTAAAAAGACCGATCCGAAAAAGTGACATCATCGTAGATAGAAGGGTGGTTAATTTTTTAAATTAAATGAAGCCTTTACCACACAAAATAAGACCCGAATCTTTAGAAGAGTTCGTTGGTCAAAAGCATCTTTTGGGAAAAGGAAAGCCGCTTCGCGAAGCGCTGCTCAAAAAACATCTTTTCTCCTTCATACTTTGGGGACCTCCCGGTACCGGAAAAACGACTTTTGCACACATATACGCTAACAACTTATCCGGAGAGATATTTCACCTGTCGGGAGTATCGGCAAAAAAAGCGGAAATGAAAGAGATTGTCGAACTCGACTTCGGAAGACCGAAGATAATTTTTTTGGATGAAATTCATCGATTAAATAAAGCTCAACAAGATTTTCTTCTTCCCTATGTGGAGTCGGGAGAGATCACCTTAATCGGAGCGACCACCGAAAATCCCAGCTTCGAAGTGATATCGGCTCTTCTTTCTCGTTGTAAAGTTTTTAAATTCAACAGGCTGAGTAAAAAAGAGATAATTAAAATTCTGGAAAGAACCGATTTTAAAATTTCTGACGAGGCAAAAAACTGGCTCTCCAAAGCGGCCAACGGAGACGGGAGAAAAGCTTTAACCATTCTTGAGCAAAGCTGGAAAGTGTACGGTGAGGTTAGTTTGGAAAGCTTGAAAAAGAGTTATCAAAACGATTTTCGATTCGATAAAAAGGGAGATCAGCATTACGACACCGTTTCCGCTTTAATAAAATCGATGCGGGCCGGTCAACCCGATGCGGCGCTACATTATTTGGCGAGAATGATAAAGGGAGGGGAAGATTCGAAGTTCATTGCCAGAAGAATGGTTATTTTTGCATCGGAAGATATAGGAATGGCTAAACCGACCGCTCTGGTCGTTGCCAACGAAGTGTTTAGAGCGGTAGAGACCGTAGGACTTCCGGAGGCGGGAATTAATCTGGCGCACGGTGTCGTTTATCTTTCCGAGTGTCCTAAAAGCAGAGCGGCTTATCAGGGCTATAAGAGGGCATTAAAAGATGTGGAAAGACATGGCAATTTACCGATACCTTTGGAGATAAAAAATGCCCCGACGGACTTGATGAAAGATTTCGGGTATGGAAAAGACTATGAACCCTACAGCGATAAAAGCTTTCTTCCGAAAGAATTAAAGGGTAAAAAATATTTTGATAATGATTAAAAACTTATTCACCGGCAGATTAGCCCGGCTACAATTTTTAACGGGAAATATAATTGTTAATTTTTCTTTTTTTCTTTTTCTCAATTACTACTTTTCCAATTTCAGATACGACTTATGGGTTGTTTTATGGATTCTCTTTGCAGTTGCCGTCTTCTTTAGTTTTTCTTTCATAGTCAGAAGATTACATGATATCGGATCTTCGGGTCGGTGGTCGGTAATATTTCTTCTTCCGTTTATAAATATTATCTTCATAATTTTTTTACTTTTAATTCCCGGAAAAGAGGAGGAAAATCGATACGGAAAAAGGAAGAAAAAAATAATCTCGGCCCTGTTGGGAATTTAGGCATCTCTTTATTTTTTAACCGAATCAGCCTATAATATAAAAAAATAAGGATATAAGGAAGAGACTCATATGGAATTTATACCGATAGAATCAATTTTCGGAACGCTTCAATTACTGTTATCGATATTTATAGCTTTTCGACTTTACGGATCAATGAAAAAGAATCCGGAAAGTTTGGAGGTCAGATACTTTTTTTATACTTTTGTCCTTCTCTGCTTCACTTTTCTTTTTTCAGCGGTATCGATAATCAGCACGATAAGTTTTAGAGTTGATTTTTTGGTATCGGCAATCAACATTATCGGAAGAGGACTTCTTCTTTTAAGCATAATGTTTTTCGCCTATATACCTCTCAATATTTTGAAGATGGAATTTTGGAAAGGTTTTTTACCGGTATTCATTTTAATTGCCGCTTTTTTATCGAATATGGTCGCTCTGATGAGCCTTTTTGATTACCCGAGAACACCGGTGGCCAGAATGGGTCGATTTATTATTCAGATGCACAGGGGAGACACATACACCAGAGTGGGATTGTCGATAATCGGGTTGGTTGCAATTTTTTCATTAATTTTGGCTCTGGTTAACTATTACAAGATAATTAAAGGAAAAGATCCTCAAGATTATGTTTTTAGAAGAGGTTTTCTAATCTTATCAGCCGGAATATTTTTTCTGTTGGGGATCCTCTTCAATTACTTTATAACTCTTTTCCTCCCGACGGCCGGAAGAATAGCCAGCGAAATTCTTTATACCGGAGGATTGATATTCTTTTTAAGCAGCATCCTCTATAAGAGAAAGATTGTCGTTCCCGGAAAAAGCATTTAAATTAAAATAAAAAAAACACCGATCCGAAGACCGGTGCTTTTTTGCTTTGAGGCCCTTTAAAAAGTTTCACACATAATTTGATAGTAGCCTCGCGGATGATCACACGAAGGACAAATCTCGGGAGGAGTTTTTCCGACATGCTTTCTTCCGCACTCCAGACAATACCAGACAACCTCCTCATCCTTTTTAAAGACGGTGTCGTTTTTAACTTCATCGAGTATTTTTCTGTATCTTTCTTCGTGATGAACTTCGGCCTCGGCTATCGCTTTTAAGCGGGCGGCTATCTTCGGGTAACCTTCTTTTTTTGCCGTTTCGGCAAATTCGGGATACATCTCTTCATGCTCATAGTTTTCTCCTTCGATTGCCGAAATTAAATTTTCCTTTGTCGTTCCCAGAATAGTCGGTGCTTCAACCTCGACACTGATTTCGTCAAGAGAAGGATCTCCCTTCTCTTCCTTTATCTGATTTATCATTCTGAGAATCCATTTGGCGTGCTGATGTTCTTGCTCGGCGGTTTCCTTAAAGACATTATGAATTTGAACATACCCTTCTTTTTTGGCTAAAGAAGCATACATATCATACCGGTTTCTGGCCATGCTTTCACCGATAAAAGCTTCCGTTAGATTCTTTATTGTTTTACTCATTTTTTAATTTTTAATTTATAATATTGACCTTTTTAAAGCTTAGCAATCTTTACACTTGCCGCAAAAAACGACCCTGCATTTATCAACCTCTCCAACGGAAAGCTTGTCTTTTTTAGGAATTTCTATATCTTCTTTTTCAACATCAAAAACTGCTTCACATAAGCTACATATAAAATGAGGGTGGGGCTCTTCATTATAATCCCATCTTATCGCCCTGTCGGTCGGTATTTCTTGAATTTCTCCCTTTTCTTGCAGATTGCGCAAAATTCTATAAACCGTCGCTTTGGATATGTCGGGTAAATCTTTTTTCACCTCTTCGAAGATCTGATCCGCCGAAGGGTGAGAATAGTTCGATTTCAGATATTTACGAACCGTCTTTTTTTGCTTGGTGTTTCTTTCAGCCTTTAGCATCGTTTTTAATTAATAGTAATTATCAATACTAACTTATTCTATTAATTAATTTAGGGTTTGTCAATTAAAACCCGGCTTTTTTAAGCCGGGTGTTTGATAATCAATTGGTTTTAATCACTAATCTTTCATGTTTTTTTTGCATATTTTGAAGCAAGATACGCACCTCTTCGGGTATGTGATTCTCCTCCTTTCTTTTAGCTTTCATTTCTTTTTTTCTCAAGTAGTCTATCTCTTCCTGAATAATTCCCGTCTGAAATGACGGAATCTCCAATATTACCGACCTTTCCCCAAAATTAAACTTATATACTACTGCCATATTACCCCTCCTTTAATAGCTTGACTATACATAAAATTTATTTATATGTCAATAAAAAGATCCTTTTTGCTTTTTAAAAATTTTATTGTATAATACGAAATAAAGGAGGGGATTCAATTGAAATTAAAAAAAGCACCTTTAAAAAAAATCAGAGAAGACCTGGGGGAAAGGATGGATGAAGATTGGAAGGCCGCTTCAGCTCTTATTCAAGCGATAAGAATGACCGAGCATCACATCTTCGGAAATGAAACGAAGGTGAATATCATTCTCCATAAGAATGGCAGAGGTATCGAAGCCAATTATTACCCCGACGAGATGGAGTATGATATTTATCTGCCGGGATTGGGGGAGAGATTCAGCAACACTCAAGTTCTTTTTCCTCAAAAGTTTTACTTAAGAGATAATCTTAAAAAGGCTTTTTTTGTCGGTGCTCATAAAATAAGGCACCGGTTGCAGTCTCAGAGTTCGGTAAGAATTATTACCCCTAATTATCGAGGTAATAATTTATTTATCAAATCGATTATTGAGAAAGTAAAAGACACGAAAAAGCACGACTTGTGCAGCTGCTCCGTATTAGGGGAGCAAGATCAAACAAGAATGCAGCTTTTGGAATTCGATACACTTATAGTCCAGCACCTGATAGTATCACGATTTTGGCTCTTAAACGGAGCCGAAGAATTTTCCGAAGTCCCCGGAGTATTTTTAAAGGCGATAAGCCAAGATATTTCAATTGACTCCTAAGAAGATGGCGCCACGCAGTTCGTGGCGCTTTTATTTTGCCAATTAAATTCATTTCTATTATAATCATCTAATGCTTGGTAAACTAAAATCAGAAATTATTCACGCCGGTCATATTCAGTGTATCGGTGCAATATTGATCGTTCTTTCCACCTCTATTTTTTTTGATCTTCCCATAAGTTGGAATCTTTTACTTCTGGTTTACCTTCTTTTTTATACCTTTTATCTTTTTAATCGAGCAATGGAATTGCCGATTGATTTAATCACCAATCCGGAAAGAACAAGGCACCTCTTACTTTACAAATCTAAAATTCCGATTATTTTATTTTGTGTAGTAATTTTAATCGGTCTACTTCTTATATTAATTAATAATTATGAAATTATATTTTTCACTTTAACCTTTTTATTGTTTGGAATTTTATATACTTTAAAGGCTAAAAAATTAACTCGACAGATTCCTCTTTTCAAAAACTTTTATGTCGCTTTATGTTTTGGCCTTTTGGTTTTTTATCCGTTTATCTATAATAACGCAACCATCGGTCGTTATGCCCGTCTTCTTTTTTTGGTAATAATTTTAAAAGTTGTTCTCATCCAAATTTTAGCTGACTTTAAAGACTTGAACTCGGATAAGCTTGAAAAGCTGAAAACGATGCCGGTTTTAATCGGAAAAGAGAAAACTTTAATCTTTTTATTCTTTCTCTCTCTTCTCTTTTCTGCTTTTTTTGCCTTGATTCATCCATTGTTTTTTTTAACGTTCATTTATAATTTCATCATTTATAAGATTGCAATAAAAAATGAAAGGTTGGCTTATTTTTTAAGCACCGGAGAATTTGCCCTTTGGCTTCTTTTAACTTATGTCTCTAAAATAATTTAAAATGGGAACCCATCATCAAATTTTAATTATTGCGATTAACGTCATCGGTCTTTGGCTTGCGGTAATGATTTCCAAACATGAAGAAAGTAAATCCACCGTTAGGTCTTTTGTCATGATGATCGTGTTTGTGTTCGGGTGGGTTAATTTTGCATATTTTGCCCGATTGGCTACGGATGAAAACACCGCCTCCTTGATGCTTAGAATCGCTTGGGTGGCGACGCCGCTTCTTTTCTTTTCATTGTACCTCTTTCTCGTCTCGTTTCTTAATAAAGAAAAAAAATACAGAATACTGACCGGGATAGCTACTTTGTTAGCTATCTCCTTATCACTGACTACCGGGTTTACCGATTTAATTATTGAAGGGTCAAAACGAGTGGAGGGTGCTTTGGCCATAGAGTACGGAAGAGCAATGTATCCGTTTCTGGGGTTCGTATTTTTCTTCATGCTCGCTTCAATTGGAATAATAGTCTTGGAATATTTTTCGACATCAAAAGAAAATAAAATCAGACTGCAATATGTGGTAACGGGAATAATTCTATTCTATTTGATGAATACGATTTTTAATATATTTTTACCGTTACACCTTAGAATTGTTCGTTTGTACTGGATAGGTGATTATTCTTCAATTCTTTTACTCGGCTTTATAACCTATGCGGTTATAAAAAAAGATCTGTTTGAGATTAAGGTCGTGCTCACTACGATTTTAGTCGGACTAATAACCGTACTTCTTGTTGTCGACTTTTTCACTTTCACCGATGATTTTACAATTCAGATATTTAAAGGGGTAACCTTGATAATCTTTATATTTTTGGGAAGATATTTAATAAAGAGTGTTTTATCCGAGATAGAGCGTAGAGAAGAGCTTGAAAGTTTGAGCAATGAGCTGGTCAAAACAAACCTGAGACTCAAAGAAGCCAATGAAAAGCTGAAAAAATTGGATAAGGCTAAATCGGAATTTATATCCATTGCGTCTCATCAACTGAGAACTCCACTGACCGCGATAAAGGGCTACCTTTCAATGATAATATCGGGCAGCTACGGAGAAGTTTCTCCCGAAGCTACCGAGAAGCTGAGAGAGGTATTTTCAAGCAGTGAAAGACTGATAGCTTTAGTTAATGATCTTTTGAGTGTTTCAAAGATAGAGAGTGGAAAGATAGATCTTAAGTTTAAAGATGTTCGAATAAAAAGATTTGTCGGTAAATTGGTCGAAGAGATGGCGATAATGGCCGAGGAGGAGGGTTTGAGATTGGAGATGGTTGACCACTTCGGGGATGAAAAGTTGGTCGATATGGACGAGTCAAAGATAAGGCAGGTCTTAATCAATATTATTGATAACGCGATAAAATATACGGACAAGGGAAAAATTGAAGTCAAGTTAAGTGAAGATAAAGAGAAGGATTTCGCCTGTATAACGATCACCGATACCGGAAAAGGGATGAGCAAGAAAGATATAAAAAATATGTTTCAAAGTTTTTCCAGAGGAAGTGCCGGAGATTTAATGCACGCCGAAGGGGCCGGGCTGGGACTCTACATAGCTAAAAAATTCGTCGATATGCACAACGGAGATATTTCAATTTACTCGGAAGGGGAGGGAAAGGGAACTACTTTCACCGTCAAATTGCCCTTCAGCCAAAAATAAACCCATCCTTTTTTAGGATGGGCTTTTTATTTTACTTAGTCGGAGATTACGTCTCCGACTTTTACCTCTACATCATTTGCAACCTCGACCGTTACGAATCCTTCGTAACGGTCAACTATTTGACCGGAGGTCACGGGAATCCGACCCCCGCTCGATCCGTATCGTAAGATACGAACCTCGTCTCCTATCCGGAACCTGTCGTCTTTTGTATGAATGTCAACAACAATATAATTGTTGCTGATTTCAACAACAATTGACTCCCGGCGAGTTTTTTCCCGCTGCCCGGATATCTTTTCCAGGTCGGCGAGAGCCAACACTGACAAAGATAACAAAGCCGGTTTAAAGGCGTCTTCAATTATGACGCTCTTTTTTTTCCTAATGAGATTCTTATTATTTACACTGAGTGATCCCAGTGCAATCTCATCTTTGCTGACCCTTGCAGCGGAGTGAATCGTTCCCGTCTCGAGACAAACGATTCTTGCCGCCACCTCGATTTCCAGCAGGGCCTTATTTATTCCGACTCCGACATTGACATTGGAATCGGAAAAGACACTAATCTTAAATGAGGCGACCTCCTCGACTTCAAAGTAAACCAGTCGAGGGAGGATTAAGAAATCCGCCTCAAGGTCCGACCTTAATCTTTCAAGATCGGAACTACTGATCTTTTTATCTCTGAAGAGATCGGCGTACCGGAGTCTCTCTTTCAAAACTATTTGACCGCTGAAATAATCCAAGAAGGACTCCAAAAAAATGTTCTCCAGGTCATCTCTGAACTCTCGATACTCTCGCGAAAGTTCAAACTCAGCTATGGCTACTCTCGGAGAAGTCGCTTCAACAGAAACGGAAAACAACAT
>CAZNIM010000018.1:0-13088 GCA_964573145.1 uncultured Candidatus Saccharibacteria bacterium
CTTTCAGTCTGTAGTGATCAATTATTCTAACCTTTGCATACTTTTCGCTTTCAAAGGGATCGTATTCGATCGCTTTTTTCGCAATTACCGGCTCTCCTTCCGGATCAACGGCTTTGACCGTCAGCTTGATCTCGATAATTTCTCCCGGAACGGAGATTTTGATCGTTTCTCCGGTCATTTCTTTCCCGTCGATTTTCCACAGAAACTCCGGGCTTTTCAAATTTTCAAATCGAGTCAATCCGGCATCGAGATGTAAAAAGTCGGTCGCCTCTATTATCCGAAAATCGGGATCCAGAGTAGTTTCCACCGCTTCTTCGGCTTTTCGACCGCAACCGGTCAGACCGATCACCAGCACTAAAAGAATCACCAAAAAGCTTTTCTTCATTCGGTATCCCTCCCCGAAATTATTTAAAAGCAAAAGAGCTGTTATCTTATACCAAATATTTATTATTTTGTCAATAAAAAACCCGCCTTTGCGGGCTTTTTTAGTTTATCGATTTTAAAATTACCTTTCTCCTGTCGCCGTCAAAGACGGGAGTAAAGAACTCGGAAAGCTGAATAAACTCTCCCAGGGTGATCTCTTCCGGATCTGCCGACCCTTCTCTTTTAAGTTTTTTTACTTTATCAGCGGTAAGCAATAAAACCACCTCCTCGGTGTCTTTATTATATAATAAATTAATTATTTGTAAAGTTAAAAGCGCTCTTCGAATATCTCATTAACCTTACCCGGGTCGGCCTTTCCTCTGGTTTTGGCCATAACCTGCCCTATCAGGTATTGCTTGGCCTCCTTTTTTCCTTCTTTCAAATCGAAAACCGCTTCTTCATTTTCTTTTACCACTTCGTCGACGATCTTTTTCAGTTTATCGGTATCTTTGACTTGCTTTAAGTCTTTTTCTTCGATTATCTGACTGGGATCCCCGCCGGTCTCATACATTTCGGATAATACTTTTTTCGCTATTTTACTTGATATTTCACCAGTAAAAATTAAAACGATAAGTTCGGCAAAATTTTCCGGAGTTATCTTAAAGTCTTCATCACTTACCGAAGATCCCTCCAAAAGTCCTTGCAAATCGGAAAGAATATAGTTCGAAGCCAAAGAGATAAGGTCGAGCTTTTCTTTTTCAGTTAATTTTTTGTTTTTAATCTTGGCCCAGTTCAAAGCTTCACTGATCACTTTTTCAAAATAACTTCCCAGCTCTTTATCGGTTATAAAGAGCTCCTCTTCAACTTCGTAATCGACTTTAAAGCGTTTTCTTCTGTTTTGAGGAAGCTCTCCCCCGAGTGAAATTTTATCTTTTTTGAATGGTTCTTTATTCAAGTCCAAGGGAGGCAAATCGGGTTCCGGAAAGTAGCGGTAATCATGAGCCTCTTCTTTTGCTCTTTGAGAAACCGTTTTTTGGGCGTCTTCATCCCATCCTCTCGTCTCCTGAATCACCTCTTTACCCTCTTTCAAAAGACGGGTTTGCCTTTTCATTTCATACTCAATCGCTTGTTCGACAACCTTGAAAGAGTTGAGGTTTTTCACTTCCACTTTGGTTCCCAGCTCCTTTTCGTCCGCGGACATCGAAATATTAACCTCGACTCTCATCTGTCCTTTTTCCATATCGGCATCGGATATATCAAGATATCTCAAAACCAATCTCAGCTCCTCGGCGAATCGACGAGCCGTTTTACCGGAAGTAATGCACGGATCGGTAACGAGCTCCATAAGCGGAACTCCGGATCGATTAAAATCAACTAAAGAGACTCCTTTTTTGTGAACCAAGCTTCCGGTATCCTCTTCCAAATGAATTCTGGTTATTCCAACTTTTTCTCCGTCAACCTCCAAGCTTCCTCGTTTACACAACGGATAATCAAGCTGAGATATCTGATAACCTTTCGGCAAATCGGGATAAAAGTAATTTTTACGATCGAATCGGGAAAAGTCGGCTATCTCACAATTTAAAGCTTTTCCGGCTCTGATCACTTTCTTAACCGCTTTTTCGTTTATTGTCGGAAGTGCTCCCGGATACCCCAAACAAACCGGGCAAACCTTACTGTTCGCTTCGGCTCCTTTGGAAAGATTACTGCAAGTGCAGAACATCTTTGATTTAGTCTTCAGTTGGCTGTGAATCTCGAGACCTATTGTCGGTTTGTACATCTTTTTATTCTTCTTTAAGTGCTTCCAATTCTTTTGCGATTTGGACTCCGGAGCTGGTTCCGATTATATCGGCTCCATTTTCAATCATCATCTTGGCATCTTCCAAGCTTCTTATCTTTGCCGAAGCCTTTACCAGAAGATCGGGAGCGGACTGATCCATCATCTTTACGTGTCGCGCCTTTTCCGCCAACTCTCTTCTCTCGAGCGAATCCTTGTTGGTTGCGGTTTTAACACAGATAGCGCCCGCTCTTTGAACCAATTCGGAAGCTTTCTTGATCTCTTCATCAGTCAAAAATCCGGAACCGATAATCACCTTGGTGTCGGCCAGAGCGGAAATCTCGGAAAGGTCTTCTAAAACATCATCATATCGCTCATATTTAAGATCAACTATGTTCATCACCACATCGAGCTCATCGGCTCCGTCTTTAACCGCTCGTCTGCAGGCCTCCATACGCTCATTATGGCTACTTAGACCCATCGGCGGGTCAATCAAAACAATAACCTTTAATCCGGTTCCTTCGAGCTCTGAAGCGACCAGAGAGACCCATTCGGGGTTAACATCGACTCCGCGAAAGCCGTATTCTTTGGCTTCGTTACAAGTTCTTATTATATCTTCCTCGGTTGCTTCGGGGTCTATGTTGGTGTGGTCTATGGTTCTGAGTATATCCTTCATCTTTTTATATATTTTTTAAATGTTAATAACTTATTACTTCCTTTTTTTTCTTCAGTGAGCTTCCATCTGCTCCAGTCGACTTCCGGAAAATAGATATCCCCTTCGAAATTTTGGTCGATAACGGTTAAGAGCAGTTCGTCCGCCAAAGGTAAAAATTGTCTATAAATCGAAGCTCCGCCGGCAATAAAAACTTCTTCACTTTGATCGACAGCCGAAAGAGCCTGATCAATCGTTTCGGCTCTTTCCGCGTTTTCAAAATCTTTATCCCGAGAGAGAACTATCACCTTTCTTCCTTCCAGCGGTTGTGGAAGACCCTGAAAAGTCTTCCTGCCCATTATAACAAATTTTCCGAGAGTCGTCTTGTAGAAAAATCGGAGGTCTTCGGGAAAGTGCCAGGGCAGACCATCTTCTTTTCCGATTAAACCTTCTTTGTCAACGGCCGCTATTATCTTTATCTTCATACCGCCATTTCGGCTCTGATAGCCGGGTGATGTTTGTAGCCTATCAGTTTTATATCTTCCATCTGAAAATCATCTATACTCTTTCTTTCTTTCAACTTTAACTCCGGCAACGGATAGGGTTCTCTCGAAAGCTGTTTTTCTACTTGTTCAAAGTGATTTTTATAAATATGAGCGTCACCCATCGTATGAATAAACTCCCCCGGCTCCAAACCGGTTACCTTGGCCACCATCTCCAAAAGCAGGCTGTAGGAAGCTATATTGAAAGGAACACCCAAAAATATGTCGCAACTTCTCTGATACATTTGTAAGGATAATTTTCCATCGGCCACGTAGAATTGAAAAAAAGCGTGACAAGGGGGAAGAACCTGCTTTTCCAATTCTCCCGGATTCCAAGCGGTGACTATTATTCTTCTGCTTTCCGGATTATCCTTTATCTTTTTAATCGCTTCCGCAAGCTGATCGACCGATCCCTCTGGAGATCGCCAATCTCTCCATTGCACTCCGTAAACTCTTCCGGCATCGGTCGGATGTTTTCTTTTCTCTTTCCAGTAATCGGCATCGACGTTGGCGTCCCAAATATGACAATCCATCTCATGCAAGTCGGCGATATCACTACTTCCCGATATGAACCACAAAAGTTCGGCTTTAACCGAATTGAAAAAAAGCTTTTTGGTGGTTACCGCCGGAAATCCTTCCGATAAATCATATCTCTCTTGTAAGCCGAAAAGAGATCGAGTTCCGACCCCGGTTCTGTCTTCTTTATCGACTCCTTCACTCATTACTTTTTGAAGAAGGTTGAGATATTTTTTCATTTTTTGAGAATCTTTAATATTTTTTTATTTATCTCTTTCGGGGGTAAGAATTCATCGTTTTCGGTAACTTCGACCACTTCAAAATTGTCTTCCTCGGCAATCAAGTCGGTGTAAGCTTGATGGGCTCCTCGCAGATGATCTATATCCTTTTCGTGAATATCCTTCCCCTCTTTATCCTTTAAGGACTTCATTGCAAATTCGGGGGTTATCTTCAGATAAATGGTTTTATCCGGCTTGGGTAATTCGAAAAGTCCGTATTCCAGCTCGTAAAGCCACTCGATAAACTCTCTTCGTCCCTTTTTATCCTCTATCTTTCCCGCCTGATGAGCATTGGAGCTGACATACCTGTCGGCGATAACGAATTTCCCCTCTTTGAGCCATTTTCTGATTAAAAAAGAGCCGTCATAACGATCACAAGCGAAAAACACCGAGGCTATCTTCGGACCGACTTCTTTGGCGGTTCCGTATTTTCCGGAAAGATATTCCTCGACCAAGGCCGAAGATTTTTTATCGTATTGAGGAAACTCAATCACTTCGACCTCTTCCCCAATGGATTTTAAGACTTCGATTAAAAGATTGGTTTGAGTTTCCTTTCCGGAGCCGTCCAATCCCTCAAAAACGATAAATTTATTCTCCATAGATATCTAAAATTCTTTTTTTAAGATCTTCGAGAGTTCCGTTATTTTTAATCGTAAAATCGGCTTTTTTACCGATCTCCGGAACATCCCGCTCACTTCTTCCTTTGTCCAGCTCCAAAAATTTTTCAAAAGAGACGTCGTCATCTTTTTTTTCTCCCCTTTTTTTCATTCTTTTCCACCTTTTTTCGGGATCGGTATCAATATAAATTATCTCTCCTCCCAGTTTTTTAACCATTTGATAATCTTCCCATAAACGAACTCCATTCAAAAGTAGATAGTCATTATCTGAAGACTTTATCTTCTTCTCAATCGCCTTGGCCAAGATATCCTTGCCGAAGCGATCTCTCAAATTATTGACCAGCCACTGCTGATCCTCTCTTTTTACTTCATCAAAAAAAATCCTCAAGGCGTCCGACAACGGATCGGAAAACTTGAGGATTTCCACCGAGCTTTTAATATCTGAAAAATAGTCGCAAAAAGTATCTTTTCCCGCACCGGGCATTCCGACTACTCCTATTAAATTACTCATATTTAATCCAAAAATATTATCTCTGAAGAAGGTCTTTCCGTTTTTTCAAAATCTATTCCCGCTTCTTCAAAGAGGGTAATAAACGAATCGTCAGCATAGTTTCCGTAGCTGACGAATCTATCAATTTTGGCATTGACCAACATCTTGGCGCAAAGAACACAAGGGGTGTGAGTGCAATAAACGGTAGAACCCTCCAGGCTGACACCGTGGAGGGATCCTTGAATTATCGCATTTTGTTCTGCGTGTATCGCTCTACATATTTCGTGTCGAGTCCCGGACGGAATCTTTTTTTCATCCCGCAAGCACCCCAATTTCAAACAATCTTCGGCCCCGGAAGGAGCTCCGTTGTAACCGGTGGTTAATATTCTTTTATCTTTTACCGCCACCGCACCGACATGATGCCTTCTGCAAGTTGACCGTTCGGCCACCACGGCGGCAATCTTCAAAAAATATTCATCGAGAGCGATTCTTTCCATTCTATTTCTTTATTTTGAGACCCATGTTTTTAGCGGTCCCCTTGATAATCTCAACTGCCGCATCAAGGTCATCGGTATTCAAGTCGGGCATCTTCTTTTTGGCGACCGCTTCCAATTGCTCTCTCGTTATCTCTCCGACTTTCTTTTTATTCGGTTCTCCGGATCCCTTTTCAATACCGACTTCTCTTTTTATAAGTTGAGAAGCGGGAGGCTCTTTAAGAATAAAGCTGTAACTTCCGTCTTCATAAACGCTTATCTCAACCGGAACTATGTCGTCACCCATTTGAGAAGTTTTATCGTTGAAGTCCTGACAAAACTCTTGCATGTTTATTCCGTGCTGGGCGAGCATCGGACCGATTGGAGGAGCCGGACTCGCTTTACCCGCTCTGATCTGTAATTTTACTATTGTTTTTTTCTTCTTGGCCATAAATTTTATATCTTATATTTTTTCAACTTGGAGAGAGTCGAGCTCTACCGAGGTGTCTCTACCGAACATGTTAACTAAAACTTTCACCTTTCCTCTTTCCGCATCGACTTCCGATACCTTTCCGTCGTAATCTTTAAACGGTCCGTCGGTTATCTTGACGCTATCTCCGATTTCAACATTAATCTCGTGCTTGGGAGTTCCTTTACCCATTCTCTTTTTAAGAGTCTTAATCTCTTCCTCACTGACCGGAACCGGAGTGGTTCCCGAACCGACAAAACCACTTACATTCGGAGTATTTCTAACTACGAACCAAGATTCGTCGGTTACTATCATCTGAACCAAAACGTAACCGGGATATATCTTCTCTTCAATCTCCTTTCTCTGTCCGTCCTTTATCTTTATCTTCTTCTCTTTGGGTACTATCACGTCAAAAATCTTATCCTGCATCCCCATCGTTTCGATTCTTTGGCGCAAATTGCTGGCAACCGCCTCTTCGTAACCGGAATAGGTGTGAATGACGTACCAATTTTTTTCTTCCCTCAATTTTTGTTTCGGCATTTTATATTAAGAAATTATCCAGAAGGTAGAAAAAAACGGCATCGAGAGCTCCCAAGTAGATGGAAACTATAAAGGTGGCGACCAAAACGACCACGGTATACTTGATGGTCTCATCTTTGGTCGGCCAATTAACCTTTTTCATCTCCGTCCTAACTTCCTGGAGAAATGTCTTTACTTTGTTTTTTTTGTTGGTCATAGATTCTATTTAAAAAAGCCTCTTCAGGCCTTTGCGACCCGATTATACATCAAGCTAAAAAATAAATCAACTACTTAAATATCGACGTTATTCGCCTCCTTGGCGTGAGTCCTGATAAAGTTCTTACGCGGAGCGACCTCTTTACCCATCAGGGCGTCGAATATTCTGTCCGCTTCTTTGGCATCATCGATGTTAACTCTCAAAAGAACTCTGTTTTCCGGATTCATGGTCGTATCCCAGAGCTGGTCGGGGTTCATTTCACCCAAACCTTTGTATCTCTGAATGTCGATACTCTTTTTCCCGTCTTCTTTCATCGTTTCCAAAATTTCAGCTTTATCCTCTTCCGTATAGGCGTACTCCACTGTTTTTCCGGACTTGATTTTATACAGGGGCGGCTGAGCGATATAGACATATCCGTTTTCAATAAGTGGCTGAAAGTAGCGGTAAAACAGAGTCAGAAGCAGAGTTCTGATGTGATTTCCGTCGTAATCGGCATCACACATAATTATTATTCTGTGATAACGCAAATTCTCGATATCGAAGTCTTCACCGATCGCCGTTCCCAGAGCAACCACCAAAGCTTTAATCTCTTTGGAAGAAAGAACTCTGTTCAGTCTGTATCTTTCAACATTCAAAACTTTACCTCTCAGCGGCAATATCGCTTGAAAGTGCCTGTCTCTGGCCCCTTTACAACTTCCACCGGCCGACTCACCCTCTACAATGTACAGCTCCGATTTTTCCGGTTTTCTGCTGGTACAATCGGCTAATTTACCGGGCAAGGCCAATCCGTCCAAGACTCCCTTTCTGAGAACGGTTTCTCTCACCTTCTTGGCCGCCTTTCTCGCTTTGGCCGAAAGAATACATTTTTCAATAATCGCTTTGGCGTCTTTTGGGTTTCTTTCCAAAAAGTCCAAAATCATATCGGAGGTAAAAGTTTCCACCGCCGATCTGGCTTCCGAATTTCCGAGCTTGGTCTTGGTTTGTCCTTCGAATTGAGGCTCTCTGATCTTCACCGAAACGACACTGGTTAGCCCTTCTCTGATATCCGAACCACGTAAATTATCGTCTTTTTCTCCCAAGATATTGTTCTGCTTGGCGTATTTGTTTATCGTTTTGGTCAGTGCCGATCTGAATCCGGTCAAGTGATAACCTCCCTCTTTGGTGTTGATATTGTTAGCAAAGCTCTCTTCGTAAAGCTCGAATTCGTCGGTGTATCTAAAAGAGGCTTCAACGATCATTCCCTCCGACTTTCCGGAACAATAAAAGATGTTCGGGTGAGTCGGTTTGGCTTCTTTGGTCAAGTGCTTTACGTAAGACTTAAGCCCTCCTTCAAAGTAAAAAGTGTACGGCTTTTCGAACTCTCCTCGCGCATCGGTAAAAGTTATCTTGATTCCCTTCGTCAAATAAGCCTGTTGTCTGAGATGATCCTTGATTCTTTTGGCGTCGAACTTTACCGTGTCGAATATCTCCGGATCGGGCCTGAAGGTTATCGTTGTTCCCGTTCGGTCACTGGTTCCTTTCTTTTGCAGTTTTGAAGTCGGCTTTCCACGGGCGAACTCTTGCTCATATATGTGTCCGTCCCGGTGAACTTCCGCCTTAAGATAGGTTGAAAGAGCACAAACCACTGAAATTCCGACCCCGTGCAAACCACCGGAAACTTGATAAGCCTTGCTTCCGAACTTGGCTCCGGCGTGAAGGGTGGTTAAAACCGTCTCCAATGCCGATTTGTTGGTCTGCGAATGCTTATCAACCGGAATCCCACGACCGTCATCGGAAACCATCACCATGTTGTCTTCCAAAAGAGTAACACTTCCCTGACTACCGTAATCCCCCATAAACTCATCGATAAAGTTATCCACTCCCTCCCATATTAGATGATGGAGACCGTCAACACCGGTCGAACCGATGTACATACCCGGTCTTTTTCTGACCGGATCAAGGCCCTTTAAAACACTAATATCTTTTGCGTCGTATCCTGATTCTTTTTTAGCCATTTTCTTTGTTTAGTTACTTTTTCTTACTTTCCATTTCGACTCCTTTTCGAGTGCGGTAATTATTTTTTCAAGCAACCTATCTATCTCTTTTTTGGATAGAGTTCTGTCTTCCGCTTGAAAAACGAGTCGCAAACCCATATTCTTTTTTCCTTTCGGAATTTTTTCTCCTTGATAGAGGTCGAAAAGATCAACCTTCACAAGAAGCGGCTTACCGCTGACTTCAACTTTATTTAAAACTTCTCGATATCTCACTTTTTGAGGGACCAAGATCGAAATATCTCTGACCGCCGTAGGAAATTTTGAAATCGAACGATAATTCGCCCTCAAATTGGCGACCTTCATAATTTTATCCATTTTTAATTCAAAAGCAAAAACCGAGCCGTCTATCTTCATCTCTTTTAAGATGTCACTGTTTATCTTACCGATAAATCCGATTACATCCTCTCCCGCCTCTATCTTTGCCGTTTCCGAAGACCAAAACTTATCTTTTTCGTCGGCGACCTCATAACTTGTCTCTTCAACTCCCGCTTCTTTCAAAAGCAGATCAACGTCACCCTTTATCGCTCTGAAATCGGTTTTTGTCTTTACACCGGAAACGAAAATCTCTTCTTTGTCTTTAAAAATCTTACCCACTTCAAAGATGCCAATCGGGCTGAATCTTTCTTGATTAATCTTGATATTCTTTAAAAGATGGGGAATTAAACTGGTTCTCAAGTATTTGTAATCTTCACTGACCGGATTATCCATTTCAATTAAGTTCTCGAAGTCGAAAAGCTCTTTGAATCTTTGATTTATGAAAGAATAATTATAACTTTCATTATAACTGAGTCCGCTCAAGGAGTTTCTTAATCTTTTTTTCCAAAAAAGAGTCGGGTTGACTTCCGGAACGGTTAAGGTGGAGCTCGGACGAACCGGTTCGATATTTTCATAGCCGTACATTCTTCCGACTTCTTCTATCAAGTCTTCTTCCATCTCGATATCGTCCCTGTCGATCGGCACCGTCACTTTTAAATCATTACCCTCTTCAACTTTAAAATTCAAGCTTTCCAAAATCGATCTCACTTTCGCCTTCTTTACTTCGACCCCCAACAGAGAATTTAAATTTTTAAGAGAAAGATCAATAACCTTTTTTTCTTTTCTCTGGAAATAGAGATCTATAAAATCCTTGGTCTCTTTTCCTTCGGCATATTTTTGAATTAAAGAAATCGCTCGATCGGAGGCTTCCCTGGTCAATTCGGGATTAAGGCCGTGCTCGAACCTGGAAGAAGCATCGGTTCTCAATTTTAGTTTTTTGGAACCTTCTCTTATCTTTTTCGGGTTAAAATTGGCTGCCTCTAAAAATATCAACTCCGTATCGTCATCTATCTCGGTTCCGCTACCTCCTTTGATTCCGGCGATGCCGATCGCTTTTTCCTCATCGGCTATAAGGAGAGGGTCGTAGTCGAATTTATATTTTACTCCGTCCAAAGTTTCAATTTCTTCTCCTTTATTCGCTTTTCGGACCGTTATTTTTTCTTCAACTTTCGTCCCGTCAAAGGCATGTAACGGCTGTCCCGTTTCAAGCATTACGTAGTTGGTAATATCCACTATATTATTTATCGATTGAAGCCCGCAGACCTCGAGTCTCTTTTTTATGAAATCGGGTGTCTTTCCCACCTTGACTCCTTCTATTACCCGTAATGTATATCGAGGACAAAGCTCCTTATCGTCTACTTCGACTTCAATGAAGTCAGTAGCCTTTTTTTCACTGCTTTTTATCTTTACTTCCGGTAACTCTAATTTTAAATTATAAATCGCCGCTATCTCTTTGGCGATCCCCAGGTGAGAAAAACAATCATAAGCTCTGTTGGGTAGAATATCGATGTCGATCATCCAATCATCTTCCACCTTTTTTACTTCTTCAACTTCAAAAAAGTGCATCATCAAATCGGCCGACAATTTGTCCGGTTCGGGTATCTCTTCTTTAAAAAATGAATTTAACCAGTTGTAAGAAAAACGCATGCTAAAATTGTTTTAAAAATCGTAAATCACCCCCGTAAAAAAGTCTGACATCATCTATTTCCTGATCAATCATCACCAGCCTGTCGACCCCCATTCCGAAGGCGAACCCTTGCCATTTTTCAGGATCCAGTCCCGAATTTTTAATCACATTGGGATGAACCATTCCCGCTCCCAAAACTTCGACCCATCCGGTTTTTGAACAAACCGAACATCCTTCACCTCGGCAAACGGTACAACTCATATCGACTTCAAAGGACGGCTCGGTAAACGGAAAAAAGGACGGTCTGAGTCTTACATCGGCATCGGAGCGGAAGAAGAGATCTATAAAATCGGTGATCACCGCTTTGAAGTTGGCGACCGAAATATCCTTGTCGATCATCAATCCCTCGAGCTGATAAAAGTTAATTTCATGCGTCGCATCGGTCGTTTCATTTCTGTAAACTCTCCCGGGAACCACAATTCTGAGAGGCGGTTCATTTTTTTCCATATATCTGATTTGAACCGGAGAAGTGTGAGTGCGCATTAAAAATCGTTCTTTGGAGTCGGAAACCTCTTCCTGTTTAATGAAAAGAGTGTCTTGCATCTCTCTGGCCGGATGATTTTTGGGAAAGTTCAAAGCGTCAAAATTATACCAAACCGACTCCATTTCGGGACCTTGAATTACCGAAAACCCCAAATTTTCAAATATCTTACAAGCTCTTCTGTTCGCTTTGGTTAGCGGATGTAAACTACCCGAAGAAGGAGTTTTTCCGGGTAAGGTGGGATCGAAATCAAGATGCTCTTTCTCTTTTTTTTCTTTATTTAAACTGTCTTTCTTTTCTTTTATCTCTTTTTCCAGCAATGTTTTGAGCTCATTGGCTCCCTTTCCCAATTTAGCCCTTTCTTTAGGAGCGGCTTCCGGAATCAACTTAAAAACAGCGGATACTTTTCCGCTCTTTCCCAGATATTTTTTTTCGAGCTCTCTCAGTCTTTCTTCCGAATCAGCTTTGTTGATTTCGGACAGAGCCTCTTTCTTTAATTTACCTATATCCATTACACTCTATTTTACCTTAAATCAGCTTGAAAATCAAACCCGCCGACTGCTTTGAGAGTGGGTTGTAAGTCTTTGCACTCATTTTTAGTAAATCGATTCGCTTTTAATTTAAATAAAGACTATTCATCATCCAAAATGCATCTCACCGAATGCCCTCTTTCAAAAGCAAGATTAAAAGTTTGAGGTTCAGAACTGGTAATATGGAACTCCCAAGCAACCAGATCTCCTCCACCAACCGAAGTATCGGTCCAAAAAATTCCTAAATCACCAAAAAATAATCTCAATCCGTCATCGGTAGCCTCTCCACTCATTTTCCCGTTCCATCCCGATTCTCCACAATAACTCTCTCCGAGACTGCTGCAAGCCTCGGCTTTTTTCAGCTTATCACCGGCATTAGCTCCTTGACCATCAATTAATTCCTGAAAATCGTAATCGGACGGAAGAGACCATCCCTCAGGGCAAGCCCATAAAGCTCCAAACCAATTATATAGCCGTCCGTGAGTGTCACAATACTCATTATCTTCATAATCCGCCGGACACCAATTTTCTCCTTCCACTTCATCGTCATAATTTATATTTTCCGCCATCCAGCACTGCTCTCCTATCTGAATAGTGCCATAAGTCTGTCCATCTCTATCATCGGTAAAAGAATTACCACAACTGAACACTCCCGAGTACTCCTCTTCGGAGACACCGGTCGCTAAAAATCTGGTTTCCGCTTTCTCGGCGACTAAAATAATACTTCCTTCCGCTAAAAAATAACCGGTTCCATCGGGATCGACTCCCCCTTGCGGATCAACCGGTATTTGGCTTATATAATTTTCGTCGACAATTATCGACAAATCGATGAGTTCCGTGCAGTCGGGATCTTCCAAATTGGTGTTGCATATCTCAGTTAAATTTTCCTGACCTTGAGGCAGGTCCAATCCGGAAAAAGTTCCGTAATTTGAAATCTGATACGATATGAGACCATTGTAAAGAGTGTTTATGTGTGATTCACGAGCTGCATCTCTGGCACTTGCAAATTGCAGACCCGGATTTATAACCGCAACTACGGCCACGGCCAGTATGGAAACTATTCCGATTACTATTAAAAGCTCTATGAGAGTAAATCCCTTGTTTTTCATATATTTCAATTAAAAAATAAAAA
>CAZNIM010000019.1:0-13045 GCA_964573145.1 uncultured Candidatus Saccharibacteria bacterium
CTAAATTCATCTGATTTGAAAGCTTCCCGAAAAATTACCCTTTTTACCTCCTTCGTCACGAGGGATGAAGATTGAAAGTCCGGCTTGATCCGTGGCTCTGATTGCTCTATTTTCCAAGAAAATACTTACATTCAGAGGCTCTCCAACTCTACGATCATCACGAGCATCGACACGCACATAAAGAGTTGAAACCGAATTCTTTCTAAGTTTCATATCGGTGACCGGAACCCTTACTCGGTAATTCCCGTCTCCGACATTTCTTACATTGTCTCGATCAATATTAATGCTTCCCACCATTTTCGACCCGTGATAAAGGCTTATTTTATCCAAATAACGCCACAAAGCGGTATCAAAATGAAGATTCACTCTGTGAATCGACACATCGGATCCTTCGGGTCGAAGATTGAAAGAAGTTATATTTCTATTTTTGGAGGGAGGGTCAAGAATTACGGAAGAATATGAAAATCTGGAAGATATTATGAAAAGCTCACCCTCTTCTCCGTACGGATCTTCGGGTTCGGGATCGGGATCGATTTCCGGAATCACATACGACCACCCCGAATCGGAAGGAGCGCAAACCCCGGAAGAGGTAAATTCTTTAACTTCGAAGTCGCTCCATCCTCCTCTATTTCCAGCTCTGAGTCGATATTCGTATCTTTGGTTGGGATTGAGGCCGGAATCGGTATATCGAAGAGCACTGCCACTATATATTTTTCTATTTCCCCGATAAAGTTCATAAGTATCAACCGCCAATCCGTGCCAGTTTAAAGTAATCTGACCACCGCAAGGTTGAGAATCGGCTCTGAGCGATAAGGATCGCGGCGGGCAAACGGGTGGAGCTTTAATTTCAAAGTTAAGAGATTCTCCTTTTTGATCTCGGTAAAGCCCGTAAACGGTGTATTCATATTCTTGAGAGGGAGTGAGTCCGGTATCTATATACTCTCGAGCAGAACCTTCATATACAAGCTTCTCTCCTCGGTACAGCTTGTATCCGGTTGCTCGAGAGACGGGCTCCCAGCTAATCTTAATTTGGGCACAGTCTCGAGTGAGAGGAGCACCGATATCGAATCCGTGCCGCTCGAGTATCGCTCTGATTAATTCTATTTTTCTGGTTAATCTCTCCAATTCTTGTCTTATTTGTGAGGCGTCCGGACTATCGGCATAAGCAACGGACTCCCCATAATAAGCAACGGAAAAACTGAAAGCCAAAAAAAGGCCGGTAATAAAAAGTGATAATTTTAATAATGACTTTCTCATACTTTTATTAAAACATAAATAATGAAAAAGTCAATAAAGTTACCCTTCTTCGCTTCTGTTTTTTATCACCTTTTTGAGTTCATCGCCTATACTTCTGGTTATTCTGAAGTAATTGAGAACGAAAAAAATGAGCTCTTTGGAAAATGATTTCTTCTCATCCAGGCGAACTTTTTCATTTAACTTTCTACTCGCCTCCCCGTAGACATTTCTAAGTGTCAATATTCTCGGAGATAAGTGATCCTGACCGAAGTCATTTACAGTTGCTTTCATCTTATAAGCAAGATCGAAGGTTTGAATCAAGTCTATCAGAAAAAATCCGTAAAAAAGACCCAGAAAAAAGATGCTTAATCCGGAAAAAGTACGGGCTCTGATCAATCGATCAAAATGAGGAAACAAAAAGGCTTGAAAAAAGACACCCAAAACAAACCAATAAAATATAAAAGTCGGACATATATGCCCCTGGATATTAAACCTTCTATCCGAATAATCCCAAAGCCTGATTTTAAATGCTTTTTCAAAAAATAAGCCCGTAAAATATTCGAGGAGAATTACGGAAACTGCAAAAACAGCCAGAGCTCCGAAAATCGATAGTTCTTCAGAGTATAAAAATGAAAAATAGGCAAAAAGACCCCCGAATCCGTAAATCGGAGTATAAGGACCCTTTAAAAAACCGGGGTTTCCTATTCTTTTCGCCTTGTAAGAGCGGTAGGTGAGCTCCAAAGTCCATCCGATAGCTGAGAAATAAAGAAACGCGGCCAAGATATTTTCCGGATTTATTCTTATCATTGCCGATTACTCATCCTTTCCCGTAAATAATTAAGCAGTGCCACATTTTGCTCATAGCTTCCTCTATAATCATCGGCCTCTCCCAACCCGAACTCCTCCCAAATTAAAGCTCTCTCGGATATCGGAGGAAGCTCTTCCTCGCTCATTCGATAATACCTGAAAAGAGTTTCCGCCAGAACCGAATCGATCTCTTCCTCATTAACCTCCGACTGCTCTTCGGTTTCTTCGTCCTCTTCATCTTCTCCACTTTCTTCATCCTCTTCCGCATCTTCGGCTAAACCTTCTTCTCCGGTTTCTTCAGCTATATCTTCTTCATCCTCTTCCACATCCTCCTCTCGAGGTAAATCTTCTCCATTCCCCTCTTCAAGCTCTTCTTGTTCCAATTGATAATAAGTCGCTAAATCTTGATAAAGATCTTCTCTGACAACGGGGACTCTCCCTTCCGGCTGAAATTCTCCGGTAGTCGGTAAATAAATATAAAAATAGATTAAAAATAAGGAAAACAGTAAAGAGAAAAGAATAAAAGAGAGAATAACGAACAAAAAATTTTTAGATAAAGCTATCGTCGCCTCGCTAACACTCACTCGTAATTTTCTAAGACCGGTACCTCTTTTATTTTTTTTATTTCTTTTATTCATCGGACTGAGAAGTAAAAACTTCTACATTTAAATTGGCTCTTACTCCGTCACTATTTTCATCAAAAGATATCTTCCAGTCGGTTATTGCCGCAACTCTGTTACCATTTTCGACATCTTCCATAAATTCCAAAAGATTGGACAACGACCCGGAAATACCGAGTGAGAAAAGTAAGCAAGAATCTCCGGTCAAAACCGAGCTTTGATTTCGCTGAACATCGATGTCGGCCGTTAGTCCGTAACTGTCGACCAGCTCTTCCATAAATAAAATTTCATCAACCGGTCTTTCGCCGTCAACCAGTAATGAGTTTAAATTTCGGGTTCTCGTCTCCAGTTCGGAAAGATTATCCATCTGTTCAATATCTCTCTTTTTTCCTAACTCTTCAGCCAACTCTTTTTTGCTTTCGATTAAAGCATTGGAGTACGATCTGAGATCAAAAAAAGAAGTCAATATAACAAAAGAAGCGGAAAACAAAATGATGATCGTTCCGAAAATAAAGAAGATAGATTTTTTACTCGTCGCTTTCATCAATTTTAAAATTAACGAAAAATTCTATGTCCCTGGTGCTGCTCCAGCTGCCGGGGGAGAAATTAACTTCACTGTAATTTTCTTCCAGCAAATTTTCAAATGAAAGAAGTAAATCCCAATTGTCAGCTCTTCCCGAAAGGATAAAAGTGTCATCTCCGGCGGTCGGATGATCTCTTTCAAACTCCAGCTCTCTAACCTTCACTCCGTCGGGAAAGATTTCATAAATATCAGAAACAATACTCGAAAAATCAATCTTTTTTTCTTCAACTGAAGATATCGATAAGGCGATAGCATTGAATTCATTAATAATTTCCTCTTTTCTTTCAATGTCGGAAAGCGCCCCCTTCTTCTCAATCACCGAAGCGGCCTCTTTTTCTAAAACAAAAAGTCCGTACGCTCTAACCATAAAGGTTGAAAGAGACAAAATTAGAAAAAACGACGCAAGAAAAAAGACTAAGACCGAGATTGCTCGCTCACTTCTTTTCTTGGCAACTTTTTCTTTTTGCTTTGAAGGAAGAAGATTTATCATATTTCTTTTTCCAAATTTCTAAGAGCCAGGCCGAAAGAAGTTCCATAGCTGAGTCCGTCTCCGTCAAATAACTCTTTCGACTTCTCCGATAAATTAATTAAAGGACTTCCTTTTTCAACCGGTAAGTTTAAACTTTCAGATAAAAATCCGATGAGTCCTTTTAAATTTCCGCCGCCGCCACAGAGAATTATTTTTTCAATTTTCTTTTTCTCTCCCAATCTTTCCATAAATCCATAAGAGTCGTAATAATCAAGGTGTTTTCTGACCGTCTCGGTCATTTCTTCCAGAAGCGGATGTACCACTTCATGAATTTTGTTGTCTTCAAGGCCTTTTTCCACTTTTATTTTTTCCGCCTCTTTTATTGAAATTTTCTTGTCTTCAGCTAATTTTGTAGTTAAATCCCGAGAAGAAACAAGAATATAACTACTGAAAACTATTATTCCGTCGGAAAAAACGATTAAATTGGTTTTAGTTTCTCCGATATCGAGAATAATCAGCGGCTCGATATTTTCCGGACTCACAAACGCCCTGGTCATCGCTAAGGCTTCCGATTCGGCAGCTATTGGGAAAAGACCGGCTCTTTCAAGAACGGAAGCTTGAGGGTCAACTATCTTTCGAGGGGCAGCGGTAATTAAAATCTTCGTTGTTTTTTTATCTTTATTTTCGGAAATAATCTTAAAATCAATATAAACCTCCTCTATCGGGAGTGGAATATGACTTTCAGCTTCATATTCTATAATCTCCTTCAATTGACCTCTTTTTGTTCGTGGTAAATCGATTATTTGAGAAAAAGTTTTTTCCTCGGGGAGTGAAATTATAACATTTTCGGTTTTAATATCTTTTCCGATAACCGAGCTGAGAAGCTCTCTTATTACATCGGCCATCTCCTTCTCTTTTTTTATCTTTCCGTTTTTACAAATAGCGGGATCGACTCTTCTTTTACCAAAAGAAACCAAAGTCGGATTATCGTCTACAAGCTCAACTTTAGCCAGTTTAAGAGCGGTTCCCGAAAAATCAAGGCCGAAAAAATCAAGTTTGGGATTTAAAAAATTAAACATTTCTTATCTAATAATAACAAAATTATCTCGATATTAATATACCTCTTCCCAATGATCTATCTGAATTACGGGTGAAAAAATAGGGACGACCGGTTCTTCGTCAATTATATATCCGAGCCCGTATAAAATATTTTCATTATCCAAAGTTATCTCCAACCCTTCCCACAAACTGGTTAAAAAGAGGTGTCTTCCGATCATCCCTCCAACTATGTCGAGTTTATAAGGAACGCTGGTCATATTAATCCTGTTTCCGGCATAAATTACTCCCTCAATGACTGAATCTTCAGTTAAAGAGTAAGGGCCCAGCTCTATATTTCTTTTAGCTAAGAGACCGGAAGCTCTATCGGTTAACCTTTCAACACTGACGTGGGAATAACCCTCGTCACGATCTCCTCTTCTGTTCCAATCTTTTCTTTCTCCGATAAATATGTTTCGGTCACTCACCAAAACCCCTTTGATTTCCAAGCTTCTTCCTCCTCTAATGTCAACATCGCCGGTCACATAAGTAACTTCACTCTCCAAAATAAGCTTGCCTCCTTCTCCGACCTCCCACAAAAGTTCTTCAAATTCATTTGAAGAAAATATGCATTCCGTAGAACACTCTTCTTTTTCTCCTCCTTCTTCTTTGCACATTATACTGCAATCGGAATCATCTTCAGCTCTGCTTTTAAAAGAATTTTGATGATCGGAATCGAAATCAACCATCGGAATCGCCTTTTCCTCGGGTGGGCAAGACTCACACTCTTCGTCACAATAATTCATAGAACAAAGCAGTTCGTAATTTTCCAATTCAACCTGATTCCCTATATTTATGTTTTGAGTCGACATTATCTTTCCTTCCAACTTTTCGGTTTCTTCATTATCGTAAACTTTAATATTGGACTGACCGGCGATAATCAAATTGTGATTGGCGAATATATTTCCTCCGTTAATCGTTAAATCGATATGATCCATTCTCATATTCGATCCGACCCCACCGGAAAAAGTAGCCGAATCATCAGTCGGAGACTCAAAGGCTCTGAAAACCGAAACCTTAACCTCTCTTCTCGACTCGCTCCCCAAAAAAGGAACTTCGGACACGGCGGTTATCTCTCCTCTTCCGGGACCGTTATTCTCAACCGTAACACTATAGTCTGAGCCATCAAAAGAACCGGAAACGGTTGCCGACCAATAATTTCCTTCCGAATCGGGATTCAGTTCGGGATCGATGAAAGAATCTCTCCACTCGGAATCATTATTCAGTCTCCAGATGGCTTCATTAATTCCCGCCTCAGCCAAATAATGTGCTTTTTGAGCGCTTTCCATACTTCCCGATATTCTGGTTTCAACCGCCAACGAGCTCAAAAAATACGCACTTATCGCCATAAGTAAAGCCATGGCGGTGGCGGCAAGAATAATTATCGAACCTCTTGAATTCATAAGTTTCTTCCCGATACAGCATTAATCATATCGACCTGCTTGTCTCCATAGTTTAAAATTGATCTTATTTTTATCGGTCCGTCTCTCCAGATTTGAAGACCGCTGAAATACTCTCCGATTGTCCTCGATTCCAAAATTTCTTTTTCCAGCTCTTCTCCTTCCGGCGGAGTGGCGTTGAAAGGGACATAATTTTCAGGATTTCCACTGAAATAATAAGTATGGACATCTCTTTTAACCAGGTCTTCATCCAAATAATAATGAATATAATAATAAGAGGTGTCTATGTAATAACTTAATCCAAAATAATCATAATCGGGCAAAAAAGGGTTGTCGATGGTTAGTTTTCCGTTTTCCCCGTCATAATCGATAATCTTTCTCGTCTCTCCTTCCAGCTGTTCGGATCCTCCGGTTATTTTTATAAACGAATTTTTATAAAAGCCGTCGTCATCGGAGACCGGGTCGGACAGATAAATGTAGTTATTTTCTCCGCCGGCAACGTTTCCTCTGTCAATTATATTTTCAAGATGTCCGTCTTGAAAAACAATTTCGCTTGAAGGATCTTCAAGATCTTCGGACAAAGGGCTGACAATTCTTTCAGCTTGTCTTAATTCTCGAGAAACTCCATCGAGAAAAACACGTGAATTTTGAGTGAGTTCCATAATCTCTCTACTGCTCTCATAGATTCCGGCCCCCAAAAAAACGGAGCCGCCGACAATGGCAATGATAACTAAAAATATCGCTATTGAAATTATAATTTCAATTAAAGTAAAGCCCTTCATCTTTCACTTATTAAAGTATTTAAAACCACACTTCGATTGGCTCCGTCGGTAAAAACCTCGACTTCGATTAATTTTAATCCGGTATCGTCACCTCCTTCTTCACCGGTATCGAAATAATCAACTCTTCTTTCTATTCTGTAACTTTCAAAATTTTCAAATTCTCCGAAGTCAATTACCTCGATTCCGTTTTCCAGATTATGATAACCGTCCTCGATTGCGCTTTCAATCTCATGAGTAGCTAAAAATAGAGCCGTATTTCCGGACCGATTAAAATCAACCATCCTCATTCCGAACGGAAAAGCTCCCACTACGGCTAAAATCCCAAGAGAAAGAATTCCCAGAGAGATTACTATTTCAATTAACGTTGCTCCTTTCGACATTTATATAACCCGAAGGCTTTATCTTTATAATCTTGGAAAAATCATCCCCGTGCATCGCTAAATCTCCACTTCCGAAAACGGCTCCGAAAAGAGTGAACCTTACTTCCGGACCGATATCGATATCTTCCATCAAAACTCCGTCAGCCAAGTTCTTAACTTTTAACTCTTCTCTTTCTTCTCCATAGCGAGCTAAAATATAACTATTTTCCGAAAAATCAAATTCGATTCCGTGATGCACTTGTTCCGATATCGACATCTGTTTGGCGTAACGCAAATCATCAACAAGCTCATTCACTTCTCCCGATACACGAAAGCTTCTTTCGTAGGTCATAAAGACGGCAGCCGAGGCAACAACCAAAGCGAACAAGATGGCAACAGCTACGAGAAGTTCGACAATGGTAAAGCCGTTTTTAATCATAAAACTTCGAGTAAAGAGTATATCGGGATAAGCATTGAAAAAGCGAAAAATCCGACCGCTCCTCCGATTAAAATCATTAAGACCGGTTCAATAACCGAAGCTAAATTTTTAGTCAAGGCAAAAACTTCTTCTTCCATGAAATCAGATACTTCGGAAAGAACTTTGGAAGTTTCTCCCGTTTCTTCTCCGACTTCGATCATTTGAACCATTAACGAAGAAAAAAGATCGGTGTAAGGGTAAAGGGCGGACGATAGCCGCTCCCCCTCTTTTATCTCTTCAGCCGCCTCTTTAAGAGCGTCCCGAAAATAGATATTGGAAACACTGTCGGAAACTATATCCAAACCCCTGACTAAAGAAACTCCCGAAGAAAGTAACGAATTGAGAGTTCTGGAGACGGAAGCCGTGTTCGTCTTTTTTACCACTGAGGAAAAGAGAGGGGTTCGTAAAAGAAGATAATCCAAAGCTCTCTTCCCTCCCTCGGTTTTTACCGCTTTTTTCAGTATAAAAATGAGGACCACGATTAGAAAGATCATTAGCAGCCAATTATTACCCAGAAAAGCACCCAGACCGATAAAAAATCTGGTGGTTATCGGTAATTCGGTATTCATCGATTCAAAAGTTTGGGCTAGTTGAGGAACTACCAAAACGAGCATCGCTACTCCGACTATCCCCATGGCAAAAACTATTACCGCCGGATATATGAGAGCTCCTCTCACTTTCGATTTCAGTTCGTATTCTTTTTTTAATTGCTCGGTAAGAATTTCCAAATTTTCTTCCATCTTCCCGGTTTCTTGAGAAAGCTTTATTACGCTTCGAAACATTTTTGAAAAAATATCCGGATATTTATCCAAAGCTTCGGAAAAAGAGTTTCCTTTCTGGACCTCTTCACGAACATCGATAAGCGCATTTCTTAAATTTTTATTTTTTGTCTGAACGGCAATAATGCTTAGAGTTCTCGAAAGCGAAAGTCCTCCGGAAAGCATCACTTGTAGATTGCGAGTAAAAAATATCTTGTCTTTTAAAGAGACTTTGCTGCCGAAAGAGATTAAGTTTTCGTTTACCTCTTCAGCCTTCAAGAGAAGCAACCCCTCTCTTCGGAGTTTGGAGGCCAACTCTTTTTTATCCGTAGCGGATATTATGTCGGAAACTTCTCTATTTTTCTCTCTCGCTTTGGCGGTATAATAATATTGTGGCATTTTACTCGATAAGAACTCTTAACACCTCTTCAACCGATGTTATTCCCAAGGCGGCTTTTATAATTCCGTCTTCGACCATGGTGATCATCCCTTCTCTAATCGCCTCTTCTTTTATTTCGCTTGAACTGGCCCTGTCTATTATCATCTTCTTTAAATTTTCAGTTATCGTCAGAGCCTCGTAAGCACCTATCCTTCCTCGATATCCGTCGGGGCTGTCTTCAGTTTCAACCGGTCTGAAAAATTGGATATCTTTGATTCCCTGATTTTCTTCAATTATTTGCATCTCTTTCATAATCGACAACACTCGATCCAGATCACAATAATTTTCAAGATCTCTAATCTCTCCGTCCGATAATTGATAAGGTTCTTTCGAAGAATGGAGTTTTCTTAAAAGCCGTTGCGCTATTACCACATTAACCGTAGAGGAAACCAGAAAAGGCTCGACTTCCATATCTATCAATCTGGAGGCCGCTCCGGCGGCGTTGGTGGTGTGAAGGGTGGATAGAACCAGATGACCGGTCAAAGCGGCGTTGGTAGCCAGTCTGGCGGTCTCGGTGTCTCTTATCTCTCCGACCATCAGCACATCCGGATCTTGTCTAACCAAAGACCGAAGACCGCTGGCAAAAGTGAACCCTATCTTCGGCTTAACTTGAGTTTGGTTTATTCTGGGAACCTGGTACTCTATCGGATCCTCCACCGTCGATATGTTGACTTCGGGAGTGTTTAATTTGTCCAAAATGGAATACAAAGTAGTCGTTTTACCCGAACCGGTCGGTCCGGTAACCAAAATCATTCCCGATCGCTTTCTGAGACTCTCTCTTACTCTTTCAAGAGTAACTCCTCGCATACCGGTTTCTTCAAGTTCGAAAGTCTCGGCACTTTCCGGTAAAAGGCGCATAACCACTTTTTCTCCACCGGAAACGGGTAAAACCGAAACTCTTAAAGAATATTTATAATCCTTGTTCTCAACTTTAAATCTTCCGTCTTGTGGAAGTCTGTGTTCATCAAGCTTCAAATTGGATAAAACCTTTATCCTGGCAACCACTCCGGAAGCGACTTCTATCGGAAGATTCATCGCATCTCTTAAAATTCCGTCGATTCTGTATCTGACTATAAGCTCCTCATCCTGTGGCTCTATATGTATGTCGGAAGCTCTTTGCAATATGGCGTGCTTTATCAGAATGTCGACTATCTTTACGACCGGCAATTCTTTAGCCGTCTCTTCCAAATTTTCATCGTCATCTCCGGTTTCTTCTATTACTCTGACCCCTTCTTCATTGAGATCTATGGCTCTACTGATTTCGGTTTCCAGATTATCTTCATACTGATCAAGAACATTTTTCACACTTTTGGGCGTAGTCAATCGCGGTAAAACATTCAAACCGGTCGACTTTTTAATCGTTTCGATAACTTCCAATTCTTCGGGGTCCGTCATCGCCACCTGTAATTTATCTCCCTCTTTTGAAAAGGGAACAACCTTGTTAGCTCTGGCAAAGTTTTCAGAAACTATGGTCAAAAGATCGGAGGGAATTTTTACTTTTTCCAAGTCTATAAACGGAATTCCGAGAATATGAGCCTTTATTCTGGTCAATCTTTCTTCATCCAAAATTTCTTCAGAAATCAAAAGATCCCCGATTTCAATTCGGTTTTCTTCCGCTTTTTTTTCAATCCTTTTAAAGCCCTCCTCGGTAATCAGGTCAAGATCAACAAGAAATGACCTTAACTTTTCTTTTTCTATTTTCATAGCTCTTTTTGAATTTTACTACAATATTCAAAAAAATAAAAACGGGAACAAATAAAAAAACCGGGCTTAAAAAAGCCCGGCTCTTTTTTTTATTTTTAAAAAGGCGGTCCTCTGGGTCGATTGGTGTTTTTATTCTCCGCCTTCGAGTAATTTTTATTTAATAGAACTTTTTGAGATGAAAAAAGAGGTCTTTCACCTTCCGCACTCTCGGTTACCGCACTGCTATCTTCCTCCCTTTCGTTTCTCGATTCTCTCCAAGAAAAATTATTGAAACCGATATTGCTGTGAGAGAAGAGTTTGACTTGCTCTTTTCGACTTGAATCAATAACACCGGAGGCTTGTCCGGGAAGCAATCCGAAAGATAGAGCCGATACCAATAATATCGCTGCAAATTTTTTCATAAATATCCTCCTTTTTTCATTGGACATTCAGGATAACAAAAGAAAGGAGAGGTTGTCAAAAAACAAAAACCCGACCGGTGGTCGAGCTTTTGATCATTTTTATTACAACACTTCAAAATAATTCAACAGGACCCAAATAAGAGCCGAAGCAACTACCATCCCGGCTATAAAACCGGAAAGAGAAGAGGCTATAAGGGTTCCCAGTCGAAATTTATAGCTTTTTTCTTCTTCGGAAACGAAATCCTTAATGACTTTATTCATTTTTTAACTCATTGTGCTTTTGCGACTTTAGCGCATTATAGCACATAAAAAATAAAAAACCCTCACCGTAAAAGCGAGGGCTTTTTCCATACTATGACAAATTAAGCTAACATCGATCGCAAAAACCAGAGATGTTTACTGTATCCGGCTACGTGATCTTCCATTTCGGCAACCACTTCGAAGTCACCGTCGTCATCGGCTTCTTCTCTTATTTCGGTTGCCAGCTTTTTCATCTTTTTCAAGTCTTCTTCAACTATCTTTAAAACTTCTTCGCAACCGAAGCTTTTTGCCGAAAGTTCTTCAATTACCGAATTTTCCACGTAATCTTCCATTTTAACCAAAGGCATCTCTTTTTTCATCTTCATCATTTCGGCGACTACATCCATTTTTTCAAAAAAATCATCGTACAAGCTTTCTGTGAACTCATGAACCGGAACGAACTCCTTTCCTTCAACATTCCAGTGTAAGTTGTGTAGTTTGGCATTGATAACCGCCAGACTGGACAAGTATTTTTGCATCTTGTTGTATTTTTTCATAACTTTAATAGGTTATAACTTTTAATCCGATTAATAATAATGATTTTTATTAACCATTAAAAGAATAACAAATTGAAGAAAAAAATCAAGCCCTATCTTGCGGTCCAACCTCCATCTACGTAAATCACCTCTCCGGTAACATATTTTGATTCGTCCGATGCCAGGTAAACTGCAGCGTAAGCTATATCCTCAACCTCTCCCACGTGCCCTTTCGGGGTTGATCCCTCTATAAAGCTCCTGAAGCCTTCATCTTCAAGAATTCCTTCGGTCATCTTGGTTTTTATAAATCCGGGAGCTACGGCATTGACCCTTATTCCGGTTTTAGCCAGATCAAGAGCTCCGGCGTGAGTGAGTTGGACGACACCTCCTTTGGAAGCGCAATAAGAAAGAGCATTATTCATTCCGACTTTCCCGAGAATGGAGCTCATATTTATTATCGATCCGTCAATATCCATCTCATTCATTGCTTTGGCCGCTTCTCTCATTCCGTACATCGTTCCCGATAAGTTAACTCCGATTATTCTCTTCCAATTTTCATCGGTTACGTTTAGAACACCTTGCTCATCCCCTATGCCGGCATTATTAACCATAACGTCGAGCTTGCCGAACTTCTCAACCGTTTCCGATACCAGCCTTGAAACTTCTTCTGAAGAAGAGACATCGCACTTCATGTAGATTCCGTTTTCTCCGTAATTATCGGTGAAAGAACCGTCTTCGGATATGTCCGAAAAGACAACCTTGGCACCTTCATCTAAAAATTTTTCTCCTATTTTTTTACCTATTCCGGAAGCTCCTCCGGTAACTATGGCCACTTTGTTTTCAAGTCGCATATTTTTATTTTTTTAAACTAATAATTGCTAATTAAATTTTAACATAATCCGGAAAAATAAAAAACAAAACGGCTTTCGAGGTCGAATTTTCAATAACGGTAAATATTTTTAGAGTATGAAATTCAAGAAAAGCCCCAATATTATTATTCCCAAAGACAAAACTCCTCCGTAATAAACCAGGAGTCTTTTCTTCATTGCTTGCTTTAAAAGAATAAATTGAGGTAAAGAAAGGGCGGCGACCGACATCATAAAAGCTACTGCCGTCCCTATCGGTAAGCCTTTGCTTA
>CAZNIM010000020.1:0-1295 GCA_964573145.1 uncultured Candidatus Saccharibacteria bacterium
TCGGACCATAAACCTTCTTCGTTTCTCACCCTTATCTCCCACTCATGATCAGAATTAAAATTCAAATCGAAATGGTCATCGACATAAAAAGTATCGGTATCTCCGGACAGTTCCCTTTCATAAGTCTCTCCGTTATCCGTGTCATTTATAATTATATGAAAACGATCTTGATTTAAAAAAGGAGTATTTCGATCATGGTAATCCCAATATAAAACTATATCCGGAGTAGAATCACCACATCCGGTTAAATCGTCAACTTCGGTATCCAATATTTCCGGTCGGGCTAAAATCTTAAGGTCCACTTCAAAGCTGTCATCTTCGGATGAAACTGTTCCGGTATAACTCCCGGCGTCTCCGTAAGCGGGCATCACTGTTAAGGTTGGTCCCCAATAAATAGATTCTCCCCGATCAAGGCAAACCTCCTCCGAATCACTCCCCACTCCCGGAATTTCATAGATTATATCCTGACAACCATAAACGTCGCCCGTATTTCTAACCGTCACTCTGACCGAGCTTTCCTCTTCTTCTTCAACTCCGTCCGGGCTCCAATAATATGAATCTTCCCGCGGATAAACTTCAAAAGTAGCCGGTTGTGGTTCTAAAAGCCTTATCACTACACTCCCATCTTCCCCCCAATCACTATCATAAGAACCTCCGTCTCCTCCGGAACAATTACCATGTGTAAGCCGACCCACTCGGTAATCAGAATTCCAATAAGTGCCTCCACAACTTCCCCAATCAATACTATCGCTACTCTGATGCCTTACAACTCCATCTCCTCCGGGATAATCATACCCCATCGTAACCTCTCCGTCTTCACCCAAATAAACTTGACCAACCGTAGTGTAGCCTGCCGATCCACCACATCCACCGCCGCCGCCGGTAGCTCTGTAATTACTATCACCCCAGCTCCTCTTCCACAATCCACCACCACCGCCGCCGCCGGTGATTGCTAAAACGGTATTTCCGTCCGCTACTATGGCAGAAGAGCCGCCGCCGCCGCCGCCGCCGAAGGCATTGTTAAAAAAACCTCCCGTTCGTCCCGTTCCACCATCACCTCCGTCACAAAAACCATATCCTCCCGATGCGTTTCCGCCGCCGCCTTGGCCGACATAAACTGTTATATTATCAAAGTCATAGACATCCAAAGTAAGTCCAAATATTCCTCCTCCATTACGACCTACCGTTCCGTGACTGGTTCCTCCTCCGGTGTCATGAGTAGCTCCACCACCGGCGCCTTCTAAATCTATTTCAATATAGGTATAATCGGAGACGTCAATATTATAAGAACCGGG
>CAZNIM010000020.1:1395-12617 GCA_964573145.1 uncultured Candidatus Saccharibacteria bacterium
TGATTTCTGCTGAAAATCGTTTCTCCCGTTTCCGGATCGGATAAGTAATACCAAAAATCATTATCCATCGGCCTTATGGCCGCCTTTATACTTTCTATCCCCGGATTCGATATCGGTCCTTCCGGAAGTCCGTTTTGAGCGTAAGTGTTATACGGAGAATTTATCCTCGTTTCCGAAATAAGAACATCCGTCCCTCTTCTACCGGTAATATAATTAACCGTTGCATCCACTTGTAAAGGAATTCCGGCTCTCATTCTTCTCCATAAGATATCAGCTACCATCTTTTTATCTTCAAGAGTTCTCACCTCTCTCTCCAATATCGAGGCCATCGTTATTATCTCATGGACACTTCTTCCCGAATCTTCAATCTCTTCCATTATACCTTCCGAGAGCCTTCTTTCCAAGTTAAGAATCATTCTTCTGACCATATCTTTAGGATTTTTCGGATTAACTCGATAAGTATCGGGGAAAAGATATCCTTCAAGCGAAGCGTTATCGGGTAAGTCTTCAAGGACTCTGTATCTATCTTCTATCCCCGTCGGCAAATCGGAGATCTCTATTAGATCGGCTTGCGGCTTCGATATCCCGGTTATCGATAAAAACTCTTCTCTGTCCACAATCCCTGTCTCTTCGAGGTGTTCGGCCATCTGAAGAAGCGTCCATCCTTCTATCAGGGTGACGGTTTCATAAAAGGTATCACCGTCATAAAACTTATTAATTACATCTATGATCGACATCTCTGAATCCAATCTGTAGCTACCGGCCTGCATTCCCCCCGCTCTTCCGGTAATACGAGAATACCCCAAGAAAAGATACTTTGATCTAATAATTTCATTTTCAACCAAGCCGTCAGCTATATCAACTAAACGCTGTCCTCTTTCAACCTCAAAAATAACTCCTTCTTCCGGCATTTCCTTCGAGTAATTCAAAATAAAAAATGAAATCGCAATAAATACGATAAAAAGTGTTAGAATTATCTGAACGGCTCTCTTAATCATCTTTTTCATCTTTAATCAGGGGAACGAAGCGAAATCCAAAATATCTTTCTTTTTCGAATCGATCCGCTCTTTTTGTTAATTTATAAATATAGCTACCTATCGGCGCTACGACCACTCCCCCCATTACTAATTGATCATACCAAGATGAGGGTATCTCTTCTTCGGCAGAGAGGGCGGCCGAGACCAAAATCTTATCGTACGGCGACTTTTTTTGATAACCTAAATATCCATCACCGCAAATCAAATTCAATCTTTCCTTATTAAATATGCTGATTAGATTTCTTTCTCCCCATTTTTTAATTTCCGGCACCCTCTCCACTCCGACCACTTCTCCCTCCTGTCCGACTATCTCCATTAATAGTCCGGTCGTCCATCCCGATCCGAAACCGATGTCCAATATTTTATCTCCCTTCTGTGGATTTAAAAGATCAAGCATAAAAGCGACCGTTGAAGGTTGTGATATCGTTTGCCCTTCCCCTATCGGAAGAGGCCTATCCTCATAAGCCTTGGTTTTTAATTTTTCAGGAACGAAATTTTTCCTGTCAATTTTCAGAAAAGCTTGCTCAAGCTTCGTTTCTTTCAAAAGTCCTCGCTCTTTTAAATTATCAATCAATTTCTTCACGGTTGAAAAATTTTCCAAAGCGAGCTTTAATTTTTTCCAAAGATCCGGCTTTATCAATAAACAACTTTCCGAAAAGATGATCTATTTCATGCTGAAAAACAACCGCGCCAATACCTTCCGCCTCCAACACCATTCTTTCTCCTTCCTCCATTAAAGCTTCAACTTTAATTTTTTTAGGCCTTTCAACATCTATCCACAAACCGGGAAAGCTCAAGCACCCCTCTTTTGTCGTTATCGTCTCTTTACTCTTTTCCGTAATTTCGGGATTCATGAAAGCATAGTAATCTTCTCCGTCCTTCACTACGAAAAGCTGCTTCGCCACTCCTATTTGAGTAGCCGCTAAACCGACTCCGTCGGCTTCAATCAATATTTGCTTCATCTCGGAAATCAGGTCTTTAACTTCATCCACACTCTCTACTTTTTTGGCCTTTTTTCTGAGACGCGGGTCGGGATATTCTATTATCTTTCTCATTATTTTCAACTTTTTATTTACAAGTGTATCATTATACTATAAAAGCGAGTTAAATTAAACCTACTCGATAATCATAATATCTCCATAAATTCTACCGAACTGATTCTCGGCCACCGCCCTGAAGTAGTGTGTCTCCTCATCCGGAAAGCCGTCCGCCGTTTCTTGAAACTCACCCGTTGAGGTGATTGTCACCGGATCGGTTGTTTCAAGTTCTATATCCTCCTCCTCGGGCTCGGGAACAGCTGCTATCACCGGAGAAAGAGATGCTAACAAACTGCTTGCTCCGTAACCGTTGGAAGCCAGTCCGTATCCGTATTCGAACCAAACTTCAGCCTCGAAATCAGCTCCGAAAGAGGTCAGCTCTCCGGTAAATTCCCATTCGAAATCTCCCAACTGATCTACCGAAACGGTAACCACTTGCGGAGTAGTTCTTCCGAAGGCGATCGGTCTGGTTTCTGCATTATAAGATAAAAGAGTAACGCTTCCGGTCGATATGAAGTAGCCGGTTCCGTCATAAGCTTCACTGACCGACCCTTGTGGATCAACCGGTATCGAAGATAAAAATCCTTCGGTAGTAAGCTCACTCAAATCGACCAAGTCTCCACAAGTGTATTCTTCCGGATTGGTATTGCATATCTCGGTTAATTCCGCAGGGATGGTTAGGTTTCCCCAAGTTCCGTGGTTGTAGACTTGATAAGATATGAGAGCGTTATAAACCGAGTTTAAGTTTCTCTCTCTCGAGGCGTCTCTGGCTTGTGCGAACTGCTGACCGGGATTGATAGCGACGATAACCGCTGCGGCAAGGATAGCGATTATTCCGATTACTATTAGTAATTCTATTAGGGTGAAACCTTTTTTGTTCTTCATATTTTTATAAATTTAAAAAACCGCCCGTCGGCGGAAAGACAAAGCCAAAACCGACTGTAATCGGTTTTGAGCGGTGGCTTTTGTATTTTTCATAATACAAATTTCAACCAGTAGGTTAAAAGATGCTTTCTTCTTTTGTTATAGGAGATAGCGCTTATAAAGCAAATAACCTTCAGGCTGTTGTGGGAGGTTAGACCTTGCACAAAATGAAAATATCCCCTTCACGGAAGCCCTCGCCTACCTGCCGACAGGTAGGCAGGAATTTCACCCCTTTTAAACGCAAACACCCTTTTCGAAGGAGCTCTCGCAGGTAATTTAGCATGGTTTTTAGCTTTGCTGAAATAAATTACCGAGAGCGCAAGAGCAGAATTCTCGCTGGAGAATTCGAGCTCTGGTCCTTATAAAAAGGGTGTTAAGTGATATGAAGATACCCTTTTCAAAGAAGCTCTCACAGGCAGTTTAGCATGGTTTTTCAGCTTTGCTGAAAATAAACTGCCGAGAGCGCAGGAGCCAAAATCACGCCGCGCGCCTGCCGGCAGGCAGGGTATTTTGAACTCCGATTCTTATCGAAAAGGGTATCGAATGAACGCAGGGGCGGAGGGACTCGAACCCCCAAGACGGGATTTGGAATCCCGCGGTTTGCCAATTGAGCCTACGCCCCCTACTACTACCTTACTTTTGATTTATGATCGGTGTGCTTTTTGCAATGCTTGCAAAACTTACTCGGTTTAAGATCTTCTATCTCTACCGCTTTTCCTTTCGGTTTTTGAATGTAATAATTTGTTTTCTTACATTCACCACACTCGAGCATAATATACGGTTTTCTTGTCCTGGTTGCCATATTTTTTCTTTTTTTATCTTTGAGCCACCCGCGAGACTTGAACTCGCGACCCCTTCCTTACCATGGAAGTGCTCTACCTCTGAGCTAGGGTGGCTTTTACTTTTAAAACGGTGGGCCGGGAGGGATTCGAACCCCCGAAGGCATGAAGCCAACAGATTTACAGTCTGTTCCATTTGGCCGCTTTGGTACCGACCCGTTCTTTCTCGGATGCTATTATAGCATAAATATCCTTGCTCGCAACTTAAGGGGACACCTTCCCTTTTAAAAAAACATTCTCGGATCCAGAGAGAAAAATCCCAAAAATATTCCGGCGAGAAGAGTAATCATAATCACAACCACCAAGGTTAAAGCTATCAGCTTTCCCCTGTCACTCCCGGCAGACATCTTTTCTTCAAGATATTCTCCACTACTGTTTAAAAGCTTGTCCAGCGCTTTATCCACTTCTTCCTTTTTCCACCCGGCGGATATCAATATCTTTCTCACTTTAACCGGTGAAGTTCCTTCTCGCAAAGCTTTTTTAGCGTATTTTGTTATCTTATCCATCAAATTAATCTTGTTACTGGTCAATTATACTAAAAATTAAGGACTATTAAAAGTCATTCCAAAAAGATTTCTCTCTCAACTTCTTATGGTACTTGAGCGCAAAGCGATGAGCTTCATCTCTTACCTTGATCAAGGTCTTCTTTTTTATATTTTTCTGAAGATCCCCTATCAGTTTATTTTTGTCTCTATTTTTTCCTTTGGCTATTCCCAAAACGGGCAAATCCAGCCCTTTCTCGGATAAAACTTCTTTAGCCGCGTTAACTTGCCCCTTGCCTCCATCGACAAGAACAATATCGGGCAACTCCCAATTTTTAGCAAATCTTCTTTCCAAAACTTCTCTCAGCATTCCGACGTCATCGCTATTTTTAATTTTTTTAATCTTAAATTTTCTGTACTCACTTTTTTCGGGGCTGTCTCCGATAAAAACAACCATGCTTCCGGCAGCCAGTCCGCCTCCCAAATTGGATATGTCGTACCCTTCTATTCTAACCTTTTCCCCTTCCAGCTCGGGAGGGGTTATCAGCGCCGTATCGTAAATATGCTCAATAGCTCCAATCTGCTTCTTATACTTGGCCGCCTTCTCGAACTCCTCGTTCGAACTCGCTCTCTTCATCTCCTTTTTTAAATTTTTAAGAACTTTCTTCTTTTTCCCTTCAAAAAAAAGTTCGATATTTTTTATATCTTTCATATACTCTTTCTTGTCCAAATCTCCGGCACAAGCACCCGGGCAAAGCCCTATCTGATTATAAAAACAAGGCCTTTTAATTCTCTTCAGCTGACTTTCGGTGTGGCTGTTGTATGGAAATATTCTTCTGATTATTCTCAAAGCCTGTCTGATTGCCGAAGAAGAAACAAAAGGGCCGAAAACCGCCCTCCCCTTCTTCTCTTCTCTACCCCTTTTTAGCACTACCCTGGGATACTTTTCATCGGTTATAACGACATAAAGAAAACTCTTGTCATCTTTTTGCTTTATATTGAAAAAAGGCTCATATCTTTTTATCAGTTTGGCCTCCAATATAAGAGCCTCTATTACCGTTTCGGTAATTTTAAAATCTATATCCACCACCTTTTCGGCCACTTTTTTAGCTCTCGGATCAGCCGATTCCAAAAAATAACTTTTTACCCTCTTCTTTAAATTACCCGCTTTTCCGATATATATTATCTCTTCTTTCTTATCCTTAAAAATATAAACACCGGGCTTTTGAGGTAGTTCTTCAATTTTCTTTTCTATCTTCTCCATTTTTCAATTGACAAATAGTTATCGATTAATTATATTTTATACCGACTCACAAAAATAAGAAAGGAGATGTTAGCTTGACTGCATTTAAAAAGATACCTTATGAAGATACGAAGGATCACAAACTTTACTTGGAAGCGATGGTTCAGATTGCCGTAGCAAAAAAAACGAAGAAAGAAAACGATTTCAAGTTGGCTTTACGCATCACCGAAGAGATTGAAGATGACTGGCGCCGAGTCGAGTCCTTGAGAACTATAGCTTCCGCTCTTATAGAGGCCGAAGAAATAGACTGGGCTCTTCTTTTAACCGAAAGGATGGATCCTTATCGAAGGGCGCAAATAACGGCAAAGATAGCTAAAAAAGAAACCGGAAGCATAGAAGAAGCGATGAAAAAAATGAATAACTGATATTTGCGAGTCAAACGTTTAACCGGAGCCGGGAAAATCCCGGTTCTTTTTATTGACATAAAGGGCAGAATATGTATAATTTAAGCCTGATCATTTACAGAAAGGGGGGTTTTAAGTGGAAAGCATCTTTATCAGAACTGAAATTGAAGATGACGGGTCAAAGTCACATAAAATGTATGAGACCGTTCAGTGGTTGATTGAAACGGCGGAAGTAAGTGATTCGATTTACGACCTGGAAAGAGCCTTGGAAATGGCCGAAAAAATAGAAAGCGAGGTCAGAAGACGAGCGGCTTTTCTGGACATAGCTTACGCTATGCTCCAATTCAATCAGTTTGATCGAAGTGTGCAGATAGTCGAAAGACACATTGAAGACAGTTACTTGGCCGCATTAATGCTGGCCGAGATTGCTAAAAAAACCGAAAGGAGAAAGTATCTGGAGCGAGCGGTAAGTAAAGCGAGTGAACTTCAGCACGACTGGTTATGGAAATACACTCTGAAGATAATAATCGACTATAACACGAAGTAGGATCAAAAGCCGGGATAAATCTCGGCTTTTAAATTATCTTTCTTAAAAATTGAGCCGTTTTGCTCCTCTTTTTTGATTTAATTTCTTCCGGCGTTCCCGTGACCACTATCTCTCCTCCGTTCTCTCCTCCTCCGGGACCGAGATCGATTATATAGTCGGCCGATTTAATAATTTCCAAATTATGCTCGATCACCACTACCGAATTCCCCCTGTTTACCAAAGTCTGCAGGACTTTAATTAACTTTCGAACGTCTTCGTAGTGAAGTCCGACCGTCGGTTCATCCAAAATATAAAGGGTGTTGCGGGTATCTTTTCTTGCCAATTCGGATGACAGCTTTACTCTTTGCGCTTCTCCTCCGGAAAGTGTCGGGGCCGGCTGACCCAAAGTTAAATAACCCAAGCCGACATCATATAGAATCTTTAATTTTCTATGCATCCAGGGGGTATCTTCAAAAAATTCCATCGCCTCCTCAATTGTCATACTCAAAACTTCGTATATATTTTTTCCCCGATACTCGACTTCCAAAGTTTCATTGTTGAACCTTTTTCCCTGACAACTGTCGCAAGTCACTTTAACAGTCGGCAAGAAGTGCATTTCAACCGATATATGACCGTATCCGTTACAATTTTCACAACGACCCCCTTTGGTATTGAAGCTGAATCTACCCTTATCCCATCCCCTCATCTTCGCTTCCGGAGTCCAGGAAAAAAGATTTCTGATATCCGTCCAGGCACTCACATAAGTTCCGGGAGTCGACCTGGGCGTCCTTCCGATCGGTGATTGGTCAATATTTATCACTTTATCGATATATTCAATACCCTTTATTTCACTGAATTTACCGGTCTTTTTATCCGCTCCGTGTAAAGTGTTGGAGAGATGCTTATAAAGGGTTTCATTAATCAGTGAAGACTTTCCCGATCCGGAAACACCGGTTACGGTAACGAATCTCTTCAGCGGTATATCAACATTCAAGTTCTTTAAATTGTTCATTGAAGCTCCTCTGATTCGCAATTTCGGGGTGCTCGACTTAACGCTTCTTCTTTCTTTCGGGACCGGAATATTCTTTTCTCTTCGCAGATATTTTAAAGTTAAAGAATCTTCTTCTTCATCTTCCAAGATCTCCGGTAGATCTCCCGAAGCGACTATATTCCCACCATGAACACCGGCTCCGGGACCGAAATCAACCAGGTGATCGGAGGCAAATATTGTCTCTTCATCATGCTCGACAACCACTATCGTATTTCCTTTATCTCTTAACTCTTTTAAAGTCTTTATCAGTCTCGCATTATCGTGTTGATGAAGTCCGATAGTCGGTTCGTCAAGAATATAAAGAGTGCCGACCAGCCCCGATCCGACCTGTGAGGCGAGACGTATTCTTTGCGCCTCTCCACCGGAAAGAGTTCCCGCCTCTCTGTGTAGGGTTAGGTAATCGAGGCCGATATCAAGTAAAAATCCGACTCTTTGATTTATCTCTCTGAGAGGCGCTTTGGCAATTTGCATCTCCGAATCGGTCAAATCATCATCCAATTCGGAAAAAAATAGTGCCGCTTTATCGATCTTCATCTCGGTCACTTCCATAATATTTTTACCGTCGAGCAGTATACTTAACGCTTCCGGCCTCAATCTTTTCCCTTTACACTTACTACAGATCTTATCCGATCTTTTATCTTCTCTACCGATTCCTTTACATTCGGGACAAGCTCCGTACGGACTGTTAAAAGAAAAGAGTCTCGGCTCTATTGTCGGATAAGCAAAATTACATATCGGACAAGATAACTTTTCTGAAAAAACAAACTCACTTTTGGTCGGTTCGATCAAAAGTTGAAGAGATCCCTCCCCCTTTGAAAGAGCGGTTTCAACGGCTTCAACGACCCTCATTCTATTTTCTTTCTCCTCAAAATCGATTTCGGCCGGAATTCGATCGATTACTATCGATATCTCGTGTTTCTTATTTTTCTCCAAAACGACTCTTTCACGTAAAGATTTGAACTTTCCGTCAATTCGAGCCTCGGCGAATCCTTGATTTAAAAAGTCATAAAGTAGTTGATAGTACTCTCCTTTTCTACCTCTGACCACCTCGGCCATTACTATTATTTCGTCTCCTTCATCCGATATCTTAATTATCGAATCAACCATCTCGGTAACACTCATCGGTTGGATTTTCCTTCCACAGTCAGGGCAGTGCGGAACTCCCAAACGAGCAAAAAGAACTCTCATAAAATCATAAATCTCGGTGATTGTCGCCACCGTTGAGCGTGGATTTCTGGAATGTGCTTTCTGGTCTATGGCGATTGCCGGAGAAAGCCCTTCTATTTCATCAACCTCCGGTTTACTCATTCTATTCAAAAATTGACGAGCGTAAGAAGAGAGCGATTCAACATATCTTCTTTGTCCTTCGGCAAAAATAGTATCGAATGCTAATGATGATTTTCCCGATCCGGAGACGCCGGTAAAAACCGTCATCTTATTGCGTGGTATCTCCAGATCAATGTCCTTCAAATTATGTTGGTTGGCACCTTTAATCGTTATCTTTTTTTTCATCTTTTTTCTTTTCTAAAGCTTTAATTTCATCTCTAAGGAGAGCGGCCAATTCAAAATTCAAATCTTTGGCCGCCGCCCTCATCTCTTTTTCTTTTTTCTTAATAAGTTTTTGATAATCTTTTTCCGCATCGGGCAGAACTTTATTTTCCAAATCCAGAGCTTTTTCCGCCGGAGTTATATCGCTGATCTTCTTGACAATTGTTTTCGGAGTTATGCCGTGCTTTTTATTGTATTCAATCTGCTTCTTTCTTCTCCTCTTGGTAACCTTAACCGCCCTCTCCACCGATCCGGTTATCTTATCAGCATAAAGTAAAACTTCTCCCTCTTCATTTCTGGCCGCCCGCCCCATCGTCTGAATTAAAGTGGTTTCACTTCTCAAAAATCCTTCTTGATCCGCATCGAGAATCGCCACTAAAGAAACTTCGGGTAGGTCCAGTCCTTCTCTGAGCAAGTTAACTCCGACTATCACGTCTATCTCTCCTTTTCTCAGCCGAGTCAATATCTTCACCCGATCAAAAGACTCAATATCACTATGAAGATAAGAAACTTCGATACCTTCCTCTTCTTCCAAATATTCGGTTAAGTCTTCGGCCATCTTTTTGGTCAGGGTGGTAACCAAAGCTCTATCGCCTTTTTCCACCGTCTCTTTCAATCGCGGAATCAAATCCTTAATCTGAGTCCTGGCCGGTCTTATCGTCACCTTCGGATCGACCAAGCCGGTCGGCCTTATTATCTGCTTAACGATCTGCTCGCTCCTCTCCAGCTCATAATCAGCCGGGGTTGCCGACGTATACAGTACTTGGCTAACCTTTTTTTCAAACTCATTTAATTTAAGTGGTCTATTTTCCAAAGCCGACGGCAATCGAAAACCGCCCTCTATAAGATGCTCTTTCCTCGACTTGTTGCCGGCATACATCCCTCTGATTTGCGGTATCGTTATATGTGATTCGTCGACGACGGTCAAAAAATCATCCGGAAAATAATCCAAAAGTGAAGCCGGCGTATCTCCGGGATCTCTTCCCGAAAGATGCATCGTATAATTCTCTATCCCGTGACAAAACCCTCTTTCTCTTATCTTGGCGATGTCTTCTCTGGTTCTTTGCTCAATCCGCTCCGCCTCCAAAAGCATGTCCCTCTTCTCAAAATATTTTATTCTTTCTTCGAGCTCCTTCTCGATTCCTTCCAAGGCTTTTTTAATCTTTTTTTCACTGGAGACGTAGTGTCTGACCGGTGAAACGTTTATAATATCCACCTCCGGAGTTTCTCCGGGAATAAACCCTTCAACCGGATCAACTTTATAAATCTTTTTTATCGTTCCCCTATCGATTTCAATATCATAAATGATATCTTCGTTGGTCGGCATAATTTGAAAATTTTCTCCCCTGACCCTGAACTTTCCTTTCTCCAAAACCGAAGGAGTTCGCTCCAGCTGCATCTTTAGAAGAGTCTTTATCAATTTTTCTTTTCCGATCTCCTCCCCCTTCTCCAAAGTTAATATGTTGTCCAGATACTCTTTAGGAAGACCCAAGTCATAAATACAAGAAACGGAGGCGACCACTATCACGTCACTTCTGGTCAAAAGATCGGTTGTAGTTTTGTGCCTGAGGCGATCAATCTCTTCATTTATCATCGCCTCTTTTCGTATATAGGTATCGGTCGATTTTATATAAGCTTCGGGCTGGTAATAATCATAATAAGAAACAAAATAATGAACCGCATTTTCGGGAAACACCTCTCTGAATTCATTACAAAGCTGGGCGGCTAAAGTCTTGTTGTGGCTGACAATCAAAGTCGGTCTTTGCACCTTCTCAATAACATTGGCCACCGTAAAGGTCTTTCCCGATCCGGTGATTCCCAAAAGGGTTTGATCACTAAGACCACTTCTTACTCCATCGGTAAGTTTTTTAATCGCCTCGGGCTGATCGCCGGCCGGGTCGAACTTTGATTTTAATTTAAATTTTCTATCTATCATCCTTTTAACATCTAAAGAGGCCCCTCATTTAATGAGTAAGGGGTCGGTGTAATCGTTATTATACTCTTTAAGCTTAAATTAACAACCCGAAGAGCTTATTAATAATGATTACTGCTTAGCAGTTTAAAGGTTATTTGATCAAAAGTCAACTTCACTCGGATTGTTGTTTTTAAGAACCAGACCTCAAGAATCACC
>CAZNIM010000021.1:0-12361 GCA_964573145.1 uncultured Candidatus Saccharibacteria bacterium
AAAAATAGACTATACTTCAAAGCAGTCAGTTGAATATTAGATCCGCAGACAGCAGGTGCCGATCGGCTTAATATCCCTGCCGAGGAGAAAAAGATAGGTCTGCGGTTAATGCAGATTTTTATATTTATGGCCTTGAGCAGAGAAAAAAAAGAAGAAATAATCGCGGACGTAAGAGAAAAAATATCCGAGCAATCGGTTGTATATTTTGTTAATTACAAGGGCTTGAAAGCCAGAGACGTTGAGAATTTGAGAAAAGATCTCAAAAAAAATAACGCCAATATCATGGTAGTTAAAAAAACTTTGGCTAAGATCGCCTTTGAAAAAGAAGGGATTGACTTCAACCCCTTGGAGTTAGAAGGAGAATTAGCTTTCGTTTTCGGGTACGGAGATATAATCGCTCCGGCAAAATTAATCAGTGATTTTTCCAAAGATTTCAAGATGACGATCTTGGGAGCTCTTTTGGACGAAAGCATTCTTGAGGAAGGTAAAGTCAAAAAGATGGCCGACTTACCGAGCAAGGACCAACTTAGAGCACAACTCGTAGGTACGATTGCCGCTCCGCTTTCCGGTTTGGTCGGTGTTTTAGAGGGCAATATCAGAGGTCTGGTGACCGTTTTACAGAAAGAGTCGGAAAAAAATAATTAATAAATTAATAAAATTTGAATCTCGAACTTTTCAAAAAGAATTGGGTAGAGGTTCATAAGTAAAGATGGCTGAAGAAAAAAAAGAAGAAAAAAAAGAAGAGAAGGAAGAAAAAGAAGAACAAGAAGAAAAAGAAGAGAAAGAAGTCGAAGTTCCCGAAAAATTCAAAGATCTGGTAGAGGAAATTTCAAACCTGACCGTTTTGGAACTTTCCGAGCTGGTGTCCGTTTTGGAAGATAAGTTCGGAGTTTCAGCAGCAGCTCCGGTAGCGGCAGCTGCACCGGCCGCAGCCGCAGGAGCTGAGGAAGATGAAGAAAAGAGTAGCTACAATGTAGAGCTGCAATCAATCGGACAAAAGAAGATTGAGGTTATCAAGGCTGTTAGAGACATTACCGGAAAAGGACTTAAGGACGCTAAAGAGTTAGTTGATAGTGCTGCCGATTCTCCGCAAACAATAAAAGAAGGCGTTCCCGCTGAGAAAGCTAAAGAGATGAAAGAAAAATTGGAAGAAGCCGGAGCTGAAGTAGAGCTCAAATAAATTTTGATTACAATCCGGTTTCCACTTCGTATACCTTCTGGCCATCCAGAAGGTATATTTTTTGGAGATTTAAAACGGAGAAATCCTTTAAGTTTTCGGCTTCGGGGAGGAGTATCTGTTTGAGAATATCTCCTTCTTTTGAGAATATGAGAACTCTATTTTTTTTCGGCTCAAAGGCGAAGATGGGGAGCTCCGGACCGGTTTCTATCTTAGTAAATCTTTCCGGAAACGGATAGATCTTATTTTCATATATGAGACTGTCGGTTACCGGTCTCCTGTTTTCATATTGCCAAATTTCATTCCCTTCTTTAAGGACCCATATTGATCCGTCCAGAGCGATCGAGGTTATGGTTCCGGGAACTCTTTCCAAGATCCAAGGGTTCGGGTTTTCAGGATTATCAATTTCGTGCCTGATAATTTGATTCGTTTCTCTTTCCAGCAGATATATCCTTTCTCCGTAAGCTTTAATTTGCCTGTAATCATATTCATCAGCCGGGGGAGAAAGCTGAGTTACGATTTCATCATCTTCCAAAAATTCAACTACCGTATTCGGTCGACTGAAAATTATCGGTCGATTGTTCATTGAAGTGATTGAAAATATACCTCCGTCGGTCAGATTGGACGGTCTAATTAGCTTATTTTCAGTATCGAGGTTGTATTTTTCGGCATTCGACAAGAACGGATTATACAGATAAATGTCGGAACCGACGACCTCTATTTTATTGGGGACTATTTCGCTGGCCTCAAAAATAAGTTGTGGGTCGTCGATTACGGTAGTCGGGGTCATTGACAACATCTTGGAAGCCGCTTTGCCCCTTATTTCTCGAGCTCTCCCCTCAAGAGCTATTCTTTCATTAATCATTAAACTTAAATTTTCGTAGTGGTATTTAAGATTCTCAAAAGCATCTTCATCAGCGGTATCGATTTCATCTATCATTCCTTGCGCTAAATTTAAGGTTTCCCGTTGAGCTTCAAGTCTTCTTTGTCGTTCGGAATGAGTAACGATTGAACCAACTAAGATGATGGCAACCAGAAGAATTCCCAAGTAAAAACTTCTTTTTTCCAATCCGCCTTCCGGAATCAGAGGTCGCTTAACATCGGGTAACTCAAATTCTTTTATTTTTTTTGACGGATTGAATTTCTTTAACTTTTCTCGCGCAGAGCTTAAAATCTTTTTTAACTTACTTTTTGTTTTGTTAGTTTTCTTCGCTTTCGGTTTTGATTTTAAAATCTTACTTTCGGCTACTTTCTTCTTTTTATCTTTTAATAATTGCGATACTTGTTCTTTTTTCTCTTTGACTTTCGACCTTAATTCGGGCTCTTTCTTATTGTCCTTTTCAAGTAATTTTTCTTGAGACCGACTTTCTTTCAAGTCGGAGATTCGCCTTTCCGCTTTCTCTTTCAACTTAACGGTTTCCGTTTTAATACGCTTTCCGAAAGCCGGAAAAAGGCTACCCACTCTCACAATTATCGGTTTGGCGTTTTCCCTGACCAGCTTAACCGTAGCTTTTGTGGTTTCTTTTAAATTATTTAAAAAGATGGCCGAAACTTTTTTTATCTCTTTAGCGGTGTTTATTGAAAACTTTTTAAATGAAAATTTATTTTTGCTTACTATTTTAGAGCTGGCCGGAGCAGATTCAGCGGAGAAGTCAACAAGAATACAAACCCCCGGTTTACGGGGAAATTTTTCTTTTTGAACTTTGGAGATGGTTTCCAGTTTTTGGTCGTTAATCGGGTCTTTATCGGCCAGGGTAACGATCAGTTCTTGGTTTACAAATTCATTATATATTTCTTCAGTGAGAATTATCAGCTTATCACCTCGTTTTATTTTTCCGGAAACAATACTTCCGAAAGAGTCGGCTCCCTCCTCGGCATTTTTTCCGATATCGGTAACTTCTCCTCCTCGAGAAAGTAAAATTTTAGGGTTGCCGATTCTGCTAAATTGAAGCTGATTTGATTTTATTGATAAAACGGCAAGATTTAAATTTTTTCCAGTTTCCTTATTTTCCGTTAGAAATTGATTCCCCGCCTTTAACCCTTCTCTGATTGCTTCTTCTTGACTTCGGGTCGGTAGGGAGTGGTAGGTGCTTTTAATTTTGTAGGCTAAATTATTGAGAAGTGTCTTTTTTGAAGAGTCGGCTCCTTTGAGCTCTCCTCCGATTACTAAAGATCCCAATCTTTTTTCGTAAACATCTTCCGGCTGATAGCAGAAGGTGTCTATAATTTTCCCTTCTTTATTTTTAGGGTTGAAGTGTAATTCGCAAATTTGCATATTTTCTGCAGGATTCGAAATTAAATGAACCGGCCTTTTTTATTTGTTAATTATATAATAAAAGAAGGTGACGGTAAAATATAGGTGGGGAATTATATATTTTTAAGTTAAAAAATCTTGATTTAATCTTTAAAATTATTATAATTATAGTGAGAAAAGGTCGTTAAAAACCAATCCATTTTAAGCTTATGAACCTTATACCAAGAGAACCTTTCAAAGAAATTGAAAGATTTTTCGGGGATGATGATTGGTTTTTACCGGTTACGAGAAGAGAGAAAGGCCCGGAAATGGATCTTTACGAGACCGAAGAGGCGATAGTTGCCGAGGTTAGCGCTCCCGGAATGGGTCCCGAAGATTTGTCGGTAACCGTTGAAAACAACCTCCTAACCGTTAAGGGAGAGAAAGAGGAAGAAAAAGAAGATGATGAAAAAGGATATTACCGCAGAGAGATTAGAAAGGGATCATTCGAGCGGTGTGTCAGATTACCGAGAGGGATTGACGAAGAAGGAGTTGAGGCGACTTATGAAGATGGAATTTTAAAGATTCAAGTTCCGAAGACGGAAAAGATTGAAAAGACAGGAAAGAAAGTCAAAATCAAAAAGAAGTAAGTTAAAATATAGAAAAGCCTCCATCCGGAGGCTTTTCTTTTTTAATAAGTCAAATATGAAAATTTTAAATTTCTATATCAGAGATATTCTGATAATAATTATTGCCGCTCTACTTTTTTATTATCTGATTATTGAACTGGGAATAATATAAAAAAACCCACTCCCGAAGGAGTGGGTTTTTAACGGATTCAATTATTCCCAGTCTTCATCTTCGTCGTCCAAAAGGTCGTCGTCCCAGTCTTCATCGTCTTCATCTTCGTCATCCCAATCTTCGTCATCCCAATCTTCATCTTCGTCGTCGTCGGTTAATTTTATTTCGAGGTCTTGTAACTTTTTCATATTATTTCAGTTTCTTTTTCGACCTTTCTTGAGGCCATTATAATTGTCCGTCTTTTTTTGTCAACGGCTTTTTAATTTTTTAAAAATTATATATACTTATCCAAGATGTTAAAAGCGGCAAAACAAACTTTAATTACCCAAATTTTAACTTGGCATTTTATAGACGCCCCTTCGGCGATTCTTTCCGGTTGGAGTGATTTTTTAAAGTTTTCGATAGACTTTTTCTCAATAACCGCCTTAATAAAGACTATTTTCAAGCCCTGGAAAAGGGTTGCTCAGGAATACAGTGGAGGAATAGGGAACCTATCCGAAAACGCACAAGTTTTTATATTGAACACTTTTTCAAGAATAATAGGAACATTTATCAGACTATTTTTGATTGTAGTCGGAATTATTGCCACTTTTTTAATCTTTATCGGTGGGTTGTTTTTATTTTTAATTTGGTTTTTCATTCCGGTAATAATAGTGGGAGGTTTGATTTTTAGCTTGGCTATTTTATTTTAATGTTTATTTATCGACCGAAAAAAGCGGCCATCTTCAAAGCGGTGCATTCTCCTTATCCGCTAAAAAAAGCTGCGAATCTCAAAAGGTTGTGGTTTATCATTTTTTTACTGGTGGCTGTTTTTTGGATCGTTTCAACTTTAGAGCCTTCTCTCAGAATAATATCGACGACTCGAAGTGCGGGTCTCGTTTTTCTCTCTTTCTTCGTTTTTTTATTTTTTTGGTATCTGGATATATTTTTTAGATATAAAGTTGAGAAGCCGAAGCTTCCCTTTTCTTTAAAAGAGGCGGCTTCCAAAATTGAAGATATTAATTTTGCCGAGTATTTGAATCACGAGGCGGCTGAGATTTTATACAAAGCCGAAAACAGTAAGGGAAAAAGTTCGACTGAAATTTTGTATCACCTGGTAAAGCAAGCTGATTTCTCTCAATTTATATTTTCAAGAATGCTGATCGATAAAAATGATCTTTTACAGGCAATAAACTCGATAAAGGATAAGAAAAGAGAAAAAGAGATAACAGACTCCTTTAAAAGCACTATTACGATAGGCTTGTCCGAGGCGGCTAAAAGAGGAGGGGAAAGAGTCAGGGCCGAAGATTTAATGGTGGCCTTGTCTTCAACCGATCCGTTTTTTGAGAAGGTGTTAATTAAGAAAGATATAAAAGAGAGAGAGGTTCGCTCCTTGGCTCGCTGGCACATAAGAATAAAAAAGAGCACTGAAGATCGAAGAAAGTTTTGGAGGTATGAAAATTTGATCAGAATGGGAACGATAGGAAGAGAATGGGCGGCCGGGAACATCTATCTTTTAAGTAAATTTTCAACGGACTGGACCGAAGCGATAAGTAGATTGGGTTTCAGGAAAACGATAGGACACAAAGATACGATAGAAGAAGTAGAGAGAGTTTTATCGGGAGACGGAAAAAATGACGTTATTCTGGTCGGTAATCCGGGAACGGGAAGAAGTAGTATAATAGATGAAATAACGAGACGTAGTTTTTTGGGATTTTCTCTTCCCGGAGTAAATTATAAGCGGGTTCATAAGCTTAATCTACATTCTTTGGTCGCCAGAACGGAAGGGAAAGAGGCGACCGAAAAGGCTCTCGACAAGATTTTCAGGGAAGCGGCCAAAGCCGGAAATATAATTTTAGTGGTTGAAGATTTTCACGAATTTATTTCATCCGGAGATAAAGCGGGGGTGATAGATATATCGGGAGTAGTCGATTCTTATTTAAATCATCCTGATTTTAAGCTGATAGGGGTAACCAATTATCGAGATTACCGGGGAACCGTCGAGAAAAATCAAGGAATCAGCACCCAGATGATCAAGATTGAAGTAGGGGAGACTACACCTGAAGAAAGTCTTAAGCTTTGCGAAATGATGACCGGGGGGCTGGAAAGAAAATATAAAGTTTTTATAAGCTATCAAGGGATAAAAGCGGCAGTAGAGCTTACTGAAAAGTACTTACCTTCCAAACCCTTACCAGAAAAGGCGATTGAAATACTGGAAGAAACGGTTATTTCCGTCAGTCAGAAAAAGAAGAAAGTTTTGGAAAAAGAAGATGTTGCCGAAGTTTTATCCAGAAAGGCGGAAGTTCCGGTAGGAACGGCTGCGGAGGAAGAAAGAAAGATTTTGCTCAATATGGAAGAGGAGATACATAAGCGGATAATAAATCAAAAAACGGCCGTTTCCGAAATTTCGAAATCATTAAGAAGGTCACGAGCGGAGATAGATACCAGAACGGGGCTGATCGGATCTTTTCTGTTTTTGGGTCCGACCGGTGTTGGAAAAACCGAAACGGCAAAAGCGATTGCCGATATATATTTCGGTTCTGCAGAGAAGATGATAAGGATAGACATGTCCGAGTATCAAAATATATCCGATATATCGCGACTTATCGGTTCGGAAGAGAGAGGGGGAGTACTCACCGAAAGAGTTATTGAAGATCCTTTTTCTTTGATTTTACTTGACGAACTGGAAAAAGCGCATAAGGATATTTTAAATCTGTTTCTTCAAATTTTGGATGAAGGTCACGTTACCGACGGCAGTGGGCGAAAAGTAATTTTTAAAAACTGCATGATAATAGCGACCAGCAATGCCGGTTATAAAATAATTATGGATTCGGTAAAAGAAGGAGTGGATCTTAAAAAAGCGAAAGAAAAAATCATGGAGTATGTTTTTAAAAAAGGGATATTCAGACCGGAATTTGTAAACAGATTTGACGGAACTGTCTTATTCGAACCGCTTTCAAAAGAGCATCTCGTTGAGATTGCCGGTTTGCAGCTTGAAAAGATGAAGAAAAACTTGAAAGAAAAGCATATAGAGCTTAATATTACCGAGGAGGTGAAAAGAAAGATCGTAGAGGAAAGCTACGACCCTGTTTTCGGGGCCAGGGAGATGCAAAGATTCATACAAAATAAGATAGGTGACAGGTTTGCATCAGCCCTTTTGGCTGAAGATTTATCTCCCGGAGACAAGGTGAAGATTAATCCCGAAGGGTTATTTTTAGAAAAAATTAATTGAAAAAAATATGAACAAGAGTGAAAAAAGTTCTTTTGGAAAATTATTAGTGCTGGCTTTGATAGTTCTTGGAATCTATTTTTCAATGGGAGTTGAGCCCGTAGAAAAGAAAAGAGTGGATACTTCTTTTGAAAACTTTAAAAACTCGGAAGCGGTCAGCTTCGATCTCGATTTGAATATTGAAGAGGCTCGAGAAGGATTTTATGATTTACAAATGGACGGATACATGGAACCGAAACAGGAAAGTGGGGCGGGTGAGTTTATAGTGGACACCAGGATCGAGGGAGCTTTACAGACCTTAAGCGGTCAGTTTGTCTATCAGAAACCTTATCTTTATCTTAATTTTGCAGAAGACGGCTTGCCGATAACTCTGGAATCTCTTTTTCGAGAAGAATACGACCTTAATATAGAGGAGGTTAGAAATGAATGGTTGCGGATGGAGATTGTTTTTCCCGGTTTCGATTTCGGAGAAGAAGTGGAACTCATTTCCGAAAATGAAGAGGTTGGAGAGAGGGAAGTTTATCACTACAGCATTGATCTAATGACCGATTATTTTACCGACAATTTAAGAGTTGAGATATTTACCGATAAGTCACAGCTTAATATCCGAAGAGCGATCGTTGAAGGAGAGTCTTCATTTGAAAAAGAATTGAGCTTTCCGGAGCCATTCGCTACTTTTTCCACGGACTCGTCTCCTAAAATAAACTTTTTAATCAATTTTGATCGGTTCGAAGAAAGAGAAGAGATCGAATCTCCGGATGAATTCATAGAGCTCTAAAAGAAACCTTGAAGATTATCTCAGCCCCTCCTTTCAAAGGAGGGGTTTTAAAGTGTTGACTTTTTATTTTTTGTGGGATAAAATGGAAGCGAGGTGGAAGATTGTGGAAAAAAGTGGGGAAAACCCCTAAAGCTTGTGGAAAACCTCATTAATTAAGTTAAAACGGCATATTGTTTAGATGTTCATAGGTGAATTCAACTATAAAATAGATGCGAAAAAAAGGTTGGCCGTGCCTTCCAGATTCAGAGATGACCTGGATAAAAAAGTCGTCGTTACCCGCGGATTGGACGGCTGTTTATTTTTATATCCCATAGAAGAATGGGAAAAATTAGCTGAAAAGATAAGCAATCTTCCTTTGTCGCAATCCGATGCGAGAAGCTTTGCTCGTGTTATGCTCGCTGGGGCAATGGAGGTTGAAATCGACGGATCGGGAAGAATATTAATACCCGATTATTTGAAAGAGTACGCCGGACTGGATAAAGAAGTGACAATAGCGGGAGTTTATAACAGAATGGAGATTTGGAATAAGGAAAAATGGGAAAGCTATAAGCGAGCGACTGAAGGGGAGGTCGGGGATATAGCGGAAAGACTGAAAGAGTTGGGAGTCTAAAAAATGAAAAAATTTCACAAAACAGTATTTAAAAAGAAGGCAGTAGATCTTTTAAAGGTAAAAGCGAATCAAAATTTTATAGACTGTACCGCCGGGGAAGGGGGGCACGTTGAAGAGATAATCAAAAGAAACGGTCCGGAAGGAGAAGTGTTGGCCTTCGAGTGGGATAAGAAGATGTACGAGAGGCTTTTGCCCGAGGTCTCCGAAAGAGTTCATTTGGTAAACAAGTCTTACATTTTTTTGGAAGAAACGGTTGACAGTCTCGACTTCGGTCCGGTTTCGGGAATTATTCTCGACTTGGGAATGTCGACGTGGCACATAAAAAAATCGGGTAGAGGCTTCAGTTTTCAAAAGGACGAGCCGCTCGATATGAGATACGACAGCAACTTACTGCTTACCGCTGAAGAGATAATTAACAATTGGAAGAAAAAAGATATAGAAAAGATAATAAGGGATTACAGCGACGAGAGATATGCAAAAGAGATAGCGGAAGAAATCATCAGATCGAGACCTTTAAAGACAACCGGTCAATTAGTGGAAGTTATAAAGAGATGCACACCCGAAAATTATGAACAAGGAAGGATTCATCCGGCGACGAGAACTTTTCAAGCTTTAAGAATAACGGTTAACGCCGAAATTAACAATTTAAAAGAGGTTCTCCCTCAAGCCTCGAGAATTTTAGAAAAAGAGGGAAAAATCGTGGTCATATCTTTCCATTATTTGGAAGATGAGGAAGTAGAGAATTTTATAAAGAAAGCGGAAGGAATAAGGGAGGTTAAAAAAGTTACCCCTTCCGAACGGGATATCGTAAAAAATCCCTCGTCAAGGTCGGCAATATTAAGAGTATTAAAAAAGGTAGATGAAAAAGAAGTATCTTAGATTACATCTTTTTTCGGCAATCGTTTTGTTACTTCTGATGGTATCTTACGTTTTTCAGGTTCATTCGTTAACACGAGAAAATTATCTGATAGAAAGGTATCAAGAGAGCATAAACGGCTATTCTCAAGAGAGCAGAAGTCTGGAATATCAATTTCTGCAAAGTAACTCTTTTTTCGAAGTTGAGAATATTGCCAAAGAAGTCGACTTCGTCAGAGCCGATAACGTAAGTTATATACAAGTGACCGGCAGCGAAGTGGTGGTAAAATAAATATGAGCAAGATAAGGCTAAATTTCCTTTTTGTCTTTATCTTTCTTTTAGCGGGAATTCTTGTTTTTCGGCTTTATCAACTTCAGATAATCGAAGCTGATCATTGGAGCGATCAAGCCGAAAGACAACACGGAGTTCAGCGAGAAGTTGCCGGCAGCAGAGGAACCATATTTGCCGGTAACAGGGCCGGTGAGTCGATTCCGTTGGCAGTAAATAGAATATGGAAGTTCGTTTATTTGTCTCCCCGAGAAATTATTCGTGAGGAGGAGGATAAAGAAGCGGTAGCTAAGTCGCTGTCTTCCATTTTGGGAGTCAGTGAAGATTTTGTAATGGAAAGACTGGGTAGAGAGGAAAGCTCTTTCCAGGTGATAAAGCGACAGTTGTCGGATGAAGAGGTTGAAATGATTAAAGATTTGGATATTGAAGGAATTTATTTACGGGAAGAAGATGTCAGATTTTATCCGCAAAGCAGTTTAGCTTCTCACGTAATCGGTTTTTTGGGAGGACAAGAGACCGGTCAATACGGAATAGAAGGTTATTTTGATGATATATTACGTGGAGTTTCAGGAATGCAAGAAGGATGGAGAGTGGCCGATGGGGGAGGTAGTGTGATAACGGGAGAATCGGCTCAGCCGGGAATGAGTATCGATTTAACGATCGATTACAATATTCAGTTTATGGCCGAAAAGTTGATCTCGGAAGCGGTTAACGATCTCAATGCTTCATCCGGAACGGTTATCGCCGGCAATCCGGAGACGGGAGAGATTATGGCGATGGCCAACTATCCCAACTTTGATCCGAATGAATATCGATCTTACAGCCTTGATTATTTTCAAAACAGAGCGGTTCAATCTCTTTTTGAGCCGGGATCGGTTTTCAAGCCTTTTATTATGGCGATGGGTATAGAAGAAGGTGTCGTTGACCCTCTGGACACTTATTATGATACGGGAAGAGAGGTCGTCAGCGGACACACTTTGAGAAATTACGGAAGGAGATCCTTCGGTGAGGTAACGATGAAGGAGGTGATGGAGCGGTCGATAAATACGGGAATGATCAATGTTCAGCAAAGATTGGACAATGAGATCTTTTTGGAGTATCTTGAAAGCTTGGGATTTTTTGAAAGAACGGGAATAGAGTTGCAGGGAGAGACATTTTCTCAAAATCTAATATTCAAACAAGGTTATGATGTAAATTTCGCCAATGCCTCTTTCGGACAAGGGATAGAGGTAACTCCGATTCAACTTTTTTCCGCTTTTTCTTCTCTGGCGAATGGGGGAGAGCTGGTTAAACCGAGAGTAACCCGAAATTTCAGTCCGGAACCGGAAGTGCGAGAAAGAGTTTTTTCGGCCGGAACAACCACCAATATAACCTCGATGCTTATAAGTACTGTCGAGGAAGGGACTGCCCGTAGGGCCCAAATTCCGGGATATTATATCGCCGGAAAAACGGGAACGGCGCAAATTCCGTGGTCCGTTTTGGGAATCAATAGAAGAGGGTACTCGGAGGAAACGATTCAGAGCTTTGTCGGGTACGGGCCACTTAACGCCGAATTCGTTATTTTAGTTAAAATGGACCAGCCGAACGCACCGACTGCCGAAGTTTCGGTCGTTCCGGTTTTTAGAGAATTGGCCAAATATATAATAGATTATAAACAAATCCCTCCCGATTATGTACGGGATAATTAAGAAGAGATGATAGAAAAAATAATAAAATGGAAAGGGGTTAAATTGGTTTTTGTTTGCGGAAAAGAAAAAGAGCGGACATCCGATTTGATTTATGAAGAGATTCACGGATTTTCCAAGGCGGGTAGGGTTGAAAAAATATTCGGAAAGATTAAAGCTTTTTCTCTTTTAAGTAAAGAGGTAATCATTCTTCCCGATCCGGGAGATGATCCCGAAGAGTTGCTGGCGTTCTTTAATTTATTCAGTGAAGTGATTATGGTGGTAGATTCCAAAAAATTAAAACGAGAAAAAGAGCTGGCCTCACTTTTGAATAAAAAAGACAGCATTCTGGTTAATTTTGAGATTAAGGACAGCATAGCGGGAAAGAGAATGAAGAAATTTTTAACATACGGGATGGATAAGGAGGCCGACTTCAATATTATGGATATCAGCGAAAAAGAAAAGATAAATTTCAAGGTCAGTCATGACGGGAGTATTGTTCCGGTTTGGATAGAAAAAGAATCCGATTTGGAAGAATCTCTAAATAGATCGGTTATCGCCATAGCGGTCGGAGTTCTTTTGGGAATAAACTTGGTTAAGTTAACCGGAAAGATGAGCGAGTAATCTTTACAAAGTTATTTTTTCTGGTAAAATTCTACTTACGATAAAACGAGGCCCCGTCGTCTAGCCCGGCCCAGGACGCCAGGTTCTCATCCTGGTAACAGGGGTTCAAATCCCCTCGGGGT
>CAZNIM010000022.1:0-12270 GCA_964573145.1 uncultured Candidatus Saccharibacteria bacterium
TGCTAAATCGATTCCGCGGAGTTCTTAAAACAACAACTCTTCGTTCAGGAAAAAAGCGCTTAAATTATTTTGAATCCAATTTTTAGGCAAATAAAAAAGAGGGGTGGTTTACCCCTCTCTTAATCTCTGCTTTTTATTTTGCCTCCTCCTTCCAGCCGGCTTTGTACGCCTCACGCTCTGCTTTTGATGCGTTCTTAGGAGGGTTGTAATTCGGAGTGCTTAACATAATCATGTCTATAATATCCAGATTCCTATTTTTAGCCTTTCTTCCATCTCTCTTACCTCTATAATATTCACTTTCAGGATCTCTTTTAGACATCAATTTCACCTCCTTTCTATTAATTTATAAAGTAGAAATAGATTATTGTCAAACATAAATTTTAATTAAAAATAAAAGAGGGGTAGTTTGACTACCCCTCTGCTTTTTATACGCTTGGGTAAAGAAGAAACCTACCACCTTTTAATAGATTTCTCTCACCCTCTTTCAGTTTAAACTCCTCTCCCCGAACCATAACCTTAACCTTGGAAATATGGAACGGAGGAGAGCAGTAGAGCTTAAAATCTTCAATATTTTCGCCACTTACATACTGATAAATAGCGAGAAGCCCTCTCCAGGACTCCTCAATTTCATATACCCCGTATTCATTCCCCTCTTCCTCTATAACGGGAATCTTAATCATTGCTTTCACCTCCAATTTCAAATTCTACATCTTCCCCGCAACCTCCTTTATTGTTAAAGAACCCTTCACTGTTTACATTATAACACTTATTCTTTTTTTGTCAAATAATACGCCAAAATAAAAAGAGAGGTGCTTGCTCCTCTCACAGCCTTCGCCTTTTTATTTTTCTTTTTCTTTGAGGCTTTCTTTTATTATAAAGTCATAAATTTCAAAAGGGTCGGAAACTATTTTATCCGGTTCGGCTTTTAAAAGAGCATCTTCTCCAAAAAGTCCCCAATCGACAGCCACCGTTTTTGTTTTTGCCATTTTACCGGCCATTATATCGCTTGGCTGATCACCGACCACCAGAGTCTCTTCTTTTGTCAATCGATGTTTTTTAATTATCTTTTTAATTTTTCTATGCTTTTTTAAAAATATGGATGTATCATAAACCCCGGAAAAAATATCGATTTGATGCTCTTTTAGAAATCTCTCAACTGTCTTCTTTTTATTATGAGTCAATATCGTCAAAATAAAGCCTTCTTTTTTTAATTTCTTGACCAGAGTCTCCGTGCCGGGAAAAAATTTAACTTCCCCTATCCTTTGATACATATCTTCCTGTAAATCCGATATTATGCTTGGCATCTTAAAATAAGAAACACCCGCATCGGCCAACGTCTTTACTAAACCTTTTTTCTTAATGCTTTCAATGCTTTCCACATCGAATTCGAATTCATCGAACTTTTCTTTTGCCAATTTTAAAACCAAAGAGTTAGTATCGGCCAAAGTTCCGTCAAAGTCAAAAATAATTAACTTCATAAAAAAATTTACTATTTTTCAGCTTCAAAATAATTTTGAGCTCTCTCTTTTAGTCTGTCTTCCATATCCTCAAGAACTTCTTCTTTTTGCGATTGAAAGTTAAAAACTAAACCGTGAAGAGGTTCCGGGAAATTATCTCTAATCTCTCGGTCATACTTATTTTGAATATCCGGAATCCAGTAACCTCTGGGTCCCTGACTGTCAAAATTGATAATTGCCGGAGTTGAAATTGAATTTGCCTGACTTAAATTATCACCCCCCGGATAGTAATAAAACTCGGCCAGATAAAGCCAGGTGAAAAGATCATCTTCAATCATCTCTATCGGATAATAGTCGGCAAATATTCTTCCGTCAAAACTCGGTTCCAAAATTTCATCCTCTAAAAAATAAACCAAATCCTCATTTCTTTCTCCCGTTTCGTAATAATAATCAAAGACTTGGTGACTAACATCAACCGTAACCGAATCGGTTCTGAAGCTAAAAGCCACAAACCCCAACAAGGGTATTAAAGCTAAAGAGAGAAGAAAGAAAAGAAGCCAAAAGGCCCCTTTTTTATAAAAAGATTTTTGTCGATACTCTTCAAGCCCTTCCTTTGAGCGAGGAATTATTATGATTGAAATGAGATAAATAAAGAGAAAAGGGAAAAACCCACTAAAGAGAAGGATAAAAACCCCGGCTATTCTGAAAACATTGGGGTCAACGTCCAAATACTCTCCCAGTCCTCCGAAAAAACCGGCGAATACTATATTCTTATTACTTCTGGTTAATCTTTTCATATTTTTATATTATCGATAAAACTCTGGTTAATTATATACTTTAAATTTTATAATTCAATTAAAAAGGGCAATTTTAATTGCCCTTTATTTTTCTTCCAAACTCCTCAAAACCATAGCTGATATGGGAGGAATTTTTACTTCTTCCGCTTCGAAAGAATTGAAAACCTCCGTTCCGGATCTTCTATCGTCAACAACTATTCCCATCCGGCGTTTTTTACCGAAATAATACTGAAACCACCGGTTCGTAAAATTGTAAAAGACAAAAATTTCTTTCCAAGAGTCCTCGTTGGCATGATCGATCAATTTATAAGCTACAACCCCGGAATCCGTATTTAAAAATATAAGATGCTTTCGTATATCTTCAACTCTTTTCATTCTGAAAGCGGGATGATTTCTGCGTAATTTTATTAGTCCTTGATAATACTTGAATGTCTCCTTGTATCTTTTTTTTCTTTCCCACTTCAGCTGATTGAAATGATCTCCGGCATTATAGCTGTTTCCGTGCATGTGTTTGGTGCGTAAAAACTCTTCTCCTCCCTGAATGAAAGGAACACCTTGTGAAGTCAGGATAACCGCCTTTATCAGTCGATGAAGTTTAATCTTTTCCCACTCTCCCAAGAAGGGATGAATTGAGGATATCTTATCCCATAACGTTAAATTATCATGGCAGCTGGCATAGTTGATACTTTCTTCCGGTTTTTCCGCAAAGCTTCTAATGTCATGACAATAATCGATAGCGCCGACTATTCCCTTTTTAATCTCCATTTCTTTATTGTAACCACCGGCCAATCCGCTTCCGACGGCGTCACGAAAATCATCATTGAATATGGCGATTCCCGTTCCTCTTTGAGACCCCTTGTTCATCTGATTGCAAGGAGGTATCTGCGGAGTAAGTGCCGCCCAGGGCTCTCCATAGACTATTATCGACGGAGAAATTTCTTTCAGTGCTCTTTTCACCTCTTTCATCGTTTCTCTGTCTATAAGCGCCATCAGGTCGAATCTGAATCCGTCAATGTGATATTCCTCGGCCCAATAACGAACCGAATCAACAATAAACTTCCTGACCATCGGTCTTTCGGTAGCCACTTCATTTCCACAGCCTGACCCGTTGGCGAAAAAACCGTTTATCCGTCTATGAAAATAACCCGGCTCCATTTTTTCAAAGGAAGACTCTCCTCCGTAATAGGTGTGATTATAGGCTACATCCATGATTACTCCGATATCATTTTCATGAAGAGCTTGAACCATTAACTTGAACTCTTTTATTCTACTGTCATCAGCCGGATTGCCGGCGTAAGACCCTTCCGGAACGTTGTAATAATACGGGTCGTACCCCCAGTTATAACCGGCTCCGTTATCGGAAACGGTGGCGAAATCGAAGACGGGAAGTAAGTGAACATGAGTAATCCCCAATTCTCTCAAGTGGTCAATTCCGGTTTTTGCTCCGGTACTACTTCTTGTTCCTTTTTCAGTAAAGGCGAGATATTTCCCTTTATTGACAATTCCCGATTCCGGAGAAGAAGAAAAGTCTCTAACGTGAAGCTCATAAATTACGGCTTCCAATATATCGGATATATTCTTCCTTTTATCGTTTTCCCAATCTTCGGGATCGGTATTTTTAAGATTGACTATCAATCCTTTTTTACTGTCCGTTCCGACCGCTTTGGCGTAAGGATCGACTATTTCCACTATCTCCTCTTGCCGTTGAATTCTGAAAAGGTAATAAAAACCTTCAAAATCACCTTTAACTTCTCCCAGCCAGGTTCCTCCGACATCTCTTTCTAAATCAATCTCTTTGACCGGTGAAGAATCTTCTTCATTTTTAAATAGTAAAAATTGAACGACTTCAGCTGTCGGTGACCATATTCTAAATCTTATCTTTTCCGAAAAGTAAGTGACTCCCAAATCATCACCATGGTACTCATCTGCAACGGGAATTCGAACGGCTTCCTGCATCTTTTTCTCCTCCTTTCTTTTTCGGCTTCAAATCTTTCGAATATTAACTTTTAAAAGTGCTTAACGGCAAACAAAAAAACCCGGAAACCGGGCTCTACTCTTTTTCTCCGATTAAAATCGAAGTTATCCTTTTTTCTTTCATTTTCATCTTTGTCGTCATTATTTGATAATACTACAAAACGATTATCTTTTACAAGCTTAAAGCCCCGTCTTTACGGGGCCTTTTTATCAGTTAGAAAGAAGTATCCAGCCAAGGCTGGTTGAATATGTCGATTAAGATATTTATCATTTCCGGATCGGCATCCATATCTTCAAGTTTATCAAAAAGATTAAAATAATATCTTCTGTACATCAGCCATCGAGTCTCCCTCATTCTCTCCGAGATATTAAACTTGTTATTGCGTATAAAGTGCAATTCCTCACCGATCGCCAAAAGTTCCAATATATCTCTTTTAATACCTCTTCTTATCGCCTCCTCAAAATTATCGATCTTGACACCGTACAGCTCCTCATTAAAGAGGTCTTTCCATTTCAATTCATAGTGACGTTTCTCCCATCTTTTTGAAAAAAGATAATCTTTTTCTTCGGTAATTATCTTTTGTCTGTTTAGCGCCCGAGCATGATTGAATTCATGAATAAGGGATAATAAAAAATCATCTTCGTTAAACTCTTCAAAGACCAGCGGATAAGCATTCAAAGTAATCGGAATATCAACGAGTCCTTTTTTTTCCGGATTTTCAAGTGGCAAATAACTGATGCTCATCAACCAATTCTCATCACCATTTTCCAAATAGCGAAAAGCGACTATCTGATAAGGGGTCTCATATCCCATCTTATCGAGCTGTTTTACTTGGACGGCAAGATAATTTTGTCTAAAGAGTGGATACTCGGCAAGATTCTCTACAAGAATGGTTTTTTCAAGAGAAAAAAAGATCAAAGTAAAGATGATCAGAAAAATAATCACTAATCTTTTCAACCGACCCACCTCCTTTTTTAAGGTGCTTTTTTATTATACAACACTTTAATCAAAAAGCAAAAAAAAGAGGCGGGAACTTTCCCGCCACAGGCTTAAAAACCGGTCAAACTATTGACCTTAATCTTTCCTGCATCCTGTCTGCATCTCGCTGAAGCTTTTCCAGCTCTCTTTCCGCAGCTAAGCTGCCGCTGTTTTCCTCAGCAAGGTCGCTTTTCAGCGTGTCTATCTTGTCATAAATTTTCTTCAGTTCATTCCACTGTTCGGACTCTGCATATTTAGGAAATAGCATATTAATCCCCCTTTTTTAAAGTCTAAAAAACTTTACTTTTATACTCCATTGCATCTCTGAGCTCCTGCCTTGCATTCGACAATTCTCTGATTGTCTCGTTCTTCTTTTCTTCAGTTAGAAATATTCCGTTATTTATGACGTAATGCAGTCTGGATACACGATTTCGGAGATGATTGATTCTGTCTTGAAGGGTTCTTTCCGGGCTCCCTACTGAACTACTCATCTGCAACCCTCCTTTCAATAATTGTTTCTATATTACCTCTCTACTCAAGATGGTCAGCTTATCCTGACGCCTTTTGACGCTCCAAAGCTCCATCTTCAAAGCTTTTCTCTTCTCTTCACAATTACTGCTGGCAAGCATTCTTGCCAAACTCTCTCTTCTTTCTTCCAAGCTATGAAGCTCCTTATTCATCTTCATTTCCGCTCTCAGTTTAGTCATCTTAATCTCTCCTTTCTTTTTTTGTTTAAAGAATTTCTCTGGATAAGGACTGCTCTCTGCTGATATCGTCTTCCAAATTACTAATCTCAATCTTTATCTTTCTCACGTCTTCACTACTGAGACCGCCGCTAACATTTAAGTCTTCTCTTAGAGATCTGATCCTCTTAACTTTTCTTCTAATCCTTTCTTGAATTTGATTTCGTAAGTTAGTCATCTTAATCTCTCCTTTCTTTTTTTGTTTAAAGAATTTCTCTCAATAAATCTTGCTCTCTACTCATCTTGTCTTCCAGATTGCGAATCATTCTTTTTTTCTTTTCTCTCTCCGGATAACTTAATCCGCGATTGGCTACCAATTCCTCGTTTAACCTGCTTTGCTTATTGGCCATTTCGTAGACTTCTTCCCAGCTTCTCGCTACTTTGTCCACTTTATTCATCTCCTTTTTAAATTTTTAACGTGCTTCCGGAATTCTTTGTCCGGGGGTTGAAATCATGATGATTGCAACACTCGAACAAGAATTAAAAAATCCTCCTTTTCGGGAGGTGGTGACATCTTCTAAAAATTTTTTTAAAACATTACGTCAGCCTCCCGAACCGTTCTTCGGTAATAAGAAGGATAAAGTAAAACTTTACGGTTGTCGGGTTGGCTAAATTCATATCACTACCATTATAATAGCTTAAAATTTTTTGTCAAGAGTAAAAAAAGACGCAGCTTTTTAAAACTGCGTCACGCTTGAAAAACTATCTCCCTATAAAGCCAAATTAAATTGTTCAATACCACCAAAAGATAAAAGAAATTTAAAAGATAAAGAATCCTGAACGAATCGATTTCAAATCGAAATCTGTGAATCGTAAAGTATCGTTTTTTGAACTTTAAATTTCGATAGATAAAAAAGCAAATCAACACCGGCACGGAAATCTTTATAAATAAAAAAGAGGCCGGTGAAATCGACATTATATAGCGGATCAACGGATTAAGCTCGGCAAAATCAAAGGCTCGGACCCCTATTTCGGTAATCATAAAGTCGATAAAGTTCAATATGACCAGTGATAGTGAAAGAACAAAGAATTTAAACTTCAGCAACGAAATCCCCTCCTTTTTTAAGTTTTAAGCTACAAAAAAGCAGCCCCGATTCCCAAAAATAAAAAGATTGCAGAAATCAAAATCCAAAAAAACGTCAGTCCTATTCCGAATCCGAATCCGAATTTAACAGCCTGCCAAAACCCGATTCTAACTTCGGTAATGGTCGTCTCCCGATATTTTTCAAAATAATCTTCTTTCTTATTTAATTTTGAATCCGACATATTTTTATTTATTTAATTTCTACTGCCCGATCTTCTTTTTAACGGCTTTTCTATAATTGCAAAAATCACAATCGGGATCGGCAGCGGGCACCTTATCACTATCCAGCACTTTTTTTATCTCAACCAAAACATCTTCAACCCATGAGTCGCTACCGATATAAGGAATCAAAGTTATGTCGAATTCCAATTTTCCATCAAATTTCTCCAAATCGGTTCTTCCGTTGCAATAAACAAAGTAGCCGGTATCCGATACTTTCAATCCGTTTTCTCTCAAAAGCCATTGATAAACCTCCATCTGTCGCTTGTAACTATCTTGCCAATCCTTGTCCAGGTCGGTAATCTCCTCATTTTTAGAGGTCGCCTTATAGTCGACAACGATGTACTCGTCCTCGGAGTTAATCCATAAATCATCAATCGCTCCGGAAACCGTAAGTCCCGTTTTCTTGTCCTTGGCTCTTACTCCTTTAAAATTATCTCTCCACTCGTCCAAATTATCATGAGCGACCGGTCTGGCGTCAATGCCGTACTCTTTAATAATGGTGTGCGTCTCCCCTTCGGATCTCAAAAGGTCAAATTCTTTTTTTAAAAGATAATCAACCGCACTGTTTAATGAAAAAGGATAACCGGGAGGCCTCTTTGTTCCCAGCTTGTTATCTATGAAAAAACATCTTCGACACTCCAAAAAAAGGTCAATTTTTGACCGGCTCAATCTCCATTTGCTACCTCCGTAATTATAAGCCTCGCTTCGATATGGATTATAATAGTCCGACATTTTGTTTTTTCGTCTTTTTAACCCCAGATTAAATTTTCTTTTTTCTCCAACCGGGCCTTTTCCGCTATTTCTTGAACTAAAAATAAAGCTTCATCAAGGTCAAAAGTTATAAAAATCTTCTTCGGATTACCATCTTTTTCATATTGCAGAGAAAAGTAATTATTAAAACTTACAAGCGCCGGTATCGCCATCCACCCGCCCGACCCTTCCGGTCGTATCGATTTTATATCTTTATAATCAATTCGATTAACTCCCCTCTTTTCACTTATAAATTCAACTTTCTTATCCCCCAAAACAATCTTGTCATAACTAATCTCCGAACTTTTTACTGCATAAAACAAAAAGTCTATTAAAATTATTATTAAAATCAAAATTATTATATTTCTAATCAGATCGAACATTATTCCGGCCCATAAAAAAAGGAAAATCATTACTACTGAAAAAAATATCAATCCCTCTTTTATATCCAAAATATCCGGAGTTCTGACTGCAATTCCGTTTTTTAAAAGATTCAGATAGCCCAAAGCTCTATTCTCTTCTTTTTTAACCTCTCTACCGAACACTTCACTTCCTTCTGAAGGTGTAGACTCACCCTCGCTTTCCTTATCTTCTTTCATCAGCCTCTTAACCAGCTGATAATCCCATCCTTTCTCCAAAAGAGTATCTTCTATTTCCCGGTCGGAAATCCCCTTACCTCTGCTTGTTTCTATAAATTCTTTTAAAGCTTTTTCAGACATATTTTTACTGGCTTTATTTTACCATAAAAAAAGGAGAGCTCAAAAAATAATCATTGACAACAAGTAATTATTATTTTATAAATATAAACTTCCAGCTTCAAAAAAGGAGGGTTGTAGATGAGTTGCATATTTCAAAGAAGAAACGAATTTCATCCCAGAGAAGGAATGACCACCTCAAAAAGATGTGAACTCACCGGATTTTTACGCTGTGACGCCCAGACTCCGAAAGGATGCCGGTTATTCGAAGAGATGAAAGAAAACTCCGAACTTAAAAAACAGATGATAAGTTGGAATTTAACTAAAAAACTCCGCTAAGTAGCGGAGTTTTATCTTTACTGCTTTTCCTTAAATCTCCTTTACCTTTCTCTCGTTCTCTCCATAAATTATTTCAAAGCTTTTTCTACCTACCACCTGCCCTCTTTCGGTCTTAACGGAGACTCTCCACAAACCGGGGTAAGCGGTATAATAACTGTACCATCTAAAACCGATATCTCTTCCTCCGGTTATCTCAAAAGGTATCTCCGCCTCGGTAAGCCATTCCCCGTTCTCGGGATCGTAAATTTCCCAGTGATGAACTATATTCATGTCCATTTGCGGAGGAGAATAAACCGCACTATAAAAATATATTCTCTGAGTTATGGTCGAAATATGAACTTCTCGGCCGGTTATAATACATCGATCCCATCTTTGACACTCCTCACCGACAACCGAATAATTATCACCCACCCTCTCTATCGAATGATAAACTCCGACGTCTTTTATCGATAACGGAATCGGCGGAATCAAGTTGGTAAAGTAGAAAAAGTTCATCAAAATAAAAACCGAGCCGACGGCTATCTTTAAATTCTTTTTTTCCTCTTTTATCTCCGGGACTTTTAATTCAAAAATCTTAACCAGTCCCGTTAAGAAAACAAGACTGAAAAATCCACTGAAAAGGAACATGAAAAAGCTTAAATTCTTGAATATGTAAGGGATGGCCAAATTAAAATAAGAGAAAAGAGCAAAAAAGTAAACCCCTATTTGAACTACCGGACCCAAATCCAACCTCCTGGAAATCTCATTTCCGATTAAAAGTAAAAATAGAACGGTAATAAACGGCCAGCTGGCAAAAAATGATCCCGATTCGGAATAGAAAATCAGAAATCCACTGAACAAATTACCGAATGAAAATTGTAGAAAAAGTGGAGCAAAAAGCTTCCAGTAAGAGAAAAATTTACCTTTCGGTCGCCTTCCTTTGTAGTAGTTGATAACACCTATATTCGTTCCGGCAAAAAGGATATGACAAAAGAGAAAAACCATCGAGAGATTAAAGGTAATCATTCGAAAAGTTAAAATATCAGTCAAAAATCCGGAAAGCAAAGCAAGAGGAATTAAAATTCCTTCGTATCTCTTGTACAGAACTTTTAATTTTTTAAATCTTAAAGTCGTCATCTCTTAAATTTAAAACTGATTGGTATACTCGATTTTACAATAATGAAGCCAAATAAAAAAGGGGGACCAGTTTAATCCGGTCTCCCTAAAAAAGGTCGGCAATCGTAATATATTTATTCTTCAAGAGTGATTCCGCTCGGATCGGCTCCCAATTCCTTTAAGTAACCGACTATATTCTCAACCATCTTCGGCGGACCACAAACATAAAACTTTTGTGAAAAATCTTCTATCCTACTCTTTAAAAACTCTTTATCGACCAATTCGTTTTCATAGCGATTATTCTTTTCTTCCGTCAAAGTTAATATCAAATTGTCCGGATTTTCAGAAAATATATCCTCCAATTCTTTTTGCAAAATGATATCCTCTTCCTTTTTATTGCTGAAGATGAGTCGATTATTTCCTATCTCTCCTCTCTCTTTCAAGTCTCTCAAAATTGCAATGAAAGGAGTTATGCCCGCTCCTCCGGCAATAAAAACCCCTTCTCCGTCATAATTAATGGCTCCCCACGGATTACCTATCAGCAACTCTTCTCCGGGATTAAGGTTGTGCATCGCTTTGGTCGTTCCTTCGTGATCATAATAACCTTTTATTATGAACTCTAAAACTTCGTCCTTATTAAGTGAGGTGAAGGTAAAAGGCCTACCCTCGCCTCTTAAACCCTTTTTATCTATCGCCACCATGGTCGCTTGCCCGGGTGTAAACCGATACTCTTCCGGTTTCTCAACAATAAATCTCTTAACATCGTGAGTAACAAAGCTTTTGGCCAATAATTTTACTTTTTTCTTTTTAGACATAATTCGTAAAATTTACCTTCAAACGACACCTGAATCCGTAATTTATCAACCCGTAAAATTAATAATAATGAGTATCATTAAGATATCATTTAAAAAATTATTAGTCAAGAGATTGACATTCATTTTAAAAATGATATGGTAAAGAAAATTTAAAAAGGGGGTATTTGAATGATTCTAAAAGAGGGAGCGGGAAGTAAAACATGTGCTTCTTGCGGAGAATTAAAAAAAGATAAATGGGAAGCTTTCTGTAAAAGATGTCTTGAGCATCTGCAAATTCGACTTTAGTTGAGGCCAGAGGGTAAACCCCCTATTAAAAAGTGGCGGTAAAACCGCCACTTTTATTTTAAATTCATTCTCTATTTATCTTTTTCAATCATTTCCACTTCTTCTATAGTTACATCCTCAACCGGTTTATCGCTTTGATCGGTTTCCGTTTTTGCTATCTCGTCAACAACATCCTGGCCGGCAATCACTCTTCCGAATATCGTGTATTGCGGCGGAAGTGGATAATCTTCAACCATAATGAAAAATTGACTTCCATTCGTATTCGGACCCCTATTGGCCATCGCCACCAACCCCTTGTCATAGCCTCCTTGATAAAGTTCGTTATTCGGGTCTATCTCATCTTCAAAAGTGTATCCGGGCCCTCCTCTTCCGGTTCCTTCCGGACACCCTCCTTGAATCATAAATCCGTCAATTACTCGATGAAATATGATTCCGTCGTAAAAACCGTCCTCGGACAACTCGACAAAGTTATTAACCGTAGTGGGGGCGATATCTGCAAAAGTTTCAAACGTTATCTCTCCTCTGTTAGTCTTCAAGGTTATTTCGTAATTCATAACTTCAGTTAAATTATTTTTATCAACTTCCTCTTCACTACTTATTGGCTTCTCAACGTCTTCTTCTATATTAACATAGAAGACGGCTCCTCCGATAATTAAAATTGCCCCTAAAAAAGCTAAAAAATTTTTCATAGTTTAATCAATTTACAACTTTATTTAATAATTTTTGAGCCTTGTAAGCTACAAGACCAAGGATAAAAGGGTATATTAAAACTAAAAAGATGATCGAAGAAAAGCTCAAATCTTTAACAGCTGAAGTGAAACCGAGCTCATAAATTTTAATGGTAAAATCATACCAAGTCAAAAGGTTGGCCGCCGAGGCAAAAAGATTAACTGCCAAAGCAGCCACTAAAACCGATAAGCCGATTAAAAAAATCTTAAAAATTATCTTCATTTCTTCTTTTTTTATTTTTTATGGCCTCAATCTTTTTTATTTTTCTTTTTATAAACGAAGACGGAGTTCTGTATCCGACTTTTC
>CAZNIM010000023.1:0-12159 GCA_964573145.1 uncultured Candidatus Saccharibacteria bacterium
CGCTAAAAAGAGCGAAAGTCGCTCCGGCAACAACACCGGCAACAAGCGCGATAATAGCTAAACTAAGTAATGTTTTTTTCATAATTCTAATAATTAACTAATAACTTAATTTCGACCTTTTATATTTGTTTGCTAAGACGCCAAAAAACAAAAAATCGCCACTAAAAAGGCGAATAAGTGTGGGCGGCGTCAATTTTTTGTCTTTTTTGGTAGACAAATCGGTAAAGTTTTTATGGCTTTACCCTCCTTAATCGGTACTTTCAATTGTAACTATTATCTTTCCGGCTGTCAATACTTGTCGCAAGCTTCAAGCAACTTTTCAAAAAAGCCACTTACAAGCTCTTTTTGCTTTGTAAGATCCTCTTCTTTTTTAAATATGTCGGCGACATTCTTAAAGGTGACAAAAGAAGATATCGGCATCATTCCCAAATTGACCAAGACGGGTCGCAGCTTTTCTATCATTCTAATTCCACCGAAGGATCCGGCGGAAACGCCGATTATGCCGACCGGCTTTCCGGCATACTCATCCAAAAAGCTATCGAGTAAAATCTTCAGCTCTCCGGGATAACCGCTGTTGTATTCGGGAGAAACTATTATAAAACCGTCGGCTTTGTCAATCTTTTCTTGAAGCTCTTTTTGGTCTTCGGGGTATCTTTTTGTCGCCGACTTAGCCCAGTCACGGACGTCGATTATTTCGGTTTGAAAATCGGTGACTTCGTCCAAAACGAAATCAGCTACTTCTTTTGACCTTCTCCCCTTGCGAGCGGTTCCCAATATGATCGGAATATATTTCATCTTATTTTACAAATTTCAAAATCGGATTCTATTTCCGATTTTATTTCTTCTAAAAATTCTTTCGGATAGGGTTCTTTTCCAAGAAAACGGTTATCAACAACTTTTTTTCCTCTGAACTTTTGCAGGTAATATCTTTTGGCGGGAGCAATCTCTTTGACTATGGCCAGAATATCACTTTTGGTATGAACTTCGGGAACGACGGTGGTTCTGAACTCATAATCATTCATCTCTTTAATAATCGCTATGCTTTCTCTGAGTTTGGCGGAATCGACATCGGCCAAAGTTACTTCTTTATATTTTTCCAGTGGTGCCTTAACATCCATGGCGACATAATCCAAAAGACCGGCATTCAAAAGGTCGGCGATCATCTTCGGATCGGTTCCGTTGGTATCCAACTTAACGGCGTAACCGATATCTTTTATCTTTTTAGCAAAATCAAAAAGATCTTCGTTTACCGTCGGCTCTCCTCCGCAAATTACGACTCCGTCCAGAAAATCTCTGCGCTCTTTTAGAAATTCAAAAAAATAATCGGGGTCGATCTCGGGAGCATCATTTATCTTTTCGGGAACGACGAGTTCCGGGCTGTGACACCAAGGACACCGAAAATTACAACCGGCCAAAAATACGGTACAAGCCGGTTTTTCGGGAAAATCTATTAAAGTAAGCTTTTGAAGCCCTCCTATCTTCATCAAACTACCGAACGAAAGTTTTTCTTTCTTTGAACTCTTGAGTCTTTCCTTCGTTCCAGTTTTGAACCGGTCGAAGGTAACCGACGATTCGAGAGTAAACTTCACACTTTTTGTAGTCTTTGAGTGAAGGGTTTTTAGAGTAGCAAGAGTCACACTTCAATACGGAAAGTTTTTCGTCTCCGTCTTCATATATAAGAAGTGCTCCGTCTTTTATTTCTCCGTCTTCGATTTCCAGTTTTGTCCCACAATCGCAGCAAGCTCCCTTCTCCAAGGCCTCTTTCTCTTTTTTGAATATTTTTGCTTTTAGATTTTTCATACGAATTATTTATCGTTTATATTTTTAATGACCTTTGTCGGTTTTTCTATTCTACAGTTGGGGCAGTAATTCTTTTCCCCGTGAACATACCCGCAGGTGGGACAAACCGAAAAACTGGGGGTAAGTGTTAAATAAGGTAGCTCGTAATTTTCAAATATGTTTTTCACCAGCTTTTTGGCGGCTTCGGTTTCAGAAATCTTTTCTCCTAAAAAGAGGTGAATAACGGTTCCACCGGTAAAGCGAGTTTGTAAGCTGTCTTGATGCTCGATTATTTTGAAAGGATCATCGCTGTGACTGACCGGAAGATGAACCGAGTTGGTATAATAAGGAGTTTCTTCGGTTCCGGCGGTAATTATGTCGGGATATTTTTCTTTATCTATCTTGGCTTGTTTGTAAGCGGTTCCTTCTCCGGGAGTCGCTTCCAGGTTGTAAAGGTTGCCGGTTTCTTCTTGGTAATCGACAAGGCGATCATTCATAAAGTCGAGAACCTCTTCGGCGAACTTTTTACCTCTTTCGCTTTCTATCCCCTGACCTAAAAAGTTGAGACAAGCTTCATTCATTCCGATAAGTCCGATTGTCGAGAAGTGGTTTCCGTAGTAAGAACCTCTCATCTGCTTTACTCCCTCGAGATAATGTCGGCTGTAAGGATAAAGGCCTTTCTCCATGAAGTCGTCGATGACTTTTCTTTTTATCTCCAAAGAGTTCTTGGCCAGATCCATCATCTTTTTCAGGCGGGTATAGAATTCATCTTCATTTTCAGAAAGATATCCTATTCTTGACAGGTTGACGGTGACTACTCCGATCGAACCGGTTAGCGGTTGACTACCGAAGAGCCCTCCTCCTCTCTTTATAAGTTCGGTATTATCCAGTCGTAGACGACAACACATACTCCTGAAGTCTTCCGGATTCATGTCGGAATTAACGAAGTTGGAAAAATAGTTTATTCCGTACTTGGTGGTCGCCTCCCACATCGGTTCCAAGGTTTCATTATCCCAGTCGAAGTCATCGGTTATAGAAATGGTCGGAATCGGGAAGGTAAAGACTCTTCCTTTGGCGTCCCCTTCCATCAAGACTTCGTAGAAGGCACGATTGAGCATATCCATCTCTTTTTGAAACTCTCCGTAAGTGGCATCTTGAAATTCTCCGCCGACAACAACCGGCTGGTCTTTCATGTGTGCGGGAACTTTAACATCCAAAGATACGTTGATGAACGGAGTTTGAAATCCAACTCTGGTCGGAACCATGCAGTTGAATAAAAATTCTTGCATCGCTTGCTTTACATCGGAATAGTCAAGATTGTCAAAACCGACAAAAGGAGCCAAAAGAGTGTCGAAGTTACTCATCGCTTGAGCTCCGGCCGATTCACCCTGAAGGGTAAAAAAGAAGTTGACTATTTGTCCGAGGGCCGGTCTGAGATGCTTGGGCGGTGCCGATTCTATCTTGGAGGGAACTCCACCGAATCCTTTAAGTAGTAAGTCTTGCAAATCCCATCCACAACAATAAGTAGCCAAAAGGTTTAAATCATGAATATGAATATCTTCGGCTTTGGCCGCCTCTCTTATATTTTCGGGATAAATTTTATTGAGCCAATATTCTTTTGAAACGTGCGAAGTAACGTATTGATTGAGCCCTTGAAGAGAGTAAGTCATGTTGGCGTTCTCTTTAACCTGCCAATCGAGCTCATCGATGTAATCTTCAACCAGATTGGAAGACTCATCGAACTCTCCCTTTATCTCTCTTATCTCTCTTCGCTTTTCTCTGTAAAGTATGTAGCTTTTGGCTGCTTCACTAAGTCCTTGATCGATCAACACTTCTTCCACTATATCCTGAATATCTTCGACGTGGGGAACTTCTTCACGACTGAATCTTCTTAAAAGAAGGTCAAAAACTTCGTCGGACACTTCTTTGGCGGTCTCTTTACCACCCTGATTGGAAGTGGTAAGAGCTTTGAAGACGGCATTTTCAATTTTGCCTATATCGAAATCAACTTTTTCTCCATTTCTTTTTTCAACTTTGGAAATCATAGAAAATTGGACTTAGCTTATAAAACAACCCCGGAGGGTTGTTTTCTATTCTTTTTATATTAAGTACTTAGTGATACTCATTACTATTAAGTCTATACCTCTCACTGAAAGGTGTCAAGTCAGAAACCGGTAGCGATAACGGTTACTTTTATCTCTCCTTCTTCGAGACTGTCATCCTCGACGGCCCCGAAAATAACTTGGGCGTCGGGAGAAACTTTCTCTTTAATTACTTTGGCGATATCGTTAACTTCGGCGAGTGAAAGATCATCTCCCCCACCGACATTGAAAAGAACTCCTTTTGCGTTTTCGCAAGAAAGATCGACCAAGGGAAGATCAAGTGCCTTTCCGGCCGCTTCTTCCGCTCTGCGTTTTCCTTTGGCGATTCCTTTTCCAAAGAGGGCCGATCCGGAATTTTTCATTATCGCTTTAACATCCGCGAAATCGATACTGATTATTCCCGGAAGAACGATTAAGTCGGAAATTCCTTGAACCGCTTGGCGTAAAATCTCGTCACAGTGCCAAAATGCTTCGGACAAGGTGACGTTGGAATCGAGACTGGTTAAGAGTTTGTCGTTGGCGATCGGGATCAAGGTGTCCACCTTTCCCTTTACTCTTTCCAAGCCTTCTTTGGCTACTCTTTCTCTTTCTTTTCCTTCAAAAGAAAAAGGCATGGTAACAACGGCGATAGTTAAAGCACCGGTGTTTTTGGCTATCTCGGAGATTATCGGCAAAGCGCCCGTTCCGGTTCCTCCTCCCAGACCACAAGTTAAAAAGACCATCTCCGAACCTTCGAGAGCTTCTTTTATTTCATCGGCGTTTTCTTTGGCCGCCTTCTCTCCTATCTCCGGATTCATTCCGGCTCCGAGTCCTTCGGTAAGCTCTTTACCTATTCTAATCTTTTTGTCCGCCTCGGTCTTTTCAAGGTCTTGAAAATCGGCGTTTATGGCGATGAGCTCGATTCCTTTTATATCACAGCCCATCATTCTGGTTATGGCATTCCCTCCGGATCCTCCTATACCAACCACTTTTATCTTTGGCAATTGTTTTGTCATGGTTAAGGTATGAATATCCTGAATAATTTTTTTATCTTTTTACCGGCTCCCCCGCTAAAATTAAAATCAAAAAGCCCCGTTCCTTTTTCGTCCTCCGCTCCCAATTTTACCAGTCCGCAAACGACCGAAAGGCTGGGGTCTTCTTGAGAGGGATAAAAATCGGAAGGGGTTCCGATTCTGACCGGAAGTTGTAATTTCTTCTTAACGAAACCGACCAAATTGTCGAGCTTGGAGCCTCCGCCGGTAAGAACTATTCCGGCCGGTAATAGACCGGATCTTTCTATGTCCTCCAGCTTTTCATCTACAAGCTCGAAAATTTCATCAACGCGCGCTCTGGCAATTTGCTTTAAATCACTTTCTTTAAAGCGAACCTTTTCTCCGTTACCGATGTTAACGGTTTTAATTTTTCCGGTCGCTTCACCCAAAATATGAGAACCCATCTCTTCCAAAACCTTACCGGCGGCATCGATGCTGATTCTCAAGCCGATGGCGATATCGTTTCTTATGTTTTGCATTCCGATGGGTAAAACGGAAGTGTGAATCATCTCCCCTTCTTCATAAACGGCTAAAGAAGTGGTGGCGGCTCCCATGTCGACAACGGCGACACCGAGCTCTTTTTCTTGAGAATCGAGAACCGCTGTGGCGGCAGCCGAAGTTCCCAAAAAGATATCCCGGACTTCCAATCCGGAATTTATTATTACCTCGGAGCTTTTTTCTATGTAGGGAGTAAATCCTCCGACCGCTAAAATTTTAGTTTCCAATCTTATCCCTCGCAGTCCGAGAGGTTCTTTTATTCCTCTTTGGTCGTCAACTACGTATTCTTGCGGGATAACTTGAATTATCTCTTTATTATAAGGTAGTGAAAAAGTTTTGGCCGCTTCGATTACTCTTTCCAGGTCTTGCTCGATAATTTTTTGGTCGGAACGAGAAACGGAGACCAGTCCTTCGGAAGAAAGAGAAAATATATGACTTCCATTTATATTAATGTAGACGCCGTCGATATCTCTGCCCGATTCTCTTTCGACTTGCTTGAGAGCTTCGGATATCGCCCGAGCAGTCTTCTTTTTATTACTTACGACCCCTTTTCTTACTCCCGAGGAAAGGCTGATCGACCTTCCTAAAACTTCAAAACCCCTTCCGTCGGGCCTCTCCTTGGCAACTAATAGTTTGGTCGAATAGGATCCGATATCGAGTCCGGCAATAATAGGGGTTTTGCTCATTTTTATCGTTTATCTATTAGAATTTCGCTTGAGTAATTCTATCTTTTTTATTGAAAGTTTTCAACCGGATAAGATTTCATCTTCCTTTTTCTTCATCCGCGCTTCTTGCTCGTCATTTTGGTGATCGTAACCCAAAAGATGAAGAATTCCGTGAACCAAAACTCGATCCATCCGGTTTAAAAAATCATCTCCGAATTCTTCTTTTACGACTTGGGGGCAAATTAACACTTCTCCCAAACCGGGGCCGGCTTTGAAAGAAAGAACGTCGGTCGGATCTTTCTTTTTTCTGTAGCGAGAATTAAGGTCGGCAATCTCGTCGGCAGGCAAAAAAGCGACCGAAAGCTCCTCTTTTTCAGGAGCCGCTTTACGAGCCAACTCGGCAAATCTGTCTATCGGAAGTTCATAATCGGTCCGATTATTGAATTCGACCATATTAAATTTCGCCGAGCTTTCTTTTTCTGTCGTATTCTTTCTTAAGCTCTTTTCTTCTCAGAGCCTTCTTTTTCCTGGCCGTCTTGTTCAGCTTTTTACTGAAAAATCTTCTGCTTCTGGCTTCGTTGATTATTCCGGATTTTCTCACCTCACGATTGAAGCGATGAACTATCCTGGAATTATTCTCTTTTACTCTTCTTTTTACTACTAATGGCATTTTACTTTTTTTAACTTTTAATTCTACTTTTAGGGCATACCGGGGACATCCCTTTCGTCCTTTGATTTCCATCCTCCCAAAAGATGATAGTGAAGATGAAAAACTTCTTGTCCTCCTTCCTCCTTTACATTTACCGCCACCTTGTAACCGGTAAGGTCTTTCTTCTCGGCGACTTCTTTTATTTTATTCCACAAATGACCGACAAGCTCGATATCTTCTTCGGTAATATCATCGACCGTTTCGATGTGGCGCTTGGGAATTACCAAAACGTGAACCGGAGCGAGCGGTCTTATATTTTCAAAAGCGATAACCTTTTCATCTTCATAAACTATATCGGCTTCCGCTTTTTTATCGGCAATATCGCAAAAAATACAACTCATAATCTTTTTTTCATCTCTTTTATTATGTCGGGTAAGGGAACGGTTTCTTGCTTCCCGGTCTTCATTTCTCTGATTATGATCTCGTTCTTTATACACTCTTGTCGTCCTAAAATCAAGGTGTACTCGGCTCCCAGTTTGTCGGCTCTTGACATTTGACTCTTTAACGAATCTCTGCCCATCGATTCATAAACCGGAACTCCTTCTTGCCTGAACTCTTCGAAAAGTTCAAAAGCTTTCTTTTTGGCCGAAGTCCCCAATTGAGCTAAAAATATCTTCTTTTTCTCTTCTTCCACTTTGATCCCTTTATCGCGCATCAGTTCGACTACTCTTTCAACTCCGACAGCTCCTCCACAGGCGGGAGTCTCTCTTCCTCCGAGCTCTTCAACCAATCCGTCGTAACGACCTCCGCCACCCAGGGCCAAGTCGCCGTCAACGGCAAAAAATTCGAAGACCGTATTGGTATAGTAATCGAGTCCGCGAACCAGATGAGAATCGAGCTCATAAGGAATATCGAATTCATCTAAAAATTCCAAAACCTCTTTAAAGTCGGCCTTACACGCTTTGCAGAGATGGTCGATCATTTCGGGAGCTTTTCTTATTACCTTGCGACAACTTTCACTTTTACAATCAAGAACGCGCAAGGGGTTCTTTTCTATTCTGCGAGCGCAATCTTCACAGATATCATCCTGATTTTTTAAATAAGACTTTAATTTTTTAACGTATTCGGGTCGACACTTTTGGTCTCCCAAATTATTAATTTTAACCACTACATCGAGGCCCAATTTTTGAAATATTCTGTAAAAAACAAGAATCATCTGACCGTCGAGAGCCGATGATTTTTTTCCCAAAAGCTCGAAGCCGAACTGATGAAATTGTCTAAAACGTCCCCTTTGCGGACGCTCATAGCGGAAAAATGGACCGAAGTAAAAGAATTTTACCGGTTGCGGTTTTTTGTAAAGATCATGCTCTATATAGGATCTGACTATCGGGGCGGTTCCTTCCGGCCGAAGAGCGATGCGGTCTTCCCCCTTGGTTTCAAAAACAAACATCTCTTTTTGAACGATGTCGGTTTCGTCTCCGACTCCGCGAGCAAAAAGAGCTTCTTCTTCTATTATCGGTGTTTCTATTTCTTGAAAATTATATATGTCGGCAACCTCGCGAGCGACTTCCCGTACTCGGCGGAAATATCGTTGTTTTTTTCCAAAAATATCCTGTGTTCCGGTCGGTTTTTTAAACTCTTTATCGCTCATAATTTACCATTAAAAAGGCTCCGGCCTTGGCAAAAGTTGAAAAGGGTGAGATTTGAATTCCCACTCTACCGATTATATTTTCTCTGGGAACCGATCCCCAGTTTCTGGAGTCGAGAGAGGCTCTTCGGTTATCACCCAAAACGAAATATTCTCCGGTCGAAAGCTCAACTTCAAAATCACCGGGAGTTTCTTCTTTAAGGTAATAATCTTCATTAAGGAGCCTCTTTTCTCCTTCTTCACTTACAATATAAATTATTCCTTCTTCCAAGATAACGGTTTCTTGAGGAAGGCCGATTATTCTTTTTATAAATCTTCTCTCCGGAGGTTGTGGAGAGTGAAAGACGATTACTTCTCCCCTTTCCGGTTCTCTTACTCGATAAGAAAACTGGTCAACTATCAAATAATCTCCTTGATAGTAATTGGGCTCCATCGAAGAACCCCTGACCAGGAAAGGTTGGAATAAGAAGACCCTCACCGGAATGACTATTATCGCGGCGAGGATAAGTGTCTTTACGACTTCTGAAATAAAAACAAAAATATCTTTCATATCGGGATTATTGTATCAAATTTAAGTTGATTTGACAACCCCGCAAGTGGAGGCGGTAGTCCGTTTTTTTTAAAAAAATGTTGTCAGCTGAAAATATATGTATTATGATGAAATTAATGATAGTTGCAGGTTTGGGAAATCCGGGAAAAAAATATGAAGAGACCCGACACAATGTCGGCTTTATGGTGATTGACAAGATTAAAGAGAGAGGAGTTTTTCCGGAATTCAAAGCGGATAAAAAATTCAACGGACTGGTCTCCAAAAAAGGAGACGTTTTTCTTTTAAAACCCCAAACCTATATGAACAGATCCGGGGATGCGGTTTCCGGATTGGCGTCTTACTATAATATAGAAGCGAAAGAGATAATCATAATTCACGATGATGCCGACTTTCCCCTGGGTAAGCTGAAAGTGGATAAAGAGCGCAGTTCGGGAGGTCATCGAGGAGTGAAATCGGTAATAAAAAGCTTATCGACAAAAGATTTCTGGAGAATTAGAGTGGGAATAAGAAACCGAACGGATAAAAAAGCGGGAGAGATAGCTCTGAAGACCTTCGGAAAAGACGAAAAGGAGCTTTTGGAAAAGGTAATCGACGCGGCAGTCGAAGAGGCTTTTTTGGCGATTGATTCCGAATTGGAGAAAAAGACGATTACCGTAAAATAAAAACTCGACCGAAGTCGGTCAAGCATTCCGATCCTTAAGCTTATCTACGAATCTTCGCCCGAAATCCGATAACGAACTCCGAACGAAGTACTTCCCGAAGGAAGCAGGTTCCAGAACAAAAAAATAAAATAAAAGGAGGGATATAAGGAGGATTTTTGTTCCTTCTTTGTCTTGTCGGATTCTCAAAGAAAACCCGTCAAGATGAACCCTTCGTAGATAAACTTAAAGATCAGCGTTTCTATTATATTACATATTTTTTAATTGTCAAGTCCTCTTTTGGATTTTAAGTTAAAAGTAGATTATTTGAACTGAAAAAGCAAGAGGATAAACTGGACTTTTTTAATCTTTTTAATTACTTTCCATTTACAAAGCTCAATTTTAATGTTAGCATTTTTAAGCGAATTTTATTTTGATTTAACTCAAAAAAGAGCATGAAACTGATATTAGTAGAATCTCCGACAAAATCAAAGACCTTGTCCGGCTTTTTGGGAAAAGATTACAAAATTCTTTCTACCAAAGGACATATCAGAGATTTACCACAGAAAAAACTGGGGGTCGATACCGATAATTTTGAACCGCAGTACGTAATTCCTTCTCGTCAAAAAAAGACGATTAAGGAGCTTAAAGACGAAGTTAAGAAAGCGGACGAAGTCATCTTGAGCACCGATCCGGACCGGGAAGGAGAAGCGATTTCATGGCACCTGAAAGAGGCTTTGGGGCTTAAAAATTACCAACGAGTCTCTTTTCACGAAATAACGAAAGAGGCAATTACGAAAGCGATAGAAAATCCCCGTGAGTTGGATGATGATTTGGTTAACGCTCAACAAGCGAGAAGAATTCTCGACAGGCTGGTCGGTTACAAGCTGTCCCCTCTTTTATGGAAAAAGATTTATCGAGACTTTTCCCTTTCAGCGGGAAGAGTTCAGTCGGTAGCTTTGAGGTTAGTCGCCGAAAAAGAGAAAGAGATCAGAAGCTTTGTTCCCGAAACTTACTGGCTGATAAAAGCGGACTTGAAAAACGGTGGACCGGTTACCGCCAAATTAACCGAAATAGATGGAGAAAAGATAAAAAAGCCGGGTATTACCGATGAAAAAGTTTATCAGAAAGCAAAGAAAGATTTGGAGAAAGAAAGCTATCGAGTAGCGGAAATTAAAAGAAGTGAGAAAAATAGAAACCCCTACCCGCCGTACACGACGAGTAGCTTGCAGCAAGACGCTTCGATAAGGTTGAATTATTCTTCAAAGTATACGATGCGATTGGCTCAAACCCTTTATGAAAAAGGGCTCATAACCTATCACCGAACCGACTCTTTCAGCTTGTCATCGGGATCAAAAAAGAAGGCGGAAAAGATAATAAAAGACAAGTGGGGTGATAAATATCACAAGAATCGAAACTTTAAGTCAAAAGGCAGAACTCAAGAAGCTCACGAAGCGATCAGGCCGACCGACCCGAACCTGAAAGAGATTAAGGGAAAAGCGCAAGAGAAAAAGCTTTACAAGTTGATAAGAAGCAGATTTTTGGCTTCGCAAATGGCACCGGCAAGAATAAAGAGAGGAAAACTTTCAATTGAGGCCGGAAATTATCTGCTTAAAGCGACCGGACAATCGGTTGTCTTCGACGGATTTATGAAAGCTTATTCGGTAAGAATGAAAGAGCAGAAATTACCCGAACTGAAAGAAGGAGAAAAGTTAACTCTTAAAAAGCTTGATTCGGAAGAAAAAGAGACATTGCCTCCTCCCCGCTACACCGAAGCTTCGCTGATTAAAGAATTGGAGAAAAACGAAATCGGAAGACCTTCTACTTACGCACCGACTTTGGCAACGATTCAAAGCAGAGGCTACGTAAAAAAGATGAAGAAAAAGCTGCACGCCACCGACATAGGAATAGTGGTCAGCAATATGTTGGTAAATCACTTTCCGGAGATAGTCGATATCGGATTTACGGCAAAGATGGAAAAGAAGTTGGATCAGGTAGCGGAAGGAAAAGAAGACTGGAAAGAGATGTTGGAAGAGTTTTACGAGCCGTTCATAAAGAAGATCGAAGAGAAAGAGGAGTCGATGGAAAAGCAAAACATTTTGGAAGTTACCGATAAGGATTGCCCGACTTGTGATGATGGTAAGGTGGTTATAAAGCTGGGTAGAAACGGAAAATTTAAAGCTTGTAGCAACTTTCCCGATTGTGAATATACCGAACCGATGGAAGAAGAGAAAGAAGAAGTAAAAAAGATGAAAGAAGAGTTCGGAGAAAAGAAATGTAGTGAATGCGGGTCAAAGATGAATATGAAGCAAGGCAGGTACGGAATGTTTTGGGGTTGTAGTAATTATCCGGAGTGTAAAAATACCGAAAAATTGGAGGAAGACACCAAGGTGAAATGTCCCGAATGTAAAAAAGGAACACTAATTAAAAAGGTGAACAGAAGGGGTGGTATCTTTTGGGGTTGCAGTAATTATCCGAAATGTAAATTCGGCACCAATTACGAACCAACCGGCGAGAGATGCCCCGAATGTGATTCGATAGTGGTAAAGAAGAAAGGCAAAGAGGTGTGTTTGGATAAGAAGTGTAGCTACGAAAAATA
>CAZNIM010000024.1:0-11763 GCA_964573145.1 uncultured Candidatus Saccharibacteria bacterium
CATCTTGACTGCTTTTAATTCATATTACATCTTTCGAAGCAATAAAAAAAGGCACCGCTTTACGGTGCCTGTACCTACATATCTATATTTGTGCCATTTGGAGTTTAAATCCTAACTTTTCCAAATAACGATTAACCTCCTTTTGTTGGGTGAACTGACCCATTCGATTAATCTGATTCATACTTATCCCCGTTTCGTGTTCGATAACCATCAATCGGATTCTTTTCGGGTCAGCTTTACCGATTATTGCCCATCTTAATCCCTCTAACTTTCCATGGAAAAAGAACAGGTCTTCCATGGATGGAGAGATTATTTTATCGGTTTTAACATGCACTATTCCCTCCATGTAGCGGGAATTGCTCCAGTGCCAGAAGACGTCTTCTTTTTGCAGTTCCCCTAAAAAGACACCTTTCTCATTTTTGTAAATGGGAAAGCCGACATCAGCTCCCCTCATCAAAGACTCTCTCGCAGCCTTCCTAATCCTTAAATAGAATCCAAGATCCTCTTTAGTGGCTCTCAGGAAGTTTTTGACTTCTTTCATCCGAATCCCCACCTTTCATTTTAGTTCTTATATTGTAGTATATAATTAAGTTATTGTCAATAATAACTCCAAAGCGCTAAGCGAGGACGCTTTCTTTTGTCGAATCCAGAATGAATAGATTGGATCTTTTTCCCACCTTCGATATTTCGTATATTGAAGGGATATCTTTTTTTTCGAAGGGAAAGATTTGCAGATCGCTTTCGGTAACTTTTTCAAGCTCTTTTTTAAAATTTTCATTTGAAACCACCACCTCCGTATCGTAAGGAAGACGAGCTTCGTAAATTAATTTGTAAAGATATTTTTCAGCTTTACGTACATTTTTCTCCTCAACGCACATCCTCAGACGGATTGCCCCCTTCCAGTTTTGCTTTATGCTGTAAGCGGTAAGCAAAGAAAGATCGTAGTGTCTTTCTTCAAAGATATCCTCTTTTAAAACTTTGGGGCTTATCCAGACGTCGATATCTCTTTCGGCCCCCAAGCCGGCACCCTTATCTTTATCGAAGAGAATAAGTCCGTATTTTTTTTCAGTAGCCGAGTCGATTACTTTTTTAAGCTCTTCCGGCTTGATACTTCCCGGATCGTAAGGAAGAAAGAGGATGTTCGGAGAAAATACTTGACCGTAAATCGCCTCGATCGATACGATTAGTGAACTGATGTAATCGGTGGCGTTTATCGTCGAGTAAGATGTAAATATCTTTTCTTCGTTAAATTTTTTAACGAATTCGGGAAGCTGTTTTATCTCTCTCTTTATCTCTTCACCGGTAATATCTTTCTCTTCCGGATTTTCCGATATCTTTTCAGTCAATTTAAAACCCAAAACGGTCATTCTTCCCCGTGGGTTGGCTATCGCCTTAATTAGCGGAAAATTACCGGCCAAAGTCTTGGTGGATAAAACCGGAATTATCATGTTCGGTTTCCAGATGTGAAGTGATGACTCGGGTAATCTTCTGCTTTTTTCAGCAGCCCATTCGGAAAAAGCTCTGAATATTCCGGAACGGACATCTCCTTTTTGTTCGGGAAGAGTCTTTTTGGTGAGCAAAAAGTAAACGAAAAAGACGAAGCCGATAGCTACCAAGGTGGCGTAAACATTAATCAAAAACATAATTACCGCTGACCCTAACGCTCCGTACATCGGAACCATCTTGGGAACCTTAAAGGTCGGTCGAAAGCTACGGAGACCCAAAAATTGCTCCAAAAAGACGGCTGTATTGATAGTCACGTAAGTTATCAGGAAAAACATCGTTAAAACTTGAGCTACGGAATCAAGCGATCCTCCGATTATTACCGGAAAAATAATAAGACCGGTTAATAAAACGGCGTTACGTGGCTCTTCCTCCCCTTCTTTGGCGGTTAAAAGTCTACTTGCTGGTAAAACTCCACTTTTGGCCAGAGCCTCAAGAACTCGTGGAGCAGCTATCATTGCGGTTAAAGCACTCGATATCATCGCCGCAAGAATACCGGCCATCGCCAGTTGAGGAAAAGCAGCTATCTCAACCAGAATGAAGGGATTGGTTAACAGCTCCGAAGATGTGCCGCTTAAAGCCAAAATGAAAGCGGTGGTTATGTAGATTACGGTGCTGGCTCCGAGTCCCCACAGAATCCCTTTCGGAATCTGTCTCTTCGGATCGGAAAGCTCACCCGACATACCGATACCGGCCATAAGTCCGGTAGCTGCGGGGAAAAAGACGGCGAAAACAAGCCAAAATTCGTTATCGATAATTTCAAAAGATAAATTTGATATATCTGCCAACTGAACTCCTAAAAATATTGAAAGTAGAGAAGTTAATACGGCTATGAAGACCAAAAATTGAAATTTAACCGCCAGCTTGGTACTGACAAATGTTAAAAGTAATAAGAAGATAAATGAAATAAGAGCTATCGATTGAACCGGATGACCGGGAAATATATGGTTCCAGGTTTCGGAAAAACCGAATATGTACAAAGCCACTGAAAAAGCTTGCGCCAAGTAAAGTGGAATTCCGATACTCCCCCCTATCTCCAAACCGAGAGTCTTGTTTATTATTGAATAAGCACCACCGGCTCCGATTCTGACATTGCTTGATATTGAGCTTAGAGATAATCCGGTGGACAGGGTTACCGATATCGATAAAATTATTATTATTAAAGCCCCCAAGAGACCGACCGATCCTATTACTTGACCGAGTCTTAAAAAGAGAATCACTCCGACAATGCTTAGAAAAGTGGGAATAAAAACTCCTTTGAAAGCCCCAAATTGTTTTGATCCGGTGTCGGTACTCATTTAAACTCCTGTTAGATTTGTTAATTCATTATAAATTTCTATTATTCTGGGCATCGAAATCAATAATCCGATTATCGGTATTAAAATTATAATCACTTTTATGCTAAAAAATATAAGGTAAGTTCTTTTTAAAATCTTTAATTCTCTTTCCAAATCCGTAATTCTCTTTTCTTGTTCTTCTATTTTTTGTTTATAGTCGGTCATTATTTATTTATTTTTCTTTTGTGTTCTTCAATACTCCAATTCGAAAAGGAGTCTTCATCGGGAAACTCACAAACCGTTACTCGATGATCTAAAAAATCGGAATAAGCCAATAGATTTCCGTCCGGAGATATCGAAAGACCGGTAGTCTGGTTTCCACCTATGTGAGAACCGATAATCTCCTTTTTTTCCAAGTCAAAAAAGAGAAGAGAACCCCATTCGGGACCGGGCAGATAATAGCTTTCCGGATTGTTTATTCCCCTATTCGATATTACTAAAATTTTACTGTCCGGAGTCAGCCTTATCGTATTCGGATTTCTATCCGTCTTTGTAATTTTAACCACTTCACCTTCGGGAGTTGCCGAATATATTTTACCCATCGCCATGTCGGAAAAATAGATATTTTTCCCGTCCGTTTCCGCATCACGCATCGCTCCTCCGGTAGAAAAGATAATTTTTGAATCTCCCGTTTGCAGATCTATTTTTTGAATCTCTCCGTTTTTGAATCCGGCTACGTACAAACTGTCATTAACCACCGAAATGCCTCGCGGAGTTTCAACCGTCGGGATTTTTCTGATTAACTTTCCGGAGTCGTCGAATTCGGAGACGTCATTTCCAACCCAATTTGAAAGGTATAATTTTTGATAGTTGGGAGAGAAAGCGAAAGCTTTACTCCAAACACTTCCCGAATCGTAAATCTCTTGGATTTCCCGGTTTTCTATTTTAAAAGCTCTTCCGGTTTCCATTTGACTTACATAACCGGCTGAAGAAGCGAATATTATTTCCACCCCTCCTCCACCGGGAAGCTTTAATTCTTTTTTGCCGGTTCCGGTCTCTGAATTGAATATAAAGAGTCCGGCCCTTTCATTCATTAGTGAGGTGACCCATAACTCCTCTCCGTCGGGGGAAAAAGAAACCGCTTTCGGAGAAGGAACTCTCACTTCGTACAAACAATTTAAAAAACCTTCTTCTCCTTTAATTTTTGTTACTTCCCTACCCTTTTCTCCGTTTTCAACATCCTCTCTCTCTTCACTATCTTCAATATTTTTCGCCTCCTCTTCTTTATTTTCTTTTTCCTCCTTTTCACTATCACCTTCCGCCTCTTCTTTTAAATCTAAAGACTCTTTATTATTTGCGACTTGGGATTTTTGCACCTCTTTTTCGTTTTCGGGTTGATAGCCGGCATTGAACAAAGCAAAAGCTCCCACTAAAAATATAAAGGATAAAAAAAGTATGAAATAATTACGATTCGGCATTGAAGTATTCCGGGTTTTCTTTTTCTACTTTTTCTATCAGTTCGTCGAATAGAAAAAATTCCCCTTTTTTCAAATAGATATATCCGGCAACGGAAGCAATTAAGGCGCCGATAGTATCCAGAATTAAATCGTACATGGTGTCAAGCACTCCGAGCCGGGTATCAAAGTATCCGTAAATCAGTTCCAAGTTTCTTGCCTTCTGCATATTGGTTCCTAAGAATTGATCCATTAAGAACTCAAAAATCTCCCACAGGGCACCCAAAGAAAGAGCAAAGCAAAATCCGAAAAGAGCGATAAAGAAGGGTTCAGCCTTCAGTTTCCCTGTCTTGTACAATGAGTACGGAATCAAAAAACCGATAAAACCGAGACCCAAACCGCTTATTGCGTGCAAAAGTGAATCGAACCACCAAAAGCGATAATAAAAATCACCCACTCCACCCAAAAAGACTCCGGCGTATATGAATGTGACCAAAAGTAATTGAAGCTCTCCCGGAAGGTAAAACCTGTACCTGTCTTGAAGCCACCACGATCCGAAAATCAGTAGAAATGTAAGGGTTATTAGAAAAAGATTTATCCAGTTTTGCTCCCAAACGGTAATCGGAAAAGCGATAACCAGACTGATCAAGATCAGAAAAGTAACTAAACTGTACTTATTTATTTTTAGGTTTTTTATCTTTTTAAGCATATCTTAAAGATCGGTCGGAAAATCAAAAAATAAAGTTTCCACATTGAAATTTTCTTGAATCTTTTTCTTTAAAGCGATTATTCCGGTCGTTTCCGTTGCGTAATGGCCTCCGAATATTACGTTAATTTTGGCATCCTTGGCCAGTTCGGCTATGTCGGTTTCTTCACCGGTTATCAGAAGATCTATATCTTTGTCAATCGCTTCATATATCGATTTTCCTCCGCTTCCGGAGACAACCGCCACTTTGGACACTTGATCCGGTCCGAAATCGAGAAGTTTGCAATCGACATCCAAGAATTCCTCCAGTCTTCTTTTTATTTCGAATATATTTCCTTTTAAGTCTCCCTCCCAGCCGATGGCAACCCCCGCGTCACAAGCGAATTCTCGGTCGGGATAGCCTCCCAGCTCTTTTAGTATTTGAGCATTGTTTCCGACTTCTTTATGTCCGTCGAGAGGAAGATGGCAAGCATAAAGTGAAACATCGTTTTCAATCAATGGTTTAACTCTGTCTTTCATCCATCCTTTTATCGAGGGGTTGGCTCCCTTCCAAAATATTCCGTGATGAACTACTATTAAGTCCGGATCTTCATCCAATATTTCAGAAAAAATTTCGGCACCGGCCGAAACGGTAAACGCAATTTTTTTTACCTCTTTTCGACCCTCTATCTGTAAACCGTTGAAGCTTTTATCTTCAAATTTATCAACCTCTAAAAACTGGTCCAAATATTTTATTATTTTTGTTAATTTTTCCATCTTCTTTAGTATAGCAGATTGGATTGATTTATTAAAAATCCCACGGATTCGGAGCTTTTTTTATTTTAAAATTTCCGATCTCGGTTCTTGTTAAACTGAGAAGACAGCCTCCCGTATTGAATTTTTGACCCAAAAAATCGGCCAAGCTTCTAACGTAAAAACCGGAGTCCGCTCTTATATCGATTTCATAAACCGAATATGATCCTTTTCCGGTCAGAATCTCACTCCACCGCCTTTTTATCTCTTTTTGACGAAAGTTACCGACCACACTCCCTATCTTTTCATTAATCAATTCACTTAGCTCTTTTTCACTAACTGTGGTTTTTTGGTTTAATTTTAAACTTTCTATCTTTACCGTTTTTTTCGGAATTTCAATTTCATCCAGTCTATTTTCAAGAGCCCATTTAAAGAGTGGCTTCCCTTCTATTTTGTAGCTCGAAAAAGGGGGAAGACGAAAAGTAAAATCCTTGCCCGGTAAAGAAAGTAAAAAATCCTCAATCTTATCATCTTTTTTCTTTTTGTGTCTTTCGGGTAAGCCCAAAAGATCATAGCTATCCGTAGAGAAACCGATTAAAATCTTCGCTTCATATCTTTTTTTTAAGCTTAAGTATCGATCGAAGTTTTTGAGCTCATTACCGACAATTAAAAGCAAAACTCCGTCAGCCATCGGATCGAGACGGCCGGCATAAGCCATCTTAAGATCTCTCATTTTCGGATTAATATCTTTAATGATCTTAATTACATCAAAGGGAGTAATCCCGAGTGGCTTATAGACGCTAATTTTTTTACAGCTCATTAAATTCAATAGTCACCTCGATTATACCGGCTGTTCCCGGCGCAATTTCATATTTTGAAAAAACAATAACCAATTTTTCTTTATCGATGTAAAAGGAGTCGATATCTCGGATTGATAATTGTTCATACGCTTCGGGAAAAAGATCATCCTCCATCTCTTTTAGTTTATGAGTCAGAACTTCCTCCAGAATTTCCAAATCAGCTAACTCTTCGAGACTGATTTTGTTGCCGTGCCTGTCAAAGGTAAAAGTTTCAACCGTTTGATTTATGTTGGCTCCCCCGGTATATTCGGAAATCATCACTACATATGAAAGATAATCTTCCGAAAGATAATCTTCGATAATCATATCCAAGCTGTATTTAAAATCAAAGCCGTCATTTCTTAATTGAGTTACTTCTTCGATTGCTTTTTGAGTAAACTCTTCTCGGTGTGATTTTATAAAATTATTAACCTCCCCTCCTCCGACAGAGTCATTGGAGATTAACTCGACTTTTGCTTCGTATTCGGAGGAAGAGCTTTCCACCTCTTCATATTCCGGAGCGATAAAGTCGACTTCTTCCGAAATAAAATAAATGTATCCCAGATAAGAAAGCCCCACTATGATTAGTCCGATTATTATTTTTTTCATTTTAACTTTTATTTTTAGTTACAAGTTGGCCGCAAGCTCCTTTTATCTCCACTCCCATACTGTCTCTTTCTCCGTAATTAAGATTATTTTTGGATAATATCTTTTTAAATTCTTCGACTCTTTTTTTTGATGACGGCTTAAAGTTTGATGATGTCGGATTATACCGAATCAGATTTATAAAATGAAGTCTATGCTTTAAAAGGTTAGCCAATCTTTGAGCATCTTCCGGAGTGTCGTTTATTTTATCCAGAAGAAGATATTCAAACATCACTTTCCGATTGGTTTTTTCTACATAATAGTCAATAGCTTTGAAAAGCTCTTTTAGCGGATGAGTTTGATTAATCGGCATTATTTTTGATCTGGTTGAGTCGTCCGTAGCGTGTAGAGATATTGCCAAATTAATTTGCAAGCCTTCATCCGCGAACCTTTTTATTTTTTCCGGAATTCCGGATGTGGAAACGGAGATATTTCTCGCTCCCAGGTTGAAATAATCTTCATGATTAATTATTCTAATCGCTTCAATTAAATTATCATAATTTAAAAAAGGCTCTCCCATCCCCATAAAGACGACATTGTCAATTTTTAACAATCTTTTCTCTCTTAAAAAATATATAATCTGACTGATAATCTCGGAATAAGTTAGATTTCTCTCAAAACCCATTTTTCCCGTCTCACAAAAAAGACACCCCAGCGGGCACCCGACTTGAGTAGAAAGACAGACCGTATACCGCTTCTTGTGGTTCATTAAAACGGTTTCAACCTTTAACTCGTCGTCAAGAACGAGCACCGCTTTTTCGCTTCTTTCCCCTATCGCGTGAGAAGCCGAACTTATACTTAAAGAAGCTTCTTTTTCAAGCTTTTTACGCATGTCGGTCGGTAGCTCGGTAATCTCCGACCAATCGGAAACTCCTTTACAAATCGCTTTTAGAATTTGTTTTTTCCGATAGCTCGGTTGATTTTCGATAACTTGATATATTTTTTCCAAATCCATATTTTATATGCTGATTCTAACAAAAATAAATAACAATTAAAGCACCGCTTGTTTTAGCGGTGCGTTTTTAGCTTTGGCTGCCAGCACAATACCTGGCAAATTGAATCCAAGCTGGCCCCTCTTCTCCAATAATAGATTGCCATATTGGAGATAAACTGTGCGTCCAACTCCTCCAAGTCGAGGATAAAATTACTGTTTATCATATACTCGCCTCTGGCGACGAGTAGCAAATTGAATATTCTCCTCATTGTAATGTCGGAGAGGATGTATTCGGGAGTAAATAACTTAAATCCTTGCATCTGTAATCTGCAACGAACTCCATAGCTGATTATCATCAGTCTCTTTTCCAATCTACTGAGCTCTTTAGCTCCTTTTTCGCATTGAAAGATTGGAAATTCAACCCTTGAGAATCTTTCCTCCAGTCCGAGAGCGGATATGTTGTATCTGTTGTTATTAAAGTCAAAATGTAGTCCGTAATATCTTTCAATTTCTATCACCACCGGAGAGGGAGGATTGAAAGTTATCCCGTCGATTTCCTCCACTAAACATTTTAATTTTTTTGCCTCGAAAAGATCTTCAGCAATTCTCTTTTTAAGGGGCTTTTTCATTTTAATCCCTCCTTTGTTCCTTGTTTATATCACTGATTTGGAGAAATGTAAAGCAAAAAAAGATTAAGAGTCGAAAGCCTCCTTTATTATCATATCCAAAAGCTTCATATCGGAAACGACCCCCTCTTTCCAATTTTTGCTTTGCCTCAATTCGGAGATTATTGATAAGACGGCAGAGTCTTTCAAAATTATAAGATAATAATCAATCAATTTTTCATACGCCCGGTTCGCTTTTTTTATTCTTTCTTCAAGAGTTCCGTTTCCGATCGGTAGATTGAATATTTCGGATATCATCGAACTGTAAAGGGGTAAATCAGGATTAATCGTATGAATAAGTTTGGTGGCGAAAGCGAGATGCACTCGCCTCTTCCCTCTTACTTTTACTTCTGAAAGCCCTCTTAAAACCTTCTCCGGATCGGATACTTTTTTACTTAAAAGATCAAAGTATTGTTTATAAAATTTTTCCTCGAACCCGGATATCTTCATTCTGTAAAACAATTTGTATTCCTTTTGAAATTTCTTACTTTTTACATTCCCTTTTTCAAACTCCATCTTTAAATCAAGGTACCGGCTTAAATCTTTTCTTTTTAAAGTTCTTTTAATTCTTTTTTTGTTTCTTTTTATTTTTTTAAGCACTTTCCTTACTTCGTCGGGCATCACCTTTCTTTCTTTTCTAAAACTTCTAATGGAAAAATAAAGGTATATTGCAAAAAGAGAAAAAGAGGAGACTATCAGATCGACGGAGGTAACTTCCACTCCTTGTCTTGAAATAAAAAAACCGACTACCGCAGCAGTCGAAAAGGTTAAAAAGGTCGTCAGTTCAACCGATCCTTTGATATTTAACTTAAAAAATATAAAGGTCAGTAAAAGGAATACGAATATTAGCGAGCTGCATAATATTGTTGCCCACATATTTATTAAAAAAACGGGAACCCCCCGTTTTAGTCGTTAATATATAATTTTATTTGCTTCAACATCTTGTTTATTTATACCATTTAATTTCTAAAAATCAAGAATCGATAGTCCATCCCGCTTTTTTGAAAACTTCGGAAGCTTCTTCCTTTAATATTCCGAAAATAATCTCCGGCGGATCGGAAAAAACCGGTTCGAATTTCATTAACTCTTCGTCTTCAAGTATATTCCATTTGGAATAACCCCCCATAAAAGGTGAAGCTAAAGAAAAAACAACCCTTTTAAACTTCAGCTCTCTAATCATAAAAGCACACATCGGGCAGGGCTCGCAGCTGGAGTAAATCGTATAGTTGGACAGATCATTCGTATTTAATATTTTCTGTGCTTTTTTCATCGCTATAATTTCGGCGTGACCGGTAACATCACCGGTAGTCTTGTTTTTTGCTTCGGTCAAAACACCCTCCTTATCGGCGATTACCGCCCCGAAAGGATTATCTCCTTCTTTTAAAGCTTCTTCGGAAAGTTTTACTGCTCTTTTTATGTATTTTTTATGATTCATTGTTATCTGTAGTTTAAAATGCAAGCTTCTCTTTCTTCTATCTGTCGATTGTAATCATTTATAACCGGCTGTAGTTCTTCTCTCAATTGATTATATTCATCAGCCAAAACATTCCTTTTTCTTATTAATTCGTTTTGTTTTTCTATCGAATCCTCCTCTTTAATTTGGAAGTCCAACGACTCTATCTCCATCATTATCTTATCCATTCCCTCTCTCATCGAATCAATCTCCAAAGCCATTTCCTCACTCGGCTGAGGGCAAACCCCCAATTCGGTTCCGAACAATTGAACCGCCATCCAAAGCTCTTGTCCGTTATAAGTTCCTCTTTCGATTGCTACCCCGATTTCTTCATACTTTTTTTCCAGAATATTTTTTCTGTGATCGGGGCTGTTCATCCATCCTTGAACCAAATCAAAGCTGTTTTTAAACTCTCCCTTTGCCAGATTCTCTCCGACTATTAAGAAGTGATAATCCACTTTCTCCGCCAAGTCTTTAACGTTTTGACCGGTCGGAGAATCGTGAGCGAAATATTGCTTTTCAATCATCTCGATCGCTTTTATCCTTGCAGCTGCCGTCAATTTACTATTTTCAGTCAGTGGAGAAAGTTCGTGCTGAGATCTCATTAAATTGGTCAGCTCTATCACCTCTTCTTTTTCGGGGCCGTAATGGTTAATCTCTATCTCGGAAGAAAAACAGCTCTCGTTTTTTTCTTCGGAATTAAAATAGTCAAAATAGAATTCGGGAAATAGAAAAAAAGATCCCGTAAGGATAAAGATCAAAAGTAATAAAAAGCGAAATGTTTTCGATGTTTTTTTCATTATTTCTATTTTTATTATACATCAGTCACTTATTTTGATAAAGAAAAAAGCCCTGTTGAGGGCTTTATCTTATTAAAACGGTAGTCCCTATTTTGGTTATTTCGTGAAGATAATAGATTCTTTCCGGCATAATCCTAACACATCCCAAGCTTGCCGGATATTCGGGAACGCTTCTCGATCCGTGAATGTAGTATGGCCCCCAAAACTTGAGCGGCATATACATCTCTCCTTGCGGTTGACCGTCTCTTCCTATGGCGGTAACCCAGCCGGAGGTAACTTTTTCGTAGATATGAAAAAGGCCGGTCGGAGTACGATCCTCTCTACCCGTGGATACATGAAGTATCGACTTAACCTCTCCCCTTTCAACTATTAACAAGATCTGCTTTTCAATATCAATTTCAATATGAAGCCCGTCGGTTTCTTTTTCGGGAGTTATCTTTTCGGTAGCTGCCGGTATTTCCAAACTAACCCTTGTTTCTTGATCCAATTCTCCACTTACCTCCAAGCGGTAAGCTTTTTGAAACGCTATTACTGCATCTCGAGTAAGTGGTCCGAAAATTCCGTCTACCGGTCCCGGCTTGAATCCGAGTTGAGTTAGTCTCCGCTGATAAAAAGAGATATCCACTTCTTCCGCGCTTGCGGTAAATGCTGTAAGAAAGATTAAAAGAACTATTAGCGTGACGATTATCTTCACTTCAACCACCTCCTTTTATAAGGGGTAATATAAGACAAACTAATCGAATTGTCAATGTTAA
>CAZNIM010000025.1:0-11211 GCA_964573145.1 uncultured Candidatus Saccharibacteria bacterium
TATTAGTAGTTCTATTAGTGTAAAAGCTTTATTATTTTTCATAATAAAAAACCCCACTTAAAAAGGGGTTTATGTAAACCTTCCAAAAAATGAGGCGAACCTCATCAGGATAATAATATTCGATTTTCATTCGTCTTCTTTAGCTGTAGTTAATTATACAACTGAATGCTAATCTTTGTAAAGTAAGTTATTTAAAGTTACAAACTTCAAATTAATTGTTTTATTTTTTCAGCTTATATTATACAATTGAAATAGAACTTTGACATCACTCTCATCTCCGGCTGAAATGAGGTGATTCACTTGAAAAACAAACTCAAAAAAGAAAAACTACCCAATCTCCCAAAGGTTAAAAGATTTCAAAAACGATTCTTTGAGATAGTGGAAAAAGAGAAGCTAACCGAAGCGGAAAAAGCTATTCTCGTCTACTCTCTCAAGTTCATCCGCTTCAGAATCTCTTTTTTAAAAAGCGATGAATTCGTTACTCCTCCCGACATCGCTGAAATTTCTTCATTTTTCACGGATAAAGAAATAAGAGCGTTAAATCACGCTATTCTTTACGAAAAACCAGAAAGAATGACCACCAGATCGCTTTCCGAACTTGAAAAGCTGAGAGAAAAAATATTAAGCCGGAGATGATTTAAAAAGCACCGCTTTAAAGCGGTGCTCTTTTTTTTATTTCAAGCTCCACAGCTATTAAATTACCCCTATTTTAACGCCCCTGGGGCGTAAAAATGGGCGTGGAAATGGGATTAGATTAGTTTGAAGGATCTTCTGTGTATCGGGCATGGGCCCAGTTTTTTAATCGCCTCTTTGTGGGCTTTGGTCGGATAACCCTTATGGCACGAAAATCCGTATCCGGGATATTTTTTATCCATCCCTCTCATCAGTCTGTCCCTGGAAACCTTGGCTGCTATTGAAGCAATCGAACACTCTAAAATCTTTTGGTCCGCTTTTATTATCGATTTCTGTTCCCGCTCAATATTGATTGCAAAATTGCCGTCAATAATAACAAGGGCGTCTTCCTCTCCCAGCTTCAAAATCGCCTCTTCCATCGCTCTCTTTGTCGCTTCGAAGATATTTATTTGATCTATTGTTTGCGGGTCTCTTTGCGCTACTTCGACCAAGATATCTTCACTTTTCATAATTAAATCAAAAAGCTTCTCTCTCTTCTTTTCGGATATCTTTTTGCTGTCCCTTATCTCCGTTAAGAAATCGGGTTCTTTCTTTACCAGAGCGGCAGCGGCAAAAACCGGTCCCGCAAGAGGTCCTCGACCCGCTTCGTCCACTCCTATTATTCTTCTGTTTTTAAATTTCACTGTTTATTTTTAGACGTTTATTTTGTATCATTACATCAGTATGAAGTCATTTCAATAAGTTAAAAACAGCTAATTTTAAACAAGTTTAATGAAATTCACTCACCTGCATGTTCACTCTCACTATAGCATTCTGGACGGGCTTCCAAAAATAGGAGAGCTCATCGACTACGTTAAAGAAAAAGGAATGGATTCGGTAGCGATTACCGACCACGGCGCTCTCTACGGAGCGGTTGAATTTTACAAAAAGGCAAAAGAGAAAGAGGTTAAGCCGATAATCGGAGCGGAGGTTTATGTCGCCTTTGAAGAGATGACTCAAAAAAGACCCAATGTCGATAATAAAAATTATCACCTGGTTCTTTTGGTTAAAAATGAAACGGGTTACAAAAATTTGGTTAAATTAATTACCGAAGCTCACCTCAAAGGATTTTACTACAAACCGAGAATAGACGAAGAGCTTTTGGAAAAACACTCCGAAGGACTTATCGCTCTGACCGCCTGCATACAGGGAAAAATTCCACGCTATATACTATCCGGAAAAAAAGAGGAGGCAAAAAAATTAGCTCTCAAATATAAAAAACTTTTCGGAAAAGATTCTTTCTACTTTGAGCTTCAGCACCACCCCAATATTCCGGAACAAAAAAAAGTTAACGAGCAACTCAAAAAGTGGTCCGATGAACTTGATATCCCCTTGGTCGCCACCTGTGACAGCCATTATCTGCGCCCGGAAGACGGTCAAATCCAAGACGTTTTAATGTCGATAAGTACCGGTTCGGACATAAATGATCCCGATCGAGTCTCTTTGAGAGAAGACGATTTTTCAATGAAATCACCCGAAAAGATGGCTGAAATATTCAGCGATGTCCCCGAAGCGATTGAAAATACTCAAAAGATAGCGGATATGTGTAATTTTGAGTTCGACTTGGAAAGCACCAGCCTACCCAAGTTCCCCTTACCGGAAAAAACGACCGACCAAGAATATCTCCGAAATCTTTGCGAGAAGAATCTGGAAGAAAGATACCCTCCCGAAAAAAGAAAAGATGCAAAAGAGAGACTCGACTACGAATTGAAGATAATCAACGATACCGGCTTTGCTTCTTATTTTTTGATCGTCCAGGACTTCGTTAACTGGGCTAAAGAAAATCATATAGTGGTAGGGCCGGGAAGAGGAAGTGCCGGAGGATCGATAACCTCTTATCTCTTACGAATAACCAACGTGGATCCGCTGAAATACGATTTAATTTTTGAGCGTTTCTTGAACCCCGGAAGAGCCAAAGTCTCGATGCCCGATATCGACCTCGACTTTACGGATAAAAGAAGAGGAGAAGTTATCGATTACATAGCTCAAAAATACGGAGAAGAGAGCGTCGCTCAAATAATAACCTTCGGAACAATGGCCGCCCGAGCGGCAATAAGAGATACCGGTCGAGCCCTCGGCTATGAATACAATTATTGTGACAGAGTGGCGAAGATGATTCCGATGGGTCAAAATCTGGAAGAAACCCTGGAAAACAATATCGACTTCCGTAAGCTCTACAATACCGACCCGAAAGCCGAACGTCTCATAGATATAGCTAAAAAATTGGAAGGTGTTGTCCGCCACGCCTCCACTCACGCTTGTGGAGTGGTAATCGGTAATCAGCCGCTTCCGAACAAGGTCCCCTTGCAGCATCCTTCCCAAGACGATGAAGCGGTGGTAACTCAATACGAGATGCACTCCATTGAAGATATCGGTCTCTTGAAGATGGATATTCTGGGACTTAAAAATTTAACGATAATAGAAGACACACTCAAAAAGATATATGCGATTCACGGAAAGAATATCGATATAGACCACCTTCCTCTCGACGACAAAAAAACTTTCGATCTTTTAAAGGCCGGAGGAACTACCGGTGTTTTTCAGTTGGAGTCATCCGGATTCCAGCGCTACTTAAAGCAACTGAAGCCGACCAGCATTGAAGACATCATTGCCATGGTCGCCCTTTATCGGCCGGGACCGATGCAGTATATTCCGACCTATATCAAAAGAAAAAACGGAAAACAAAAGGTTGACTATCTTCATCCCGATTTGGAGCCGATTTTAAAGTCGACCTACGGAGTTTGTGTTTATCAAGAACAGGTAATGAGAATTGCTCAAGAGATGGCCGGCTACACGATGGCCGAAGCGGACATACTCAGAAAAGCGATCGGTAAAAAAATCGCCAAACTGCTCAGAAGTCAAAAGAAGAAGTTTTTAACCGGCCTTCAGGAAAACGGCTATTCGAAAGAGTTGGGAGAAGAGATCTGGAGTTGGATAAAGCCCTTTGCTCAATATTCGTTCAACAAGAGTCACGCTGCCGCCTACGCACAGGTCGCCTATCAAACGGCCTACCTCAAAGCCCACTATCCCGAAGAATTCATGTCTTCTCTTCTTACCGCCGAACAAAAAAATATAGACCGGCTCGGATTTTTGATGGGAGAGTGTAAAAATATGGGAATTGAGGTTCTTCAACCCGATATCAATGAGAGTTTTGCTCATTTCAGCGTGGTTCCGGAAAAAAATCAAATTAGATTCGGTTTGGCGGCCATAAAGAACGTCGGAACCAAGCTGGTTGAAGAGGTTGTTGAAGATCGAAAAGAGAACGGTTCTTACGAATCACTCGACAATTTTCTTTCTCGTATTCATTCCCGTCACCTGAATAAAAAGTCACTGGAAGCGCTGGCCAAAGCGGGAGCCTTTGAAAGCTTGATGGAGAGAAATCAAATCCTGAAAAATATGGACCGAATATTGGCTTACAGTAAAGAGATAAGAAAAAAAGAGAAGGGTGGTCAATCCGGACTTTTCGAAGCGGCCGAAAGCTACAATTCCGAAATTCGACTGGAAGAAAATCCGGAGGCGACCAAGGAAGAAAAATTAAACTGGGAAAAAGAACTTCTGGGAATATTCATTACCGGTCACCCACTCGACAAACACGAAGAAAAGCTAAAAAAGGCAAAGAGCATAAAAAAAGCTAAAAGAGAACCTTCGGACAAAAGAGTTCGAGTCGGCGGAATGATCTCTCGAACAAAGACGATAACCACCAAAAAAGGAAGTCAAATGATGTTTATGTCCCTAAAAGATAAAGATGATGAGATGGAGATAATCGTTTTTCCCGAAACCTACCAAAACTACAAAATGATATTGGAGGCTAACAATCTGGTGTTCGTCTCCGGAAAAGTGAGTCATCGAGATCAAAATCCGAAGATAATCGCCGAAAAGATAAAGAGGATCGATTGATTTGACTTTCAGCCGAAAAGATGTAGAATTACATTGATGAAAATCTTTGAATCAAAGGCAAAAAAGACGACAACAACCTCTTCGCTTTGAGAGGTTTCTTCAATTTTAGCCTTTGCAAGAAACCTCTCCGAAGAGGTTTTTCTTTTTAATCGCTAATCAGTATGATAAAATAAAAAATATGAAAAAAGAAGACAAAGAAATACAACTGGAGAAAGAACGTCACTCATTTTCTCACCTTCTCGCTTCCGCGGTGTTGAAAAAGTTTCCCGATGCAAAAATAGGAATCGGTCCGGCGATAGATAACGGATTTTATTATGATTTTAAGGATATAGATATTAACGAAGATGATTTTGAAGAGTTGGAAAAAGAGATGATCAAGTTAATAGAAGAAGATATTCCCTTCGAAAAAGAGATCGTAGATAAAAAAGAGGCGAAAAAGCTTTTTAAAAACCAGCCTTACAAGCTGGAGCTTCTTGAAGATTTCGAGGGTGAAATATCGATCTATCGAACCGGTGATTTTTATGATCTTTGTGAGGGTCCTCACGTCGAATCGACCGGTAAATTGAACCCGAAAGCTTTTCAACTGGACCGAACCTCCGGTGCTTACTTCAAAGGGTCGGAAGAAAACGATATGCTTCAAAGAATTTACGGACTCGCCTTCTCCAACCCGAAAGAGCTCAGAAAATATCTCGCCGACAGAAAAGAAGCCGAAAAGAGAGACCATCGATTGATCGGAAAGAAGTTGGAATTATTTATGTTCGACGAAGAAGTCGGGCAGGGTCTTCCCTTGTATCTTCCGAACGGAGCGATGCTCAGACATCTTCTGATGGAGTTCGCCATGAACACTTATTTGGAAAACGATTATCAGATAGTATCCACTCCTCATATCGCCAATGAAAAATTGTGGGAGAAATCGGGACACCTGGAGCACTACGCCGAAGACATGTACGGACCACTCAGCGTGGACGATCGAAACTACAGATTAAAACCGATGAATTGCCCTTTTCACGTTAAGATGTACACCTCGAAAACCAGGAGTTATCGAGAATTGCCGAAAAGATGGGCCGAAATGGGAACCGTTTATCGTTATGAAAAATCGGGAGAGTTGCACGGCTTAACCCGACCGAGAGGCTTTACTCAGGATGATGCTCATATAATTTGTAGAGGAGATCAGCTTCAAGAAGAGATACTGAGTGCTTTAAATATAACCAAATACATATACGACACCCTGGGAATGAGCAATCTGATCTTTAAATTGTCAGTGCGTGATCCGAATAAAAAGGATGATTATTTCGGAACGGATAAAGAATGGAGTAAAGCGGAAAAGGCCCTGGAAGACGCTTTAAAGGCTTTTGATAAGGATGACTATGTCAAAGATGAAGGAGAGGCCGCTTTTTACGCTCCGAAGATAGATATCGATGCGGTTGATGCGATGGGTAGAAGGTGGCAACTTTCCACGATTCAAGTGGATTTCAATATCCCCTCCCGCTTCGATATGACCTACATCAATGAAAAAGGAGAGGAGGAAACTCCTTTCATGATCCACCGAGCGCTTCTCGGCTCTCTGGAAAGATTTCTGGGAGTTTATATAGAACACACCGCCGGAGACTTTCCGGTTTGGCTCACTCCGACCCAAGCATGGGTGATTCCGGTTACCGATGATGATGAAGAGTACGCCGCTAAGGTCGTAAAAGAATTAAAAGGGGCCAAAATAAGAACCGTTCTGGAGGGACTGACCGACAGCCTTTCCAAAACGATAAGAAACGGTGAAATTCAAAAAATACCATATCTGATAGTAGTCGGAGAAAGAGAAAGAGAAAGTAATAAGGTAAATGTTCGCTTCAAAGGAGAAAAATTAGGAGAAATGAGCGTCGAAAAATTAATTGAAGATCTTAAAACCAGATCAAAAAAATAGATGCAAAAACTTTCACCTTCGACAAAAAAGTTAATCGAAAGATACCGCTCTTCGATAAATCAAAAGAAAGAGGTGGACGAAAGTTCTACGATTCATGTTGATGAGATAGCAAAAAGAGTCGCCTCTTTTTATGATCGGATTCGGGGAATAATAGACTGGAAGGGAGAACACCTCCTCAGGAGAAGCGCAATTGAAAGAGTTCTCAGAAGAAAAACTTTGCCGAAGGTTAATATTCTAAACGGCGGAGACAAGAAGGTCGATGCCGAATCTTTGATTTTGGAATTGATAAGAGCCGGGCATCTTCCGAACGATAAAATAAAAGAATCGAAGATAGACGATGTTCAAAAAGCACTCGATAAATACGTATACATCCTCAACAACTTACCAGAGAAAGAGAGTGACTACGCCATAGATATCTATCAATGGTTAACCTCGATAGCCGCTTGTGAAGTTGAAGAAATCCTGAACCCTTCCAAAGAAGAGAAGTTTCTTCTCGAATATATGTTTATGGAGATGAAAGATAGAGTCGAAGTCGAAGAGGGTTATTTTTCAAAGACGAATCAGAAAACTAAAAATACCCTCCTTTATATTGCGGTTCACAGAGCACTATTCAATCTCGACGAACCGATAATCACCTATCATCTTTTCAAATACAACTACTCCGAATGGAGTAAGCTTCCGGAAGAAGAGTTAAAGAAGATTGCCGAAAATATATACGAAATAAGGAGAAGAATAGAATACTACTTCGACCATAAGCTGGAAACCAAATTTTACCACTTATGTAAAAAACACAGCACTCCTTTTCTCCTTTTGGGAGATATATTGAAAAACAACCAAAAGGATTTGGAGGGCGCCGTCAGCGACCCGGAAAATCTGGAAAAGAATATTAAATCGGCATATCAGGAACGAGTCGACACGATGAGGTCGAGACTCTCCCGTTCAGCCACCTATGCAACGATATCGATATTCATTACCAATGTTGCCGCTCTATACGCCTTGGAGATTCCTCTGGCCGGTCTGATGGATTATGACTACCCCTTACAGGCGATAATAGTGACTATTTTTATTCCCACTCTGCTGATGGCCGCTTTTGTCTTAACGATATCACCTCCTTCCAAGGAAAATTTACATAAAGTTATTCTGGAAACCATAAAGACGGTTTACGAAACCGAAAAGCAGGATAAGCTAAAAATAAAAAAGCCGAAAAAGAGAGGTTTTGCATCCAATTTGATTATCAATACGATTTGGACCCTGAGCCTTTTCGCCAGTATCGCAATAATTATTTACGGACTCAGTCTGGCCAGCTTTCCTCCCCTTTCCTATCTTATTTTCATAATCTTTTTATCCTTGATATCTTTTGCCGGAACCAAAATCAGGGACCGATCAAAAGAATTGCTGATGATCGAACAAAAAGAGAGTCTTCTGAACGTCTTATTGGACGTCTTCGCTCTGCCGGTAATCAGGTTGGGTAAATGGTTCACCAACAAGTGGAAAAAGTACAACATCATCTCCATATTTTTCAGTGCTCTGATCGATTTACCGTTTATGTCTTTCGTTAAATTTCTGGAGCAGTGGAGGAGCTTTCTCAAAGAGAAGAGAGAAGATATATACTAAAAATTTAAGCGAATGAACTTCAGTATCATTACATACGGCTGTCAAATGAATCAAAATGACAGCAAAAGAATCAAGCGTCTATTTGAAAGCTCGGGTCATAAGGAAACCTCTCAAAAAGAGGCCGATTTAATAATAATCAATTCTTGCTCCGTCCGGGGAAGAGTTATAGACAGAATAAGAGGAAAGGTGAATAATATTCCGAAGGATAAAACGGTGATATTGACGGGCTGTATACTCGATGAGGAAAAAGAAGAGCTTTCCGGTTTGGTCAATCACCTCTTCAGCATTGAAAACCTTCCCGAATGGCACCGCCGATTGAGCTTCTTGATTGACCCACAAAAAGAGGATTATTTTCAAATTGAAGCTTCTCGCAACGGACCGGTCGCCTACCTGCCGATAATGACCGGTTGCAATAATTTTTGCAGTTACTGTGCCGTCCCTTATGTTCGAGGAAGAGAGCGATCACGAAAAGAAGAGGATATTATGAAAGAGTTCGAAAGCCTGGTAAAGGAAGGATTTAAGGAGATTTGGCTTCTGGGTCAAAACGTAAATTCTTACGAATACGGATTCGCCGACTTATTAAAAAAAGTGTCGGCCGTAGAAGGAGATTTTTGGGTTCGCTTTACCAGCTCACATCCGAAAGATTTTACAAATAAAATAATCAAAGCAATGCAGTCTTCGGAAAAGATAACCGATTACCTCAATCTTCCGATCCAGTCCGGAGACGATCAAGTGTTAAGAGCGATGAACCGACCCTATTCGGTTAAAGAATATAAAAGGATAATTTCCGCAGTAAGGAGAGAGATTCCCGAGATAACCCTGTCAACCGATATAATCGTCGGCTTTCCCGGAGAAACCGAAGAAAACTTTGAAAACACTAAAAGCATACTCCGGGAGATAAAGTACGACATGGCCTACATAGCTCGCTACTCTCCGCGACCGCAAACCGAAGCTTTCAAGCTTGAAGACGATGTTTCTCATAAAGAAAAAAAGAGAAGAGCGACCGAACTGACCGATCTTTTAAAAAAGATAAGTTACGAAAAAAATAAAAGGCTGATTGGGGAAACGGTTCAGTTTTTACCACTTCAAAAAAGTGGGGGATTCGTAATTGGAAAGACAAAAAAATATAAGACAATAAAGGTAAAATCAAAAGAGATGACCGGCTTTCAAAAAGCCGAAGTGGTAGCAGTCGATTCTTTCGGTTTAAAAGGCATTTTGAAAAAATGAAAAAACTAATCGTAATAACCGGACCTACCGGGGCGGGAAAAACTTCACTTTCCATAAGGGTGGCAAAATATTTAAAAAAGGCCGAAATAATATCGGCCGATTCTCGGCAACTCTACCGAAATATGGATGTCGGTACCGACAAGATCGACAACCGGCAAGGGATTCCCCATCACCTGATTGACGCAATCGATCCCGACCACACTTTTACCGTTGCTGAATATAAAAAAAGAGCTCGCAAAAAGATATCGGAGATCCAAAAAAGAGGGGCGGTTCCGATTCTCTGCGGAGGTAGCTGGTTTTATATAAGAGCGACGGTTGACGGATTAACGCTGCCTCAAGTATCTCCCGATTGGAAATTCAGAAAAAAGATGAGGAAGCTCTCGAATGAGAAGCTTTTTAAAAAATTAAAAAAGAAAGACCCTCGCAGAGCAAAAAATATTGACAAGCAAAACAAAAGAAGATTGATACGCGCTTTGGAGATAATAGAAAAAACGGGAAATCCGGTCCCTCCTTTAAAAAAAGATCCTCTTGACTATGAAGTTCTCTTTTTGGGTGTCGATAAGGACCGAGATGAGTTGGAGATGAAGATAAGAAAACGGGTCGACCTGATGGTTCAAAAAGGGCTGGAAGAAGAAGCTCGAAAAGTGTATGAAAATTATCCCCGAGCGGCTAAGGAGACAATCGGATACAAAGAGTGGATTCCTTACTTTAAGAAAGAAAAAGATAAAGAGGAGGTTGTAGAAGAGATAAAGATAAATACCAGACAGTTCGCGATAAAGCAGATTAATATGCTCAAATCCGAAAATAGAATTTTGTGGATTAAAAACGAAGACGAAGCCCTTGAAGCGACAGAGGTTTATTTGGATAAATAAAAATCGGCCCCACTTGAGAGGCCGATCGTTTTTAATAAACTCTTATCGTCTTGAATTCACTTCCAATCTTATTCCAATTACGGTCATATACTTCCAATCCGACCCTCTTATCTCCGGAGCTCGAAAATCTATAAACTATCCTATTATTTCCCTCATCGGGAGGAATAAATCCTTCATGCGGAAAACTCCAAATCCAATAACGGGCGTTGCGAGGCATTGATCCGACAAATTCATACCTTCTGAAACCTATCCTTTCATATTCGAAACGAACAATCGTCGGTGTATATGATTTTTCAACCCTATCGGTCACCGTCTCTCTTCTATGATCGGCTACAACGGTAAGCCTTATTCGAGTCGACTCCAGGGGAGCCGAAACTCTAATTCTTTCCCCTTCAAAGAAGCGATCTCCCACTTTCCAAGAAAATTGAGGGTTGCGATAACCTTTAATCTCGGTGCTCGAAGCGTCCAAAATAATATCGCTTCCCCTTTCGGTTATCGTAAAGTCGGCCTCAAGAAGGAGCTCTTCAGTTTTTCTTTCATGCTCATAAGTGTACTCAACGGTAACTCTGCAACCGGTAAGAAGAAATAAGACGAGTAAAAATAAGGTTGAAGCAAGGATAATCTTCTTCACTTTTTCCACCTCCTTTTGTTAAAGTTCCGTAAATCTTATACATCTTTTTAAAAAATAAGTCAAATAAAAGCCGGCCCCACTTGAGGCCGGTTTGTAGTGCTCTTTTACTTTACTTTGACATAGGTCGAATATTCTTCACCTATGTCTTTCATCTCTTCGTCCCAGATTCTGAGACGAACTTTTTGAGATCCCTTTTCAGGAAACGAATAAGGCATGTCATTTCTTTCGTATACATGCCAGTAATCCTCTCCCGGAAATCTCCAGAGCCAATACGCGGCTTCCGGAGGACTTGTAGCTTTAAAATACCACTTGACCCCGATGGCGTCATCTTTCAGTCTGTAGTGATCAATTATTCTAACCTTTGCATACTTTTCGCTTTCAAA
>CAZNIM010000026.1:0-2667 GCA_964573145.1 uncultured Candidatus Saccharibacteria bacterium
CCAGCAAAGACGGATATCAGGACTACGAAGGAAGCTTCGAAGTCGACGGAGAAGATAAGACTGTTGAATTCAAGATGGTTGAAGTCGAACCGGAGACCTACTCCTTAACCGTCACCAAATCGGGAACCGGAAACGGTTCGGTAACCGACTCGGACGGCAATCCGCTTGAAGAAAATTATGAAAAGGGAACCGAAATAACCCTCGTAGCCGACCCCGATTCGGGATCCGAATTCGTCGGCTGGGGTGGAGATTGTGAAGGATCCGGTGAATGTACCTTGATTATGGATGAAGACAAAACGGTTACCGCTACCTTCAACGAGATTGAAGAACCGACTCCATCACGCAGAAGAGGATCGGTATCGGCCATAATGACTTATCCGGCCAGAAACAAATTAACAGTAGAATATCTGGGAACCGGTCAAGGAATAATCGCTGAAAACAATTTACCGATCGGCGCCACCAAACAATACGAGCCGGGAACCGAAATTACACTCAGAGCAATAGAAGTTCCGGGATCCGAATTCGTCGGCTGGGGTGGAGATTGTGAAGGATCCGGTGAATGTACCTTGATTATGGATGAAGACAAAACGGTTACCGCTACCTTCGATTTAATTGAAATTGAACCGGAAGAAGAAGCGTGTCAAATATACCTGAACGAATTCATCCGTTTCGGAGCCGATAACAATCCGACCGAAGTGATAAAGTTACAACACTTCCTCAACGAGCATATGGGGGAAAATCTGACAGTTACCGGAGTCTATAACAGAGAAACGATGGAGGCGGTAAACAAATTCCAGTTGGAATACAAAGAAGAAGTGTTGAGACCGTGGGTAGAAGTCGGAATTCACGATGATGAAAATACTCCGACCGGATACGTCTTTGAAACGACCAGGAGATGGATCAATATGATAATGTGTCCCGAGCTCGACATTCCGATGCCCGACCTGCTTCAATACAGAACACCCGACGCCCCCGAACCGACAGACCCGGATGAGGTTGATGAAGATGAAATTGATGAGGATGAGATAGATGAAGATGAGATAGATGAAATCGATGAGGATGACCCGCTCGAATTCTTGCCGGGTGCCATTGCCGGAATGCTCGAATCGGAGATAGTCAAAATCGCTCTTACCGCTTTGCTGATCTTGATCATAATCTGGATCTTGGCTAAAAGCTACCAAAAGATAGCCAATCGAAAATAAAATTTAAGACTTTAGAAAAAGAAAAGGAGGCAATAAAGCCTCTTTTTCTATTGACAATTTTTAAAATAATTATATAGTAAAAGAAGAAGTATCCGTAAATTAGCACTTTAAAAACAGAAAGGCGGTGATTGAAATGAGAAAATTATCTTCCGTTTTACTTATCGGTCTGCTGGTTTTAACCTTGTCCGTTAGTGCGGTTGCCGTGACCTATGAAGAGGCACAGGAAAATTCGGAGCTCCGTTCGGAATACATTAGACTTCTCATTGACAAATATCCCCCGCCAATTGAAATAGAGATAGAATACACCGGCCAAAGTCACGAAAAAGCGACTATGGCAATAAGCTACCCTTTTCAGGAGGGGTTATTGGGAGAAGAAGATATGACCCTTTCAATCTATTCGGAGGCCTTTGAATATGAGTTGGAGGACGACTTCATCTCAACGATATATCACGAATACAATCACGTTAGAGCGTTATCCAGAACTCATGTTCTGGAAGAAGACAACTTCTACATGGAAATAATGCCGGAAATGATCTTTCTTCACGGTTTTGAAGTAGCTTTCAACGATCCTCTCACGAATCTTTCGTGGAAAGAGATTCACCAAGTTGAAAATTATGAAGGTAGGTTCATAGCTCAAATGCAAGAGAGCAATGTAGCCGAACTGGCTATTCATAGTTTTATAGTCAGTCACGTCTACGAGATGTTGGCTATAGAGGAAGAAATATACAGACACAAAGAAGAGCTCAACCCGTCTCCAAAATTCAGAGATTCCAGATACCAAGTCTATTTCAACCACTATTCGATGATGATGAGATTTTTAAATCAACTGGAAGCTTGCGAGAACTTAAAGGATAAATTGAACCGAATCTTTTACCGAAGCTGGTTCAGCCAGAAAATTGATAATTATCAATTCATAAAAATAATTGGCGGATTCTAAAAATAAACCGGGCTAATTTAAATTGCCCGGTTTTTATTATTGCTATTTTTCCTCCTCAATGAAACCCTTTGAGCTTTCAACGCTCAACACTCTATCCCAGATACTTACTTCCTGAGCTTTAAAGCGGATCGTAAAATAGATCTCATTGTAGTTATGTCTCCCAATTTCTAAAGTCAATATTTTCTCCAGCTTCTTTGCTGCTTCACACAGGAAATATTCCATAATTTCATCTTCGCCGCAAGAAGCAAAAGAGATTGCATCTCTTAAGCTGATCTCCGTTTTCATTCGCGAAAAAACCCACTCCGGTAAAAGGCATTCCGTCTCTATGCGGAGCTCTTCTCCGTCACTTCTCGGAATTACAACTTCCAGAAAAACTTTATCCGTCTCCGGAAGTCTTGAAATATAAAAATGAAACCCTTCCACTTCTCTTACAACTTTGAGACCCTCTTCCAATTCTACTTTCTGAAAAACTCCTTCAGCCATTGATAGTCCCCCTTTCGATATTTTAAAGAACGTTTATATTATACA
>CAZNIM010000026.1:2767-10319 GCA_964573145.1 uncultured Candidatus Saccharibacteria bacterium
TTCTCTTTCTCTCAGCTGCTCAGCTGAGAGATTCGATCCGGTAGGTGCACAAGGGCATTCCGGGCCATAAAACTTGGCCCGGCAATGTTTGCATTTTCTACCTCTCATCTTTTTCACTCCTTTCATTAAGGCCACCACTTATATAGTGGACGATCCCCATTTTTTTAGCCTCTGCTGCTGACAGCAGGGCCTTGTTATTCATTAAATCACTTACTTCTTCAGGAGTCAATCGACTCCTTTTCGCTATCAACTTTTTGTACCAGCTACTCATATTTGAAATTTTTTCTCTCTCTTCCCCTTTCCTGAATTGAAGGGGATGAAAGCCCAAATGAGCGTTGGCATCCATACCTCTCCTTTTCCCCATCATCATAATGGGAATGGCCGCCGACTCGCAACGACCCAGAACGAAGGTGTTTATCGGTATCCTCCGCTCTCTTATCTCGGCACAAAATGAAACCGCCACCGAGACGAATCCCCCTTCCGAATTTATGAAAAGATCAATTGGAAGGAGGTTTTGTTTAAGTCTTTTCTCTATGTCCGTCATGGCCTCTTGATAGGCCAAGTGGTCGACGGGTGCCAACCATCGGACGGGCCTTAAAATTTTCATTAACACCCCTCCTTTCTTTCTGCTTTACTATATAATATTATTAATTATTTGTCAAATATATCTCTTGACAGCTAAAGTAATAAAGTTATATAATCATCCATCGGCACCTCAATTCTTTGTCAAACGGAGGGATAAAGGGGTGCTTTTTGTGTTTTGTTCTTTAAAAACCTAAGGGGGTGCAATTCAAAATGAAAGAAAGAAAGAAGCAGTTATGTATTGAAGAGTTGATCAGGAAAGAGAAAGAGGTCAAAAAGAAGAAAAAGAAGATTCTGACCCTGGAAGAGTATCTCGATATAGTCCGTGAAAACCCCGAAGTCGCTCAGTCGTCACCGGCCAGAATTTGGCAGATATTCAAAGAAGCGGGAAGAGAGAGAATATCAGAACAAGAAAAGAGAATATTGCAGGCCGATTACCGTTATAATCTTATATCTCGTGAACTTTTCGGAGTGGAAAGAGCAGTTGAAGAGATTGCCGAGTACTTTAAAGCCGGAGCCAAAAGAGCCTCGACGGCCAAACAAGTCCTTCTACTGGTAGGACCGCCGGCCGGAGGTAAATCAACCTTCGTCAGGATTTTAATCAGGGCACTTGAGAATTACAATCTTACCGATCTTTACAGAATTAAAGGATGCCCGATGAATGAAAGTCCTCTTCACGCCCTGCCTCGTTATTTGAGAAGTAAGGGCTGGAACCCGGAAATGGCCGCTCGTCTCGGAGTGGAAAGACCGATTGAAGAAGACTTGGGAATTCCTCCGATTAAAGGTGATCTTTGTCCACATTGTCAAATGAGTCTTTTCTCGGACAACGAAAATATGCCGGGAAGATACTACGACATGGAAACCGGAAGACGGGAATGGTGGAAAGTTGAAGTTGAAACTTTCAGGTTCTCCACTCAAACTCAGACCGGAATCGGATCTTTTGAGCCTTCCGATGAAAAAACTCAAGACGTCGGTGATTTGGTAGGTCATGAAAATATCGGAATAACCAATAATCCGAAATACGGTAGAAGTCATCCCGATTCATTCTGGCTCGACGGAGCATTGGAATGCGGTAACCGAGGAATAACCGAAGGAAGAGAATTTTTGAAAAAAGGAATCGACGAAAGATTGCTTTGGACTTTTATCAACGTCGCTGAAGAGCAAGAGATTAAAGTCCACGGAAGCTCCTTTCCTCATATTTCAGTTGATACCGTAGTTATCGGTCACTGTAACTTAACCGGATATAAGGATTTTACCGGAGACAACGCTCACGAAGCACTTCATGACAGAATTTATAGTATACCTTTTCCTTACCCGCTCAGGGTTCGTGACGAAGTCAAGGTTTATCGTAAACTGATCGAACAAGAGTCCGAATTCGACTTCGGAAAAATTCATATCGCACCGGAAGCTTTTCGTTTAGCCGCCGTTTTCGCTATTTTAACTCGTTTAAAAGAGTCGGAGATGGGCGTCGACAAGATGACCAAATTGGAAGCCTACAACGGTGAAACAATCAGTCTGACGGATAAAAATCAGCAACCGGTCGATTTACGCGAACTCATAAAAGAGGGGCAGTTATCGGACGACATAGAGCAGCGAGAAGGAATGTTCGGAGTCTCTTCCAGAGATATCTTGGCCGCCTTGAATCAAGCTTTAAGTAAGATAGAAGATAAGGGTTGCTTAACTCACCTATCGACAATAAGAGCTTTACGAGACGTATTCAGGCACAGAATGGGATATCAAGCGGAAGAAATAGATTCATTCCTCGACAACTTGACCGGTGGAGAAGGCGCTTCGGTAATGGAAAAATTCGAAGAGATGATTTTGGAAGAAGTTTCCAAAGCTTATCTTGAGACTTACGGTGAACTGATCGACGACTTATTCCAGAAATATCTGAAAGAAGCCGAATACGATAGACAACTGAAGAGAAAATACGTCAAAGAGTCGACCAGCTATAAACGCGATCCGGTTACCGACGAAGTTTTAAAGCCCGACATCGACTTCTTGAAATCCGTTGAAAAGTTCATGCAGATAACCAACAGTGAAGAAGCCGACATATTCCGCGGAGAGATACTGGAACTCAAAAACTCAAAGGCAGCTTTCGGACCGGAAGACTACAGACCACTCAGAAAAGCAATAGAAGAAAAAGTTCTGGAAGACGCCAAGGGTAATCTTTATCTCGTCCTTTCCACTGACAAAGCTAAAGAAGAATCCGACAAAAAGAAAGGAGAACAGATCTTTAGAAACTTAATTGAAAAGAGAGGTTTCTGTGAGGTTTGTGCCAAAGAAGCGATAGAAAAAGTCACTCAAATCCTAAACAGGTAAAAGTGCGGGGAGCGGGATTAAACTCGCTCCCGTTTTTAAACAGAAAGGGGGTTAATTGAAATGTCCGTTAAAAGAGCTAAAGAGCATAAAAGAAAAGGAAATAAGGATGCAAAAAGGCACAGAGACAAGCAGAAAGAGATAGTAAAAAAGAATATGAAGAAGATCATATCCGAAAGTTCGATAATTACCGAAAAGAAAGGAAAAAAAGTAAAGATTCCTATTCGCGGTATCGTTATACCCGATTTCAAACCGGGCAAAAGAAGTGACGGAGAAGGTCAAGGACAAGGCAAAGGGCAAGGTAAGAGTATCGGAGCCGGGCAAGGGAAAGGAAAGAAAGGAGACGTTATCGGTGAAAAACCGGGAGAAGGAAAAGAACCCGGAAAACCCGGACAAAAGCCCGGAGAAGATTATATTGAAAGTGAAGTCGAAATCGCCGAAATAATAGAGATGATGCTCGACGACCTGGGTCTTCCCAACCTTGAAGACAAGAAAAACAATGCTCAAATGGAGTCGATAGAAGGCTATAAGATATCGGGAATAAGAAAAAGCGGACCGAATGTTTTGCTTGAAAAAAAGAGGACCAGTCGCCGAGGAATCGGAAGATTCTACGCCTTTTTGGCAACTTTGGAACAGGAAACCGGCGAAGATGAGATTACCTGCTACAACGCTCTCAGAGAATCGGACGGTAATTTGGGAATGGCGCTTGATCTTTTGGAGTCCGGAGATGTTGAGATTAAAGCTGAAGAAGTTGAACCTTTTCCGATTCTGATGGCCGAAGACAGAAGGTATATGAATGTTAAAGAGGATGTCACCTATCACTCCAACGCGGTTATCTTTGCCATGATGGATGTTTCCGCTTCGATGACCACCGACAAGAAGTACTTGGCTCGTTCAATGCTTTTTTGGATAAACGAATTTCTGAAAAAGATGTACGAAAACGTTGAAATTCGTTTTATCATTCACCACGCCAAAGCCAAGCAAGTTACCGAAGAGAACTTTTTCAGAACTCGTGAATCGGGAGGAACCAAGTGTGTAGAAGCCTACAAGTTGGCAAAAAGTCTTATCGAGTCTCAATATCCGACTTCCGAATGGAATGTCTACGTTTTTCACTTTTCGGACGGAGAAGATTGGGATCCGACTTCAACGATATCTGAAGCGAAAAAGATGATTGAAGAGATGAAGATAAATATGCTCGGATACGGAGAGATAAGATTGAACGGTCGCCCGTTCTCTTCCAGCTTGAGAAAAGGATTTGAAGACAATCTCAGTGTAGAAACGATTACACGAGATGATCTCAAACTGATCGTCGGTGACAGATTTTTGGGAATGGTTATCAGGGATAAAGATCACATTCTTCCGGCGATTCAAGAATTCTTGAAGAAAGAGAGGTGGAAAAAATGAGGGACTCGGAAATAAAAAGATTGCAAGAGATAGAGCTGGAAATAAAAAGAATAGCTGAAGACATCGGCTTAACGACGACCGAAATAGATTTCGAGATAGTCTCCTCCAGAAGAATGATAGAGGCAATGGCTTACCGCTTCCCTACCAACTTCTCACATTGGAGCTTCGGAAGGGACTATGACCGTATCAGGACGATATACGAGCATAAAGGAGCGGGAATACCTTACGAAGTAGTCTGGAATTTTAAACCACCGAAAGCTTTTCTCGTCGAAACCAATCCGACCGCTCTGAATATTCTGGTAATCGCCCACGTTTACGGCCATGTCGACTTCAATATGGAAAACAAGTTTTTAAAGAGAGCCGCCGATTGTCACGACTTGTCACGAGAAGCGAGAAGTGCGGAAAGAAGATTCAGAAAGTACGAAAAGCTTTATAACTTGGATTCCTATGAAAAAACGGTTGAAGCCGCCTTTACTCTTGACGGATACCACTCTCCGGACGGAATGATGGAAAGAGAGAGCGACGACAAGCTGAAAGAAAGAATGATCAAGATGAAGATGGAAAGAGTTAAAGACTTGCAGAGAAGGGAATTCGACAGGGATAAAGATGAACTGTTTAAAATCAGAAAAGAGATTCAAAAACTGAGAAGAGCCGATCCGCCTATTCCCCGCTATGATATCTTGAATTATATTCTTGAAAAATCTCCAAAGCCTTTGAGCTACTGGCAGGAAGATATAGTCTCGACGATCAGAGATCAGGGAAAATTCTTCGACTACCAAAAAAGAAGTAAACTCTTGAACGAAGGCTGGGCAACGCTAATTCACAGTAAGATAATGCGCAGACTCTATAAAGAAGGATTTATAACTCAAGAAGAGTATCAGGAATATTCTCAATTTCATTCCAAGGTCGTCAGAAAAAGTAAAGCCACTCTGAATTGGTATAATATCGGACTTGCTCTCTATAAAGATTTAATTCACAGATGGAACAGAGGAATGCACGGTAAAAGCTTTGATGAAAGCAAAGATCCCTACAAGTGGTCTTCTTGGAACAGCGAAGATAATGCCGGAATGGAAAAAGCGTTTGAAGTCAGAAAAAATTACACCGACAGAATGGCGGTCGAAAGCTTTTTTGACGAAGAATTCATAAGGGATGCACAGATATATATCTGGGAAAAGAGAAGAGATCCGAGAACCGGAACGATAAAATACGTCATAGCCGAAGACGATCCGAAAGTAATAAAGAAGATGCTCCAAAACACACTCAGTCTTTACGGAAAACCGACAATCAAAGTTCAAGACGGAGACTACAATCGAAATAGAGAATTGTACCTTAAACATGAATTTACCGGATTCGAACTGGATCCGAGATTCGAATCGGGAGCTCTGGAAAACGTATACTACCTCTGGGGCAGACCCGTTCATTTGGAAACCGTTGAAATAGTGGAAGACGAAGATACCGGAAAGAAAAGATTGAGAGGAATTCTTCACTCTTACGACGGAAAAAAACACAAAATAGATAAGGAGCCTTAAAGCAATGCCGCCGAATAATCGGCGGCTTTTTTTATCTTGACAATCAACGAAATAGATTTTAATTTAAATTAAGGAGGGGTTGAAAATGGAAAAGAGGCTTTACAAAAGAATAAGAGGAGTTGTCTCCGATAATTTTTGTGAAGATTGCTCTCTTGAACTTGATAAAATTGGATCGGACACCGTCTTTGAATTGAGTTCGGGAAATTGTTCTTTTTGCAATTATGAAAAGAGAGATATTCTTGAGGGAGTTGAAATCAGAAAGGTTTACAAACTGAAAAAGTCGAGTAAAGAAGATATTTTTTGCGAGAAGTGTTTGTTAGAAATTGATGAAAATAGCAAAAACTGCCTCTCGCTTCCATCGGGAACTTGTTTCCGTTGCGGTTATGAAAGAGATGACAGGGTTGTCTTCGCCGAAAATTTAAAGATTGTCCGTTGGTCGATTGAGGAAGTGGAGAGAGTCATAAAGAATATAAAAGAAACTGATCGAACCGTAAGAATAGATACCATTATCTTTGAAAGAGAGAAAAGTTCGAGCACTTTTGAAAATATATCCGATCCACTGTTTATAAAAAACAGACTGCACATTCCTCCGATTGTAAAAAAAAGAATCATTCTGCAAATCCTGAAAGAGCAGATAGTTGAACTTAAAAAAGAAGAAAAGGAGCTTCTTGGTAAAATAAAAAATCCCGCCTGAAAAGACGGGATTTTTAATTGAAAAACCCTCCTTTTTAAGGAGGGTTCAGTATTTAATCCCAGCTGAAAAACTCTTCTGCGAGTTGCAAGTTTATCTTTGTCTCTTTCTTTTTGTCTTTTGAAAAAGCGGTAACGTGTATCTTTTCTCTTTTTTCTATCTTCAACTGATAAATTTCCATTAATCTTTCACTCACCAATTTACCGGCCGTATCGACTCGACACTTTTGCCACTTCAGTATGCTGTTTCTAAGCGCTTTCTTAAGTTCATTTTCCATCTCGTGAGGCAATCGCCCCGGAAACTCTTTTTCCAAAATAGCCGTTTTGACCGCTTCATCTTTAACCTCTTTTTTGAAAAGAACCAAAGTCATTACGGGACCTTCCTTATTCTTTTTAAAACCCAGCTTTACTTCCACTCCCGGCAATATCTTCAAATCACTTTCCAAGCTGAATTTAACCATATGATCCCTCCTCGATGCTGAAATTATAGTTGAGAAGAGTAAAAAGTCAATCTTTTATTTGACATTATTTAAATTAATATGTATAGTATAGGAAAAGGAGGTGTTATAAATGAGTAAACGTTGCAATCATCGCCAGGAATGGATGAGTCGAGAAGAGATCTATTCCGGCAGAGAAGTTTGTAGAAATTGTGAAAAGGAGGTTAAGGATATATACGAAGAAAGAAAAAGATTTATAGTCCTCTAAATACATAAAGCAGCAAGTAAACTTGCTGCTTATTTTTTTAAATCAAAACCGCCCCCTAAAGGGCGGTTTCAATTTTCTATCTCTCTTTTCTTAAGCTCTTCTCTTTTTCATCTCAACTACTCTATATCCCAAAGCGGCAAATCCGGCAATAATAAGGAGGGCTAAAAGTCCCCTTCCCAAATTCATCGCCTCGGATATGCTGCCGACGGTACCGGCCAAAAATCCGAGTGCTTCCTCTTCTTCATCTTCTTCCGGTTCGGGAATTTCGACAATCTCTTCATCTTCCTCCTCTTCATCAATCTCTTCGTCATCTACCGTTTCAA
>CAZNIM010000027.1:0-8242 GCA_964573145.1 uncultured Candidatus Saccharibacteria bacterium
AAGGAGGAATAAAAATGCAACAAATAACATTTAAACCAGTATTAAATGTAGAGGAATTTGAGGGAGCTAAGTTTATCGAGGTAGTGCTAGAGGACTCTAAAGAACATGGCGTAATCGATGAAATTAAAGAAAACACTATTGATTATAGGACGGTTGGTTATAACAGAACAATTAGGATAGAAGATGGTGAATTTGATTTAGGTTTTTCAGGAGAAGCTAAAGAAATAACTATTTTCTGGCCTAACGGATTTAAAGTCGAATTATTACCTAGTCAATTCACCTATAGGGACATCATATGATTTATTTAGTATATGGGGGAGACGTGGCCGATGGGGAAATTATCAGGATATATTCAAAAAGGGAAGACGCCGAAAAGTTAGTTAATAAAATGAAAAACACAGGCTCCTGGGAAAATTATTATATTAATGAAGTCGAAGTTCATGAAGAATATAAAGATCCGAAAGTGATATATCATATATCGATAGAATATGATGACATAGAAGAAAAGTTAGGCTTGGTCGACTATCTAAGCCACAAAAGGATAGTAGATAAAAAAACTTATAAGTCTCATAAGACGGGGAGGGTATCTATTAATGATTTTATGGATGATTTACAATCAGTAACTTTCTCAGCTGACTCTAAAAAGAGTTTTTTGCATGCTTATAGACTAGCCAAAAACGAATATAAGAGGTGGAAAACAAATGGATAAACTTGAACTATATGAGCAAGGACTAATCGATAGAGAAATTGCCGATAGGGCCGGTTTGACGATCGGTTCTATTTGGCAGTGGCGGCAAAAAAATAACTTACCACCAAACGGCGTTATATCCGAGGAAGACAAGAAAAAAATTAAAAAGTTGCGAAAAGAAGGAAAAAATGATAAAGAAATAGGCGAAATAATCGGTTGGTCTACTACAGCCGTAGGGAAAGTCAGAGCCAAATTGGGAATCCCTTCAGCCAAAGGTATTGACGAGAAGAAAGCAAGAAAATTATATGAAAAAGGCTATAATGATGGCGAAATTGCTGATCGCTTAGGCGTGACCCGGAGTGGTATCTGTAGCTGGAGAAAACGCAATGGATTACCTTCTAGTATCGAGAAAAATTCTAAAAAGAGAATGGAGCTATACAAAGAAGGATATTTGGATGTAGAAATTGCTGAGGCATTAGACGAGACTGTATCAACGGTATCCCAGTGGCGCCAAAGCAGGGGTCTAGAACGCAATAAACTAATCAAAGACGAAGTGGCTATTAAAATGTATAAACAAGGTGCAACTGATAGAGAGATTGCAGAAGAATTTGGTGTAAGCCCATCCACTATCTGGGATTGGCGGCGAAAAAATAATTTAGAACCTAATAACGAACCGCCGGAAGAGGTTCCTGAAGAAACCAAGGCCGAGATAGAAGATTGGTATTTTAAAGGGTTTAATGACAAGGAAATAGCTGAAAAACTAGACATTTCCGTAGCGGTTGTGTTCTTATATCGGTGTAGAAACGACTTGCCTACCCACAACCCGGTTAATAATAAATTGCCTGAATCAGAACACGAAAAGAGGATGAAATTATATAAAAAGGGGCTCACCGATGCTGAAATAGCTGAACATACAGACATAACACCAGGTGGCATAGCCGCTTGGAGGCAACGCAACTGCTTGCCAAGCACGAATAATTAGCCAGTTTTTGTTATAAGGGTAATGAAGGGAGGTATGATAATGAGTAATATTGCTGAACGTAAAAATAATGCTATAAGCGCTTCGGATCACTTCCGGCTAAGACCATTTCCTTGGAAGCCGGTAGATGATATTTTTAAAACATTTGCCACACATCATAATTATCGGCCTAGTGATAGGGTAGAGATCGGTTACATGTTTGATTTAGCTGAAAAGTTATGGGAGTTTGGTGACAATAATTTGGAAACTAAAAATTGGAAGTACCATATTAACGCACTAGCATTATGGGAATCCGACGAGATAATTTTTGATTTACAGATAGAAAATGCTTCAGGGGTGAAACTTTGTATAGAGAAGGAATGGATTTGTGCCGGTTATGAAGAAACAACTGCCAGAGAATTATATGAGAGATTAGAAGGGTTATTCTATAATGCGAATATGTCGATTGAGGGGTGGAATGAGAATATTTCCAGGCCTATATTTGACAGACCACCAGTAGAAGAAAATTTTAAGATGATCATGACAGAGGCCGATAAAATATTTGGACCACATTCTTTCTACTTAGGGGAGTTAATGATGCACCTATCAGATTCATTCCCTATGGAAATGCAATTTGGCGACTGTAGATTAGTCCATGAGCTGTTTTTAGGCAGTGGAAATTCAACACTCTTATATTCATATATTACGACTGGAATACCGATAGCGTTTCAGGTTAATAGTGCTTATATAAAACCTACTGAGCCTATGGTAGTGGACGATTTAATAGGAAATAGGGGTCCATTTTCATTAGAGCAATATCTTAAAGAAATTTTATATAAGACTAGTAGATGGAACAATTATATTACAGGGAGGTGAGCCAATGGGTGGTTTGATGGAAGTGAAATATCCTAATATACCTGTTCAAAAAATGATGGAGGGTTTAGACGATTTAAGTAGAACTTACGGTAAAGAAAAAACTTTTAAAACCTTCATCGACAAGGTAAAGAAATTATATTTTGCCGATAAGAGGTACCGGATAGATTATTATAACAATTTAAGAAGTATTGGTACTTTTAATTTTGAATGGTATGTTGAAATAAAGGATATAAAGATGAAGTTATGTCTGGCGACAATAAGTATTGAAAAACATTACACCAGAGATACATTTTTAAACCTGATGTACGATTTCTTACAAGAAGTCGACTATAAGATAGATATTTTAAATAAGATAGATAAACCATTAATATATTCAAGGCCCCCGTTCGAAAATTTTAAGGACCTGGTTGAATTAGAAATACTGAATAACATGAGGACATTTGGTGAAAAAAAGATAAGCAATCTCGATCTATTCAATTGTTTTGATAAGATAACCCCTTTGCCATTTGGCGAGGAAAATGAATGGTTGTTAGATGCGACATTGTTTGGGTCAAAAGATATCGGATATGTCGATATTTATATCGAGCATAGACCGACAAAGATATCATTTGTAATTGAAGGTCTTAAAGGATATATAGATATGGCTAGAGTAGATAAAGGGTATTTGCCTAATTTTATTGATTTGCTAGAAGAATCCATGGTGGCAACAACCATTCAATGGAACAATTATCTTAACGATAAGAAAACAGGTTTAGGCAGGAGGGATGATTATGGCGAGAGAATTAGTCTGTAGTGGGGGGTTTAATTACATTCCAATTCAATCGCTACTTCCTTCCTGCCCACCCCATAATATAGCGCAGTTTGATAGTTACATCACAAAACTAAATAGATGGATGCAAAAAAACCTAATAGATAATAAAGCAGCGCATGAGGTCGACTTCAAATACAATGAGGTCGAACAGATTGCCTGCTTTAAATATCTAATATCGCCTTTTGATTATCCCATAAAATTTTTAGTGGGTAGTGTATTTTTTGATCAATATTCCGATCCAATGGAGGAATTCATACATTCTTTAGAGAATGGTAATAATAACCTGGATAAATTTAACGAAGTTTTACCTAAAAGGCCGTTCCTGCCAGAGTCTTTGCCCAACCATTTTTATTACTCACTCTATGAATCACCAAAACCTTATTTAGAATCAAATATAGAAGGCGAAATAATACTGAGGATTTTTGAAGATATAGGCGATATAATTATTGTACCTGAACGAGTAAAGATAGTTAATCGCTTCTTTTGTGACTCAATAGGATGGTTTGAGGTATCGCCGATATTAATGATTAGGGAATTTGGTATAGGTATTGTCTTAGGTAATTTCACTATGAGTTTATATAATAGACTGGGAATAGATAGATTAGAAGGTTTTTTTACTAGATATATCGAAACAATCCAGAGGGGAATAACTTTTTGGAATATATATTTACGGGAGGTGATACTGTGAATAAATACGGAACAAAAGTCTGTCCTAATTGTGAGATTGAATTAATATATAATGAAGAGGAGGGCCAGTATGAGTGTGAACGTTGTGAATATGTTGAAAAAGAATAATTTTGAACATGGAGATATACTAGTCCATTATGCAAAATCCTTTCATATTAATGGTATGTCTTTTGAAGATCTTATCCAGGAGGGAGCTATTGCTTATATCGAAGCCGAAAGAAGCTTCAATGAAGACAAGGGTTCCCTCCGGGGCTTTATCGGATTGTGTGTTAAAAGACATCTAATATCCCAGCTGAAGAAATCAAAAACAGAAAAAAGGAGGATGTATATAGAATCTCTATCGTTGGAAAAGAAAAACGAAGATGATGATGATTTATATGGGTGTGTTCCTGATAATACAGATTTAGAAAAAGAAGTAATAAAGAAAGAAAAATTAGAAAAAGTTTATAAGTTAATTGATAACACCTTTAGTGAGTTGGAAAGAGATTGTTTCTTGATGTTTTTAAATGGTTATAGTTACGAAGAAATAACTGACGAACTAGGCATACACGAAAAGTCAGTAGACAACGCATTAGTTCGTGCAAGGAGGAAAATTAATGAAAATAGCAATCGAAGGACATGAGAAAGCAGGAAAATCATCAGTATGCGAAAGTATCGAAGCATTAACTAGATATTCCGTTACAAGGCAACCAGATAATAGGCACTTAAGGAGATTTATTAGAGAAATATTTGAAAAAGAAACTGATTGGCAAAGACTACCTCATGAATTATTGACATTAGCATTTGCAGCAGATAGGATGTATCAGGATTTAGAGTATCAGGATGAAGATATATGGATAACCGATAGATCTGTATTTTCTTCATTGATTATTCAGGGTAACACCGATTTAGAATTTGTTGCTCACATAAATAGTCAGGTGATGTTGCCAGACGTAGTCTTTTGGTTACGTATTAGCGAAGATACTTTAAAAGAAAGAATGAAAGAAGGAGGGGATGTATTAGATGAAAGCGCTTTAGATATGAAGGACTTATATGATAATTTATTAGAAGTCTATGCTGAAGCCACCGATGTTGATCTTTATGTGATCGAATGTGACTCCAAAGACCCCGAAGAAATAGCGCTCGAAATCGTTGAACTAATACAGGGGTTAGAAGATGATGGTTTAATAAAAAGACTAAAAGATAAGATTAGGGGGATTTTATGTTAAAGATATTTGGTGACTTACACATGTCAAGGAGTCTGCCTTACACAGGGTTGGACAATGGCGAAGATATTCGGTACAAATTCCGACGCAATTTATTAGAAGGTGTATTTGATTGCCCGGCTATATTTCTCGGCGATATAACCCATAAGAGGAATATGATAGACGGTAAAATAATGAAAGATATGTATCAAATATTCAAAGATAAAGATGCGTATATTTTATTAGGTAACCATGATAGATCAGCAGATGGGCAAAAATATGTGTCGCTTGCTGAAAATTTGGCAGAAATCATTGAGGGTGTCAATATTGTAACAGGGACTAAAATACTCAATATAGAAAATTTTGCTTTAGTCCTTACTTCTTATTACGCCGATGAGGAGGAAATAGAAAAAGCGGTAAAATCAGTTATAAATACCGACAAGAAAGTCCTGGTCCTAGGACATTGGAATTTTTATAATGATTTATACAAAAGCGGTAAGAAATTAAAGTTGTTTGCACAGGCCCATCCAGAAGTAAAATGGATATTAGGGCATGAACATAATCCGCAAAAACACGATTGGGGGTTTTACTTAGGCGTTATCTCGCCGGTAAAGTTCAGAGAACGCCAGGGTAAATATATGGTTATTGATGATGGCGTCACATTTAAAGATTATCCTGCAAGTGAGCAGTTTATTATTATCGAACATGACCAAGACCCTTTTATAGATTATCCTGAACATTCTTATGTAAGGGTTGAAACAAAAAGGGAGGAATTAATAGAAAAAATCAGAGAACATTATTCTGATGCCAATAAATTAATTATTAATCTAGTAGTAGAGAATAAAGAAAGAGAAAAGGTGACATTATCCAATAAAACACATGAAGATTATATATTGACGGCGTGTGATGCTTATGAGAAAGATCCTGATTCAATAATGGAATATCATCAAAGAGTTAAAAAGGAGGTAGAAAATGAGGGTTAAGGAAATCAATTTAAGGAATTTTAGAAATGCCAGAAACGAAACATTACTACCACCTGTTGGAGAAAGTTTTATATTAACTGGTGACAATGGTGCCGGCAAATCATCGTTTTTATGGGCGATAGTTTTTTGTCTATATGGTTATACCGACTGGACTTTGGATTCCACTCCAACTAGAGGAACTAAATCAGGTAGGGTTTCGGTAAAGTTCGAAAAAGATGGTAACTATGAAGCCGTTAGGGAATTTACTACCAAATCAACTAATTTTACATTACTAGAAGATGGCGAGCCGGTGGTTGACTCAACCAATAATAAAGACCACGAGGAAGCGTTTAAAAAGGTGTTTCCTGTGAATAAGGAGGCTTTCCTACACTTAGTATGTAAAGTGCAAACAGAGGACCACAGATACTCGTTAGGCTCGTTCTGTAGGAGCACAAGCAAAGGTATGTATGATATAATTAAAAATTTCATCGATGTTATCAAATTCGAAAAATATGAGAAGAAAAATAAAGATATTTTGTCTTCTCTTAAGGATAGAAAGATAGAATTAGAATCAAGTATTAAAATATATGAAGAAATGATTAATAAAATCAAGAAAGAGTTGGACAAGGTTGATAAGAATAAAATCGAAAAGAAGTTAGATAAGATGAGAAATTTCAAGAAAAAATATGAGGATAAGGTAGATGAATGGTCTACTAAGCTTCATAAGAAAAAAGAATACGATAAAGCCCAGAAGACTATTAAGAAATACAACGATATAGAAGATTATATCGAAGAATGGGATAAAATAAAATATATAGACGACCCTGGCGTAGAATATGAAGAGGGTAAGATAAAGGAATTAGAAAAAAAGATCAGAAAACAGGAAAAAGAAAGAGAAAAATTCGAAAAAAGATTAGAGGAAGTTAAAAAACTTATCGAAAATGAAGAGGAAAGAATAGAAAAAGTCGAGAAAGAAAACCGGAAAATAGAAAAAGAAAACGATAAAATAGATAATGAAATTGATACGCTAAAAGAACGCATCGGCCTGGTAGAAGATGGTCAATGCCCTAAATGTGGACATGAGTTTAAAAATCCCGAAGATGAGATTGAACATTACCAAAAAGAGATAGAAAAACTTGAGAACAAAAAGAAAGAAGTAAAAGATTTGCCGGAAAAGAAATTCAATGAGTTATCCGAGGAAAAAGATCAATTAGAAGCCGCATTGGATTTATTAGACGAATCAACTCTAGAAGAATCCCTTAAGAATCAAAAGAAAGCGAAAGAATATCAGAAGGTAAAAGAGTTTAATAAGAACTATCCTTATGATATTACACCCGAAAAAGCTCATGCTAAATATGAGAATGCTTTAGAAAAGGAAGAGCCAAAAGGCGAGATTCCGGACGAAGATAAAATAAAAGATGCCAAAAAGAAATTAAAAGTTGCCAATAATAAAATACCTGATTTACAATCTAAGTTTGACGCTTATGAGAAGAACGAAAAGGATTTAAAAGAGAATAAAGAAAACTTAAAAGAGGCTAATGAAGAGTTAAAAGAAGTTAAAGAGGAATATGTTAGTCATAATAATTTAAGTGACATATATTCCAGGACCGGCGCTCCTCATTTTATGATACAAGAGTTTTTGGACCAACTAGAATATAATGCCAATAAATATTTAAGGGATTTTGCTGATGGCCGTTTCTCAGTAGAGTTTTCAACTGATTACCAAAGCAATAACCCGTTAGATATGAAATTTTATGACTTAAAATTCGGTAAAAAACAACCCATGCCTTTTAGTAGCTTTTCTAAAGGCGAGAGGACAAGGATTGCCCTAGCCGTTGAGTTTTTGGGATTTAGGAAGACTTTTGCTGAACTATCGTCTATTGAAATCGATTCAGGTTTTATCGATGAAGTTTATGGTTTAGATGAGGAAGGTCAAAAGAGGTTTGCTGAAGTTCTATCAGAAATAAGTAGCGTAGTACCTGTTATCGGCGGCGTTGCCTGTTTCGGAGAACATAATTTCGAGAATGTGTTCTTTATCGAAAATGGTCAGATTGTAGATAAGACTTAAAAGGAGGT
>CAZNIM010000027.1:8342-9602 GCA_964573145.1 uncultured Candidatus Saccharibacteria bacterium
GAAATTAGACAAACAGGTAAATTCAATATGTTCTTAGAGAGAAAGGCGATTATGCAGTACGCTAACGATAACAACATGTTTAATTTAGTTAGTTATGTCGGTAATGACAGAGAAAAATACATGGAAGTCTTAAAGGAGCTGGGATAATGTATGTAAGGAGCGGAGAAAAGAAAATGTTTAAACAAGCAGCCATAGCTATGGCTGCCTGTTCAGACCTCTGGGAAGTACTCGACGAATTAGACTCTTTCTCATATGGTAAGAGGGCTGTCAGCACAGCTGAGACATACTTAAATAAGATCAATAAGACTATCGTTGATAGAGGTAAGCATAAACTTGTGAAGAAGATTAAGGCCCAATTACGGGGGAATAATAGGATAAGAATAACTCACACCCTTTCAGAGGACCAGAAATGCCAGGACTGGTTTTCCAGGTACTTTATTATTTATGTCGCTTTAAGGGATTATGTAAATTATTATTCACAGAACAACTTCATACCTAAAAAAGTATTATCGGGAGCAAAAAGAGCAAAAACTTTAGTGAAAAACGCCTTTGAAAAAGATGCTAAATCGGCAGAACTAAATTGGGAAGCTATACATTATATATTAGAAAATAAACAAGACGACTACGAATACGAAGGGAAGGTTGTTATTGTATGATTGATAGGATATTAAACTGTACTGTCGGCGAGGAAGAATTGGTAAGAAATTTAGAAAACCGAGTCCCGGGCGCAATATTTATGGGTAGGGAAATTGCTATGGACAAGAATGAACTATTGAAATTGGAACACATTATGGATGGAGCTAAAAAGAAACTAATCGAAAGGATAAAAACTAAGGACCCTTCTTTAGTGATAATTAAAGCATTATCAGATCTCGAAATAGATGAACATGGTTTTATAGAAGAATTTTCAGACGAAATACCCAAAACTATTCAAGAAAAATTCGTCAGCTATTTAAGGACCGGGAGGAACATATATGAAAAAGAACTCTGGCAATATATAGATGAATTCGAAAAGGAGGTGGAGGAAGAACGAGAAGAATGTAAAGAAGTATTAGAAGAAAACAGAGAAAAAATATACAGTCATAACTACCCGGCGCATGTGGCGGCAGAAGTTTTAAAAGATTATAATAGATGGACGGCTCTAGAAGCAACGAAGGAATGGAATGATTTATTGATGAATTTCAGGAATTTTTAGATGAAAGGGAGGAAAATAATGAGTATTAATAAAATGTTAAAGGTGGCAGCAAATCAAATCAAAAG
>CAZNIM010000028.1:0-9383 GCA_964573145.1 uncultured Candidatus Saccharibacteria bacterium
GTCGTCCCTAGTACGAGAGGACCGGGATGAACGAACCTCTGGTTTACCGGTTGTTCCGCCAGGAGCACCGCCGGGTAGCTAAGTTCGGAATGGATAAGCGCTGAAAGCATCTAAGCGCGAAGCCAACCCTAAGATTAGGATTCAAAGATACCTTGAAGATGACAAGGTTGATAGGCTGTAGGTGTAAGCGTCGTAAGACGTTGAGCCGAGCAGTACTAATTTATCAAGTGCATGTTTTGGCTAGTATTTAGTGTTCATTATATTTTTAAACCTTGAACGGTTTACGATAAATCGTAATCGGTAAGCATTCAAGTAACTTCGAAGCTTGTGTAAGGCGACTATGCCGGAAGTGCTCCACCTGTTCCCATTTCGAACACAGCAGTGAAATCTTCCAGGGCCGATGGTAATGGAGCTTTGTCTCCGTGAGAGTAGGTGGTCGCCTTACGGAGGCTTTGAAGTAACTCTATGAAATCGTGCTTTCCCGCTTGCGATTTTTTTATTAGGAAAATTTTGATATAATTCAACAAATGAATATTACATCAAAGCCCCTGAGCAGGGTTAAGCTTTTTTTGCTCTTTTTGATAATAGTTATTCTTTTTTTTAATTTCACCGGAGCGGGGGATTATTTTCGGAATGGATTTTTAAAGATATCTTCTCCACTGAGAGCCGCATTTTGGTCTCGGGGAATATCTCTTCACCCGGATAAGATTGAAGGCAGTGATCGTGATATTTTACTTTCCGAAATTGTTCGTTTGAGAAGGAAAGAGGGTGAGGTTGATGAACTGAGAACGGCTCTCGAGATTGATCTCAGCAGTGACTTTAATCTTGTTGATGGGCGTGTTGTCGGGAGAGCTACGGAAGGGGATCAGTTAATTATTTCTCGAGGAAGAGAGGATGATATTTTTGAAGGGATGCCGGTTGTTACTTCATCCGGAGCTCTGGTTGGAGAGATAACCGAGGCCTTGCCCGATTTTTCACATATTAGATTAATAACTCATCCCGATTCGGAGTTTGAAGCCGAGGTCCAAGACAGAGAGAATTCTCTGGGAGTAATATCCGCTGACAATCAGCTCAGATTGGAGATGGTTGATCGAGAAGCTCAGATTGAAGAGGGAGACATGGTGGTTAGCTTTCCGGGAGGAGGAATTTATCCCGGCGGAATCTTTATCGGAGAAATAGAAGAGGTGATTCGGGATGACGTGGAAGCCTTTCAAAGCGCGACAATAAATCCCGGCTTTGGAATTTCCGACTTTAATATCTTATTTATAATAACCGACTTTTAAGGTGAAAAGGATTCTTCTTTTTATATATTTCACATTCGCCCTTTTTCTTTTTCAGTTCGGATTTTTATCGGCAATTTTTCCGACCGTTATGATTCCCAATCTCCTTTTTCTTTTTACCGTTTTTTATGCTCTTTTTGAAGACCCGAATAAAGATAATGCATTTTATTTGGCCACGATCACCGGTCTTTTCTGTGATTTGAATTCAAATTTTTTCGGTTTTTATATTCTTTTATTTTTCGGATCGGTTTATATTTTAAAGTTGATATTGAAGAATTATGTTCAATTTTCTTTCCTCGGGAGAATTTAACGGAAAGGTTTCCGGGTCTGGAGGAGATGTCGAGCCTCAAGAAATATTTCTGGATAATATGTCCAGGAGAGAGGAGCTCAATCAGGGACTTTCGGAAAAAAAGTTTGAAGTTCCACTACCGAAGTATGTTTTGAGGACATTCGGTGCTTTAATCTTTTCAATAATTTTTATTCTCGGAGCTCGCAGTTTTCAGATGCAGGTAATAGAGGGTAAGGATTATCAGGAAATAGCGATGAGAAACAGGTCGATAATCGAACCGGCCGTGATTTTGAGAGGAGCTATTTACGACCGATCGGGAAAGCAACTGGTTTATAACGACGCCGCTTTTGACGTTCATCTTAATTCTCGTTTTTCCGAAGAAAAAGAGGTAATGGAACGATTATCTTCGATTTTAAATATTGAAAGAGAGAATCTTGAAGAAAGAATAGAAGAGGTGCCCGAGGGAGGCGGCGTTTTGATTAGGAATATAGATCACGAAACGGCGATAATGTTAAAGATAAGAGAAGACAACTTCCCCGGCATTTCGGTTGAAAGAGCGATTGAGAGAAAATATGAAAAAGGACCTTATCTGGCTCACATTTTAGGCTACACCGGTCAAGTGACCAGGGAAGATATGAATAAAAACCCCAATAGATATACGATTCACGATCATATTGGAAAAGCGGGAGTTGAAAAATATTACGAAGACAGCTTGGCCAGAGAGCGGGGATCTTTTCAAATCGAAACCGATGCTCACGGTAATTTAATAAGCAGAAAAGAGATCGACCCGGTAGTTCCCGGTGACAATCTGAATCTATCAATAGATTTTGAACTTCAAAAGAATATCGTTGAGATAACTCAAGAAGTTCTTGACGAAGTCGGATCCACCAAAGCCTCGGTAATTGCTCTGGAGCCCGACACGGGAAGAGTTTTGGCGATGGTCAGTCTTCCTTATTACGACAATAATGTTTTCAGCAGAACGGGAGATAAAGAGCTTTTAAACCAATTTTTAGTTGATCGGGACGGAGTTTTTTTAAACCGGGCGATTGAAGCCGAATATCCGACCGGATCGGTAATTAAACCGCTTTTAGCCGCCGCCGGACTCGAAGAAGGGATTATCACCCCCGAAAAAAGAATACATTCTCCCGGATACTTTGATATTCCCAACCCCTGGAATCCTTCCAACCCGACCAGAATGCTCGACTTTCAGGCTCACGGATGGACCGACATGAGAGAAGCGATCGCCGTTTCGAGTAATGTTTATTTCTACAGCTTGGGAGGTGGTGCCGACGGCCAGGAAGGGCTCGGAATTTCAAGAATTAAAAATTACCTGAATCTTTTCGGATGGGGGGATAGAACCGGAATTGATCTACCCAATGAAAAAAGAGGAGTTTTGCCCGATCCGGATTGGAAGGTTGAAAATATGGGAGCGAACTGGACTCCGGGAGACACTTATAACGCCTCAATCGGGCAAGGTTATCTGTCGGCTACTCCTTTGCAAGTCGCCGTTTCGTACGCCGCTTTGGTTAACGGAGGACGGGTTATTCAACCACGTGTAGTCGATTCGGTAAGCAGAAATGGAGAGGAGGAGGTCTTTGAAACCAATGTTTTAAGAGAAGATTTTATCTCTCCGGAAAATTTAAAAGTAATTAAGGAAGGAATGAGAATGACGACCGAAATAGGAACGGCTCGAAGACTCGGTTGGTTGAATATTTCCAGCGGAGCTAAAACGGGGACAGCTCAGATTTCCAAGCCGGGTCATTATCACAATTGGATCGCCGCTTTTGCCCCTTATGAAGATCCGGAGATCGTGCTGGTCGCCATGGTCGAAGAAGTTGAAGGAATCAGAGCCTCTTCCGGAACGATTGCTTTTGAGGTTTTCAATTGGTATTTTGAGCAACAAGATAATTAAAATAATATGAGTAAAGATAAAATAAAATTGACTAAAGAAGGTTATAAGAAACTGCAAGATGAACTGAACTATTTGGAAAAAGAAAAACGAAAAGAGGTGGCTGACAAGCTAAAGCACGCCGCTTCCTATGGTGATTTGAGTGAAAATGCGGCATATGAAGATGCCAAAGAAGAGCAATCCAGCGTTGAAACGCGAATCGTAAAATTAAAACAGACCCTAAAAAACGCCGAAGTGGTCAAGAGGGATAAGAACGCCTCCTGGGTTCAGATCGGCTCAAGAGTAACCGTCGAGGTTAACGGGAAAAAGAAAAAGTTTGAAATAGTCGGCGGAACCGAATCGAACCCCTTCACCGGGAAGATATCTTGTCAGTCTCCGATAGGAAAAGCTTTACTTAAAAAACCGGAGGGAGCAAAGACAAAAGTGGAAACTCCGGCCGGAGAAAAAGTTTATAAAATAGTTAAAATCTCATAAAACCATGGATAGATTAGACGAGCTTCGTAAAAATAGAATCGAAAAAATAGACTCTCTGAAAAAATGGGGTATTAATAGCTATCCACAAAAAACGGGAAGAACTCATACGATCGAAGACGCTCTCGGTAAATTCACCATTCTGGAGAAAGAGAAAAAAGAGATCGTTTTGGTCGGAAGAATAAGAGCTTTGAGAGAGCACGGAAAGTTGACCTTTATAAACTTTGAAGACGGAACCGGAGAAATTCAAGGATTTTTCGCCGAAGACAGGCTGGGGGAGGAGTCGTATGAAATATTTTTAAACAGCTTCGATGTCGGTGACTTTATCGAGGTAAGAGGAACTTTATTCAAAACCAAAAGAGAGGAGATAACGATTAAAGCGGCCGATTACAAGATGCTTTCCAAGTCGATCAGACCGCTTCCGGAAAAATGGCACGGACTACAATCGGTGGAAGATCGTTACAGAAAAAGATATCTTGATTTAATATTCAACGAAGAAGTTAAAAACGCTTTTGAAAAAAGAACGGAGATAATCCGAGGGCTTCGTAGCTTTTTGGAAGCCAATGATTTTTTGGAAGTGGAAACTCCGATTTTACAACCGATTTACGGAGGAACGAGTGCAAGACCGTTTAAGACTCATCACAATACTCTTGACAGTGAGTTGTTTTTGAGAATCGCTCCGGAATTGTATTTAAAGAGACTTATAATCGGTGGATGGGAGAAAGTATTTGAATTTGCCAGATGCTTTAGAAATGAAGGAGTGGACAGAAGCCACAACCCCGAATTTACAATGCTCGAGTTTTATTGGGCTTATGCCGATTACAAGGATATGATGAAGTTTACCGAAGAGATGATTACCTCAACCGTGAAAAAAGTTTTTGACTCCAATGAAATCGCTTACAAAGATAAAAAAATTACTTTTGGCCCTCCTTTTGAAAGGGTTGAATTTTTCGAAATAATAAGAAAGAAAACCGGTCTCAAGATTGATGAGATGAATGTCGAAGCGCTTAAAAAAGAAGCTGAAAAAAGAGGAATCAGCATTGAACCGGGAGCCGGGAAAGCTGAGATTTGTGACGAAATATTTAAAAAAGAGTGTCGCGAAGAGCTGATTCAGCCGACATTCGTCATTCACCACCCCAAAGGCTACCAGCCGCTGGCAAAAGAACTTGACGGGGATAGCTCCAAGTTGGCCACCTTCCAGCTCTATATCGCCGGATGGGAGCTTTTGAACGCCTTTTCCGAGCTGAACGACCCGATTGAACAGAAAGAACGCTTTCTTGAACAAGAAGAGATGAGAAAAAAGGGTTTTGAAGAGGCTCAACCGATGGACAAAGATTTCTTGGAGGCTTTGGAGTACGGAATGCCTCCGACTGCCGGTTTCGGAATGGGAATTGACCGCTTTACGGCTATAATGACCAATTCGCACAGCTTACGTGAAATTCTTCTGTTCCCGGCGATGAAAAAGAAAGATGATGATAATCAAGAAAATTAATTATGATTGATAGAAAAGAGGCTTTAAAACTGGTTAAAAAGTACGTTAAAACCGAGAATTCGGTAAAGCACATGATCGCTACCGAGGCTATTATGCGCAAAATGGCTGACTACTTTGACGAGGACGAGGATTTATGGGGAGTAGCCGGTCTTCTTCACGATATCGACATGGAAGAAGTCGACTACATGAATGAACCGAAAAAACACGGTCCGAAATCCATAGAAATCCTAAAAGAAGAAGGAGTGGAAGATGAAAGAATTTTGGACGCCGTGCTGGCCCACAACCCCGACGCCGGAAAAGACGCAGACTCTTTAATGGAAAAAGTGATAAGAGCCGCTGATCCACTTACCGGACTTATTGTTGCTTCGGTCCTTATTTCACCCGAAAAAGATATAAACAAAATCGGCGCCGATTTCGTCATGCGCCGATTCGATGAAAACTCATTTGCTCGCGGAGCGGACAGAGACGTCATAAAGACTTGTAAAAACTTTGATGTTGAACTTGATGAGTTTATAAAGCTGGGACTGGAAGCGATGCAATCGATAAGCGGCGAGCTCGGATTGGAATAAATAATAAATTAGAACAATTAAAAGACCTCGCTTTCTTGAGCGAGTTCTTTTTTTAACTCTTAAATTATTGCAAGTATGCTTCTTGAGCATATTGCCTTAACATTCTTTCTGAGTTGAAGAAAGAGGCGTTTATCGCTATTGTGTACTGCATCACCTCTATCCATTCTTCTTTTTGGTCGTAGTAAAGCGGAATTATATCTTTTTCCAGGCGCTGATAAAGGTCTTCGGCATCTCGCACGAAAGAGTCGTCGGACTCATAATCGGTTTCCAGTCCGATTGCCCAACCGGTTTTACCGGCAATATATCCTTCGAGCCACCAACCGTCAAGGGTGCTTAAGTGCGGGACTCCGTTATGTGCGGCTTTCATACCACTGGTTCCCGAACCTTCGTTGGGTGGAAGCGGGTTATTGAGCCACAAGTCGACTCCCGAAATCATCTTTTTGGCTACATTCATATCATAATTTTCAAGAAAGACTATCTTTATCTTATCTTTCAATTCTTCCTTGATTCTAATTACCTCCTTAATCATATCCTTGCCCGCGTTGTCGTTGGGATGAGCTTTACCCGCGTAAATTATTTGCAAAGCTCCAACCTCTTCGTTTATCTGGAGAAGTCGGTCGATGTTTTGGAAAATTAAGTTGGGTCGCTTATAGGTAGCGAACCTTCTGGCGAATCCGAGCGTAAATATATCGGGAGAGAGCTCGGTTCCGGTCTTTTCTTTAACATAATCAATCAGCTCCATTTTTGTTTTTTGATGAGCTTCTTCTATTTTATTTTTGGGAATATTAAATGCGTTTCTGAGTGAAAGGCTGCACTTTCTCCATCCCGGGATATGCTCATCGAAGAGTTTCTGAAATTCCGGTGAAGTCCAGGTTTGAGAGTGGGCTCCGTTGGTTATTGCCGCTATATTATAATTGGGAAACATCTCTGCCGATACTTCTTGATGCTTTCTGGATACTCCGTTTATATATGAACTGAAATAAGTTGCCAGTCTGCTCATATTTAATCCGTTTTCAATGATCGAAGAGGGGAGATTGGTCGGAAAGTCGGGTTGCAGTTCTTTTACCATCTCCATCGGGAAAATATCATGACCGGCTTCAACCGGTGTATGAGTTGTAAAGACACATTGCCTTCTTATTTTTTGAACTTCTTCGCCGGCATTTTCAAAATCGAATGAGAGCGGTTTCGGTCTTATTCTTGATATTAATTCTATTGTTGCCAAGGCGGCGTGTCCTTCGTTAAGGTGGTATTTTTCTATATTTTCATATCCCATATCGGACAAAAATCTGACCCCTCCTCGACCGAGAATAATCTCTTGCAAAAGCCTGTATCGTTGATCGCCGCCGTAAAGATGATCGGTAAGTGAGCGGTATTTTTCATCATTCTCCTCCAAATCGGTATCCAGAAAAAAGACCGGAATTTGTCCTCCCGATCTGCCGACTATTACATACTCCCAGACTCTTATTTTAACTGTATCAGAGGCTATTTTTACATTGGTAAAACCGACCTCTCTAAGTTGTGAAGTATCATAATTATCATCTTTTTCCATCTGCTCACCGTGCTCATTTAAAACCTGCTTAAAATAACCTTTTTTATTTAAAAGTGTAATTCCGAGCATCGGGAGAGATAAATCGGCCGCCGATTTCAAAGTGTCACCGGCTAAGACTCCCAATCCGCCGCTGAAACTCTTAATATCATTCTTGATAGCGATTTCCATGCTGAAATAGGCGATTTTACGATCTATTTTTTTCATATTTAATTAAGAAGTAAATTGTTTCTTTTTCAATTGTAACAAAATAAATAATTTTAAACAAAGCAAACTTGTTTTTTATGTTATAATTCATATATAAAAACCAAATATCAAAGCCATGTCTAAAAAAATAATAGCGATAATCTTGCTTCTCGCCGCAATTTCGTGGGGAGGATACTCGATGCGCGATAAGATATTTCCACTCTTTTTTACCCCTCAGGATAGACCGGCGGGAGTTGAAGACGGGCTGACCTTGGAAGATATCGAAGAGCCGGAAATTTTTGTCGACAATTTGGAAATTCCTTGGGAGTTGGTCTTTTTAACTGATCAGGAGATGCTCGTTACCGAAAGGCCGGGAAGAGTTTTGTTTATCGGTGAAGGTAGTGAGGAGTACGTAATAGATGAAGTTGATCATATCGGAGAAGGAGGACTTTTGGGAATGGTAAAGCACCCCGACTTTGAAGAAAACGGATATCTCTACATATACATGACGACCGATGTCGATAACAGGGTGAAGAGATATATATTTGATGACGGTGAGCTCGTCGAGGACAGAACGATAATCGATAATATTCCGGTGGCCAGATTTCATAACGGAGGAAGAATAAAGTTCGGGCCCGACGGATATCTTTACATAACTACCGGAGACGCTCAAGAAACCGCTCTTTCACAAGACAGAGACTCTTTAGCCGGAAAGATTTTAAGAATTACCGATCAGGGAGAGATTCCCGAAGATAATCCTTTTGACACCGAGATTTACTCTTATGGACACAGAAACCCACAAGGGATAACTTGGGATAATGAGGGTAGACTTTGGTCAACTGAACACGGCCCCCGAGCCAGAGATGAGCTCAACTTGATTGAGTCGGGAAAAAACTACGGCTGGCCGGAAATAGTCGGAGATGAAGAGGAGGAAGGAATGGAAACACCAGTTTTACAATCCGGAGACGACTACACCTGGGCGCCGAGCGGAGCCGTCTTTTGGGACGGATCAATATTTTTCACCGGACTTCGCGGATCGGCAATTTATGAAGCCAGGATCGATAACGGTGATGTAGATGACTTTTTAATTCACTTTAAAGAAGATTTTGGAAGAATGAGAACAATTAGTGAGGGTCCGGACGGAATGTTTTACGTTTTGACGAACAATACCGACGGCAGAGGAACTCCGGGAGAAAACGATGATAAAATTATTAAGATTAATCCCGATATATTTAGAATAAACGACTAATCAAATGGAAAAAAGAAAAACAAAAATTATTGCCACCGTCGGACCGGCTTCGGTTGAAGAGAATGTGTTTTTAAAAATGATTGAAGAAGGGGTCGACATAATCAGAATAAACACGGCTTACAGCAGTAAAGGGCAGCTTCAGAAAATTGAGGATAATATGAAAAAGCTTCCCGACGGTGATAAGCCGGAAGTGATATTCGATATCAGGTCGATAGAAGCGACCGATAAGATAACCGATTATAATCCTGAGATGGTCGCCGTATCCTTTTCCGAATCCAAGGAGCAATTAAAAGCGATAAAGGATAAGCTCGAGGGTTGTAAAATAATCGCCAAAATTGAATCGAATAGGGGAGTTGAAAATTTTGAAGAGATTCTTGAATTTTCTTGGGGAG
>CAZNIM010000029.1:0-8874 GCA_964573145.1 uncultured Candidatus Saccharibacteria bacterium
TGAAGCGAGAAGGGTTTTAAAAAGCGGAGGCAAGTTGAAGCTTTCGGTTTGGGATCTGCTTTCTACCGACAAGCCGATTTACCGACGAAACCTGAAAGAGAAGCTGAGCGGAAAGATCGGTCTTAGAGATATCTTTTTACCCTGGAAGAATGAAGCGGGAGAAGTGGTTACCGAAAGATATTATCACGCTTTTAAAGAGAGTGAGCTTTCCCGCTTGGCCGAAAAAGCCGAACTGAAAGAAGTCGAAGTTTTTAAGAAGGGAGAAGGCGTAAAGTCAACAATATTTCTTTTTGCAAAAAGATGAATATCAAAATAAAAGAAGATAAAAAGATAAGCGTAGCTGACAAGCAGTATGAAGAAAGTGTTGTTGTCAGCAGTAAAGGAGAGATATTTTCTTGGGATATAAAAAGCGAAAAGATCAGAGTTGAAGACTTAAAACAGTTTCCATTGGAAGAAGTAAAGTTTTTAATAGTGGCAAAAGGAGAAAAGGTAAAAAATATAGACTTTTCCGCTCAAAACTTTTTAAAAGAAAAAGGAATTTTTCTTTTCGTCGATGATTTAAAGCAGGGAGTGAAGGCTTTTAATTTTTTATCTCGTTCGGAAAAAGTTTTAGCCGCTTTTGACTTGAGTTAGAGGGTTTCGAGGGTTGACAAAGAGTTAAAAAAAGGTAGTATTACTTAACCACCATCGTAACGGTTTTTAGCGAAGATCGAGAGACGAAAGCAAGCCCTTTTTATTAAGTCCGGAGCTTTTCGGGGCTGTTGATTTCCAAAGCATTTAATCTCAATCTCCCCGAAGCAAAGGGAGATTTAATTTTAGATATGAATAAAAAATATCATTTGACGGAACAGGGACTCACACGATTAAAAGACGAGCTGGACAAGCTGATTGAAAAGCGAAAAGAAAAGACCAAGGGAGAGGTTCCCGGTGTTTTACATTCGGAAGACCTGAACCCGGAATATCTTGATTTTCGAGAAAAGATTCATTTTTTGGAAAGGAGAATAGTAAAGCTGAAAGAGGTAATTAAAAATGCAGAAATTATAGAGCCTCCCGAAGACAAAAAAGAGATCAGATTGGGGGCTAAAATTTTAGTGGAAGCCGACGGACAGGAAGATGAGTTCATACTGGTCGGCTCACTGGAGGCCGATCCGGCGGAAGGAAAGATATCCGATGAATCCCTGGTCGGAAAGAAGCTCTTGGGAAAGAAGACGGGAGAAGAGGTTAAGGTTTCCTGCAAGGTGGAAACGGTTTATAAAATTAAAAAAGTTGAATATTGAGATGAAAAATATTTTTCACTTCATATCGGAAATCGGGAAGCTTAAAGCGGACGGAAGGAGAGGATGGAAGCTTCACGAGATAAAAGATCCGGAAACTACTGCCTCTCACAGCTTTCAGATGGCGATGCTCGTTTTGGTTTTGGGAATGAAAAAGGATAAAGATTTCGATTTGGAAAGAGCGATTAAAATGGCTCTGATTCATGATATCTGTGAAGTGTATTCTCCCGATTTGACTTCATATGATGCAGCGGGGATCGATGAAGAAGATGAGTTTACCAAGGAAGACGTCGATTCACTGGTTCCCAAAAAGACGAGACCGACCACCAAGCAGAGAAGAAAGATGAAGAGAGTAAAGGAAGAGCTGGAGAAAGAAGCGATTGAAAAGTTAACTGAAGATTTGCCGGCGGAGATAGGAGGAGAGATCAGAGAAATTTGGGAAGAGTACGAGAAAAGAGTTACTCCGGAAAGCAAGTTCGTAAAACAGGCCGACCACATGATAAACTTGATGCAGGGAATAGAGTATTGGAAGCAAGGATATGAAGAAATAGAACATAATTTATGGATAAGGAGAGCGAAAGAAGTTTTTGATGATCCGGAACTGAAGGACTTTCTAATTGAATTGGAAAAATCTCTTTCGCGGCCTTAAGTCTTCATGCACAAGCCCAACAAGCTGATAGTCAATTTTATACTCTCCGATTTTTTTCTTCAATCCGGATGGGGTTTCGTCGGTCCGGTTTTTGCTATTTTTTTAACTGAAAATATAGCCGGAGCGACTATCGGTACCGTCGGTTTGGCCTCGGGAGTTTTCTGGATAACCAAGTCGACGGCTCAACCTTTTACTTCCAGAGTTATGGACCTGGTCAAGGGAGAAGAGGACGATGTTAATTTTTTAATAGCCGGATTGGTCGCCTTAAGTTTTCTATCTTTCGGATACATACTGGCCTCCAATATTTGGCATATATTCATAATAGAGTTTTTGAGAGGCTTGGCTCAAGCTTGTGTAGTTCCCGCTTGGTACGGGATGTTCGCCCATTACGTCGACCCCGACTGGAGATCTTTCACTTGGGCGATGCACAGCACCTTTATCGGATACGCTATCGGATTTACGGCTATTTTCGGGGGAATGATTGCTCAGAGAATAGGATTTACGGCCGTCTTTTCACTGGTTGCCGTCTCGGCTCTCATCTCGGCTCTCATAGTTCAAAGATTAAAAGTCAACAATATTGAAATATTAAATGCTGAATAAAGAGATAGCCCAGCAGCTCGATAAAATTGCCGATTACTTGGAGATGGAAGAGATAGACTATAAACCCTTCGCTTACCGAAGGGCTTCTTCTTCGATATCGGAATTGAGTGAAGATATTGAAGAGATTTACGAAGAGAAAGGAAGAGAGGGAATAGAAGAAATTAACGGAGTCGGAAAAAATATTGCCGACAAGATAGAAGAATTCATCTTGACCGGAGAGATGGAGTATTTGGAGAATTTAAAGGCTAAATTTCCGGTTGATTTGGATAATCTTCTCCGAGTTGAAGGACTGGGACCGAAGAGTATTAAGAAGCTTTTTAAAGAGCTTAATGTTCGCAATCTATCCGATTTGGAAAAGGCGACAAAAGAAGGTGAAATAGCCTCTTTGAGCGGTTTTGGAGAAAAAACGGAGAAAAATATAAGAGAAGCGATCGAGTTTTTAAAAAAGGATGAAGGAAAGTGGCTTTTGGGGGAAGTCTTTTCCGACTCGGAAGCGATTTTTAGTCGATTGGAGAAACTTAAAGAAACTGAAAAGATAAGCTTTGCCGGTTCGCTCAGAAGAAAGAAAGAGACCGTCGGAGATGTTGATATTTTGGTTTCGGCGAAAAAAGCGGAAGAGATCATCGATTGTTTTGTCGGCTATGAAGGAGTTTTGAAGACTTTGAGTAAAGGAGAAACGAGATCTTCGATTCGTTTGAAATCGGGCTTCAATGTCGACTTGCGAGTGGTCGGAAAAAACAGTTTCGGATCGGCTCTTCAGTATTTTACCGGCTCAAAAGAGCACAATATAAAACTGAGAAGAATTGCAAATGAGAAAGGGATGAAGCTTAATGAGTACGGCCTTTTTAAAGACGGAAGGAGAGTTGCCGGAAGAGAAGAAGAAAAGATTTATTCACTTCTGGGACTTTCTTTTGTTCCTCCCGAGCTGAGAGAAGACAGAGGAGAGGTGGAAGCTTATTTAAAAGGAGAAGAGCTTGAACTGGTAACTCAAAAAGATATAAAGGGAGAGCTTCATATGCATACCACGTGGACCGGTGGAGCACAAACGGTAGAAGAGATGGCTAAAAGAGGAGAAGAGCTCGGCTACGAGTATATCGGAATAGCGGATCACACCGAATTTTTAAGAATTGAAAACGGGCTGAACGCCGAAGATTTGGAAAAGCAGAGGGCGGAGATAAAAGAGGTTGACGCGATGATGAAGATAAAGATATTTCAAGGTTGCGAAGCTAACATTCTTAAAGACGGATCTTTGGATATCGACGACGAGGCTCTTGAAAAGTTGGATTATGTAATTGCCGGAATTCACTCCAATTTTAAGATGGATCGAGAAGAGATGACTGCCAGAGTGGTAAAGGCGATTAAGCATCCGTTGGTAAAAATAATATCCCATCCGACGGGAAGGTTGATTAAAAGAAGAGAATCACTCGATTTGGATATGGTCGCGATTTTTAATGAAGCTAAAAAAGCCGGTGTGGTTTTAGAGATAAATTCTTCTCCGCATCGACTCGATCTTAGAGATACGGACATAAAAAGGTGTGTGGAAATGAATATTCCGATGATAATAAATAGCGATGCTCATCACGTTGATCAGCTTGAAAATATCTCTTTTGGAATAGGTCAAGCGAGAAGAGGGTGGGCGGAAAAAAAGAACATCATAAACAGCAAAAGTAAAGAGGAGTTGAAAAAGTTTTTTAAAAGCGATGAGAATTAAAAAGAAACAGATAATTTTAACGGTCCCGATCCTTTTTTTTGTTTTCTTTCCTCTTTTTATCGAGGAAAGTTCAAGGGAAGTCTTTAATCAAACTTTTATTGAAAATACCGAATTCCCTTTTTTTTGCGGAATTCAACTTGAAAAGGGACGTTTTCAAACGGATAATTTGGCTGAGCACTGTCAAGATGACAGCTTGGAGACCGCTTCTTTGGAGGCGATTTTATTGAAGAGTTCGGTAAAGGATGATTTGGGAGTCGCATTTTTAAAATTAACAATCGACGAAAAAGAGAGATATTTTATCTTTGCTCTCAATCATGATAATTTTTTAGCAAATCGTGAAATCGAAAAAGATATTTATGATTTGAAGATAGAGGAGGGAAAGATTGTTTTGAACGATTCGATTTACAGAATAATCGATGGGCGACTCGAAGAGATTGTCGAAGAGAAAAAAGAGCTTGTTTTTCCCGGAGGTCAATTCAGTCTTCGCATTCCTGAAAATTGGGAAGTGAAAAGAAATGAAAAAGAATATCATTTTTATCACCGGGAAGCGGAGCCGAGCGCGGTTCTTTTATCTTCTTCTCTTGATTTCGAATTGATAAATGATGAATACCGACGAGAGTTTGAAGAAATAAAAAAGAGCTTTACACCCTTCGAAATAAAAAATATGGCCGATTATCGATTTTTTACCGACGACCTCGATCATTATCTGGAAGTAAATACGGTAAACGGAAAGATAAATTATTTTGAAAACGGAGTAAATAAAGAGAGTTTCAACATATTGGCTTCGGGAGATCCGAACAATTGGAATGCAACCCCTTCGGGAATGTATCAAATTCTCTCCAAGGAAGGTTTGCGCTTTTCTACCGAATCTTCCGTTTACATGCCGTTTTCAATGCGAATTTACGGAAAATATTTAATTCATGGAGAAGCTTATTTTCCGTCCGGAGTTCCTTACGTTTCTGAAGTTTCGGGAGGGTGTGTCAGGGTTAGAAATGAAGAAATGGTTCATCTTTACGAAAAAGTCGAACCAGAATTACCGGTAGTGGTGATAAGTCATGAGAATGAAAAATTTACTCCCTATCAAGATAATTTTGAACCTTTCGATAGTAATTTTGAATCCTTGCTGGTTGTCGATATCGATTCCGGACATGTTCTTTTTGGAAAAAAAGCGAAAGAGAAGAGGGTGGCTAATGCGATAAACTCGATAATGACTTCGATGGTGGCTGTTGAAAATATGGGATCAACCAGAAGAATAACGGTTAGAAAATATATGCTCGGTGCCGATCGATTCAATCTTATAGTTCCGGGGAGAAGCTTCAGGTTGATCGATTTAATTTCTCCGGCACTGATTGAAAATTCCGATCCGGCGATTAGGATTTTGAGTCATTATCTGGGAAGAGACAACACTTTATCCCTGATGAATGAAAAAGCCGCTTCAATCGGAATGAAAGATACCGAAATATTCTTTTTCCCGGAAACGGGATACAAGTCGATTTCAACCGCTTCCGATCTTTATTATCTGGCTTACTACTTAAAAAATAGCAGAAAACCTCTTTTGGATATATCAAGAGGAGTTTGGGTGCCGAATATCAATTACGGAGTTTTTCCCGGACTTCAAAATAAAAATATTTTTTACGGGTTGGATAATTTTTCCGGCGGGCAAGTCGATTCGGGAGAGGATGGGTACAGTGGCTTTTTTATATTTGACTTGGAGATAAATCAAGAGGAGAGAAAGGTGGCAATCACCTTTTCCGGCGCGGAAAATAGGGATGAGGTTAGAAGAGAGATTATTAATATAAAAGAATGGCTCGAAAGAGCTTTCAAGTAGGATGATAATGGAAAAATCGGCCGGAGTCGTCGTTTACAGAATGGAAGAAAAAGAGCCTCTTTTTCTTCTTTTAAAATATCCGCCGAGAGACGGAAGGAACGACTATTGGGGTCTTCCCAAAGGCCACATCGAAAAAGGAGAAAAACCGGCGGAAGCGGCCCGTAGGGAGCTTTGCGAAGAGACGGGAGTAAAAGAGAAAGAGATTAAAATTAACCCCGATTTTAAAGAGTGGACCAAGTATATATTTAAAAAAGACCGTCAACCGGTCTTCAAGATAGTGATATATTTTTTAGCGGAAACTAAAAAGGAGACCGTGAAGATCTCCGAGGAGCACGTCGATTATCGGTGGACAACCTTCAAAGAAGCAAAAAAATTAATTCCCTTTGAAGACACCGTTAAGATAATCGAAAAAGCCAAAAAATTTATTTAACCTCTTCTACCAATTGTGAAAAAAGATCGGAATCTTTCTTGGCCAGTGAAGCCAAGATTTTTCTATCCAAAGCGATATTTTCTTGGTTCAGCTTGTGTATGAACTTGCTGTAAGATATTCCGTTTTGGCGGCAAGCGGCATTAATTTGAGTTTGCCACTTTCTTCGAAAATCTCTCTTTTTCGTTTTTCTGTCTCGGTACTTGTAGGTCCAGGATTTAAGCAAAGCTTCTTTTGCTGCCTTGTATTTGTTTTTTCTTCCCCACTTGAAACCTTTGGTTTCTTTAATTACCTTTTTCTTGCGGGCTTTTTTAATTTTTCCTCTCTTTACTCTGGGCATGACATTTGTTTATTTAATGGATTTTTCCGGTGATTATCGTCTAATTGCTTTTTTAATCTTTTTAGCTTCCGCTCCGGTTACTTCCACCCACTTTTTAGTTTTTCTCTTTTCTTCTCCGGACATCTTCGATCTGTAGTGAGTTTGCCCCGGTTTTCTGCGGAGAACTTTTCCGTTTTTCGTTATTTTAAACCTTTTCTTTATCGATTTTCTTGTTTTCGGTTTCATGATTAATTTTTGGTTAATGTCATTGTTAATCCGCGAGGTTCTTTTTCAATATCTTTTTCCACTTCAACCGTAACTCTTTCTTCAACCATCGCCAAGAATTTTTTCATCTTCTCTCTGGCCGTTTTTTGGAGTGCGTTTTCACGTCCTCGCAAGGGGAGAACCACTCTCACTCTGTCTCCTCTGGAGAGAAACTTTTCAGCATTGTCCACTCTTACTTCCATATCGTGGTCGGAGATTGAAAAGCTGATCTTAACCGTTTTCAGTTCCGGCTGATGTGATTTTTGGCTCTTTTTCTGTTCTTTCTTCTTTTGTCTGTATTTGTACTTTCCATGATCTATTATTTTGCAGACGGGTGGCTCGGCATTGGGAGAAATCTCGACCAAGTCTAAATTTCTTTTTTCGGCCTCTTCCAAGGCTTCTTTTTTACCCAAAACACCGATGTATTCTCCGTCGGCGGTAATCACTCTCATCTTCTTAGCTCTTATTTGTTTGTTTACTCTTGTTGTGTCCGAAATGGTTTTTTTTAAATTAATTTTTGTGGAGATGGGGAGGTGTGACCTCCCGTCCGGAAAATCTCACGAAACGATTCTACAAGCTTAGTCCGGTTTTTTCTTGATCGAAGCTTCTGACCGGACGAAACTACTTCGATCAAAGGTCTTTTTATTCATAAGCAAAGTGACCAGCTTTACTTACATAACCCGAGTTTATGGTACTTTTATCGCCCATCGGGCGTCAGCGGTAAAAGCAGACGCTCAAGCTAATGCTAAAGCAGGCTCGAACGTCAAGTTTTCTTGTAAGTTGGCACTTACTTGAATTTGACCGGTTTTTCGAGGCGGTCGGCTCGGCTTGCCTCATTTCGAGAAAGTTTTCCGTCTATTCGGATCACCCCCTCAATACTTGGCTCTTCTTTTTAAGTTTCTGTCTATCTCTCTGTCTTTTATCTTTTTTCGCTTATCCCATTTTTTCTTTCCGCGACAAAGAGCAAACTTGATTTTTATCAAGCCGTTTTTAGTATACACCTTTAAAGGGATTAAAGTCAACCCCCTTTGACTCGTTTTTCCGGTTAGGTATTTTATCTCTTTTTTGGTCAGCAGGAGTTTTCTGGATCTGTCCGGGTCGTAATCTTCGGGGGTATTTTTCGGTTGATAGGGAGATATATGTGCTCCCACCAAAAAAGCCTCGCCTTCTCTGACGGTTACATAAGATCCTTTAAGTGAAAGCTTGCCTTCTCTGACGGCTTTTACTTCGTGACCGTAAAGAACGATCCCCGCCTCGAACTCTTCCAGGATTTCGTAATCGTGATAAGCCTTTTTATTTTTGGAAAAAATCGACATAAATTAATTTTAACAAATTTTTAACTTAAAACCAAGCTGATGGAACTGTTTGCAATTATCTTTTTTTTCTTTATAATTTAAAAAAGGTCATTATAAATATTTAACCCAAAAAAATGAAAAAGAAGATTTTAATCGCAGTCGTCTTTCTTTTGGCGATCGGAATCAGCGCGCAAGCGGTAGTTTCGGAAACTCCCGGAGCACGAGGAAGAGAAAATGCGATGCAAAGAATAGAAGAAAATTTGGACAAAATTGCAGAGAGGACGGGAAGAGAGCCGGAAGGACTAAGAAGAGCGATAGAAAGAATATTGGCAAGGCACGGAATGACGGACAAGGATTGTTTTGATTTCGAAGAGGCAGCTTATGAAGATGAAGGAGAAGCAGTGGAGACTTTGCAGAGATTCTTAAGAGAAAAAGGATTTTTTCAGTCGAGGGTGGACGGAGTTTACGGATGGGATACCGCCCGTGGACTTTACAAGTATCAAAAAG
>CAZNIM010000030.1:0-8132 GCA_964573145.1 uncultured Candidatus Saccharibacteria bacterium
ACTGTCGCCCCTACGGAAAGAAAGGGAAGAATTCCGGAAAGAGCCATCGCCGCTACCACCAGTAGCGGAAAAAGTACCCTTGAATTCTTTTTTATTTTAGACATATTTTTTTAATTAACGCTTAATAATCAGACCTTTATTGCCAATAGACCAACTCCCCGAAACTTACCTCGGGAAAAACTTAACTCTTATAGCTCCTTCTTGCTTCTGTCTATCGGCGGGTGCAAGAGTTGTTAAAGTCTATTTAATTTATACTCCCAAAAAAATATTTTGTCAAGAGCTAATTTAAGATTTTAACCTAAATTTATTAATTGTTTCTAAAAATGAGATTATTATTGTATAATTAAAAAAGGAGGGATGTCGTATGATTACCGCTATAAAATGTAAGCGATGTGGTGGTTGGCTGAGTCCCGACGAAAAAAGAGATAAAAAAGAGCTGTGCAAGAAGTGTCAACTGATAATGGAAAAGCTTTATCCCAAAAGAAGGCAGTTCATGAAGTTAAGATAAAAAGCGACGGCAATCCGTCGCTTTTATATTTGTGTGATAATAAAAAAGAGGCCGCTTTATATGCGACCTCTCAACTTTGCTTTTAATCCTCCTCCTCCGAATCGAGTGACTCTTGCCACTCTTTCCGAAAATTTTCCCAAATAACTTCTTCAACTTCTTTAGCCGGAATGGTCCAGCTGGTATCAGTTGAATCTATCGCTACTTTTGTCGGCCAATAAAACCAAAACATTCCCTTGACCCACTCTTTGTCTCCGAAAACTTCAAAGACAGCTTGAGTGGCAATAGCTTGCTCCTTTTGGCTCGGAACCGTTCCGGATCCTCTTCTCGGAATAACCTCTTCGTAATTCCAGGGCTCCATGCTGGTTCCTTCGGCACTTCTGAATCCGATTTCCAAAAATATGATATCGGTTTCGAATTGCCGACTTATCTCTTCGAGTTGCCAAACTACATTCATTCCGTGACGACTGTCATACCAGCCATCTTTAATTTCTTGCAGTGACGGATTTCTCTTGCCTACCAAATCAAAGTACGGAGCCATGCCGATATAGTCGAGAGACGCGAACCAGTCAAAAGTCAAAACCCATCTGAAATAAGATTCCTGCCACCAACTATTCATCTTAACGGTTAAACTTCCACTGTATACATTTCTGACTTCTTCTGTTGTTTTTTGCCAATAACTACCGTATTTCCACATGCTGGACATTTCATTCGCTACCGATAAAATTTCAACACCTTCCTCTTCTGCAAATTCTGCATAAAAGTTGATCGCTTCTCTATAAGAATCAAACCACCGGTCAACATTCGCCGGTCTTATTTCTCCGCCCCAAATTCTGTCATCATCAACGATAAGGTGGGGTTTTAAAGAAACCCCCCTACCCGTCTCGTGTATTCTTCTTATCACTCTTTTCAACTCTTCCATCTGTTCTTTACCGGGATCTATTTCGGTTGAGTCAATATCATCCTGGTAAAGAAAAAATCTAACCTGGACAAAATTAACCTCTTCAATAGAAAGTAAGGCTTCAAGCGATAAATCGCTTCCTCCTTCTCCGTAAGCGTATGGCTCGGGATAGAAATCTATCCCTCTGTATTCCATAAGATTTTCGTTTTCGATCGGCTCTGTCGCTTCCGCTCTGTACCATCTGAAACCGTCATTTTCAAACTCAAATTCTTCTTCCGGAACCGGTATTTTTGTATACCCCCCTTCTGCAAAAACGGGTCCCGAAACGAGAAAAAGCAAAACGAGTATAATCAATAAAGTCTTAATCATCTTCATCACCTTCCTTTTTCGATAATCCCGCTCCGTGAACCGTTTTGGTTTGCGCCCAAGAGGTTACTTTCAAAGCAACTATTCCCGTTACCAGCCAATGAAAGCTGAAAAATAGCTGTGGTAAAAAGAATAAAATCTTTTTAATTCCACCGATCTTCCACAGAAGCAAAATCGGCATTATCTGAAATCCAATCGTCCATAAAATCCAGACTTCGTTTCCTATATCCCAGACCGACGATTGGCCGGTCATGATGTAAAAGATATAAAGGAAAAGCGAAGCCCACCAAGCCATTACCGAAAAACTGAGCATCCGGTAAAGATAATCGAAGGGGTTTCCCAGGTTATGAAGATTATCCCAACCCACTTGCAGATGCCCCTTAAACCAGCGGCTACGTTGCTTTAAAAGAGCTGACCAGTCGGTCGGTTTTTCGTCGTAAATCTCCAGATTATCGGCAAAAACAATCTTTTTACCGGCAAATGAGAGTCTGGTGGAAAGCTCGAAGTCTTCCACTAAAGAATTATTCCAGCCACCCATCTCTTTAATCGTGCTCCTTCGCATTCCGATTCCCGTTCCGGCTAAAATACAGGAAAGACCCAGTCTTTCTCTGCCGGCCAAAGCGATCATCGAAAATAATTCGAATTCTACCTTTTGAAGCACGGCTAAAAATGATCCGTTCGGATTACTTACGTTCAATCCGGTCTGCAAGCCATCGACTTTCGGGTCGTTGAAGTAAGCGACCGCTTTGGATAAAAAATCAATATCCTTTATCCTGTTGTCGGCATCAAAGTGAACTATTATCTCACCCGATGATTCTTCAAATCCCCTGTTTAGCGCCAAAGCTTTACCCGAACTTCTCGAGTTGTACTTTACCGCTCTAACTCTTTCATCTTCAATCTTTTCAACTATTTGTGCCGTACCGTCAGTCGTATTGTGGCAAACTACCAGAATTTCAAAATTCGAATAGCTTTGCCTCAACAAATCACTGATCAAATTCTCAATTACATTTTCTTCATTATGAGCGGGAACAATCACCGAAACCATTCTATCTTCCGTGGTCTCTTTTCCGTAATAATCCTTCTTCTCTTTGTAAAAGAGACCGGCCATCCCCATAATGAAGATGCCCAAAGATCCTCCGTACATTAAAAAGACGGAAAGCCTTAAAAGATTCGGAAACTGTAAATCGATTACCAGTCCCGGTATAACTATCGGTCTGAAAAGCGGGCTTCCGGTTACCATTTCATAAATCGCTCCGTAAAAAAGAAAAGCGATGAAGAAAAATATTGTTCCGATCAGCGTAAAGTACAAGGCATCTTTCAAGGATTTTACTCCTATTTTTTTCATCCGATTTCACCTCCGTTTCTAAGTTATTCAATTTTAGCCTTTCCAAAATATGCGTCGTCAACCCAGAGTACACCTTTACCGGACATCAAGATGACCGGATCGCCTCTGACCGCTCCCCGTGGAGCACGAGCCAGAAGTCCTACTTGAACCCACTCACCGTCACTTGAGCCGGTGATGAAATCGCCGTAAACGGCGTATCGCGGATACCAATAGTCTCCATGAATGAAAAATTGTTGAAACACTCTGATACCCTCACCTTTTTCAAAGTCGTACTTAATCCAAAAACTAAGGTAATAAACCTCGCCGGGTTCAACCTTGGGCTTGTCGTAGTAGCCCGGAACGGCCAATGCTCCGACGTCGTCAACCGAATCTCCTATCAGTTTAAAGCTGCGATTTCCGCTTCTGGCAACCGTATTATCCGATAAAAAATCGGGATCTCCGCCGAATATCTCTTGACCCCAGGGATAGGGCCGCCATCCGTTTCTGTCGGAAAACTCGTCAGCCATCAGGTAAACTCTTTCAAAGCTGGTGTTTTTATCCCGGTATTCGGTCGGATTATTTTCCAGCAAAGTGACTTCTTGACCTTCTTCCAATTCAAGAGGAGAAAGAAGTATGTGAAACCCCAATTCTCCACGTCTTATCGGAGTAAAGCTTACTATTAAGATAAGTGCAAAAGCCAAAACTACAATTAATCTTCTCATTACTATCTCTCCTTTCTATTTCAATTTTATAAATTGTCAATGAACAAAATTAGGCAGGGATTTCCTGCTTCTTTTTTATATCAAATTTTGAGAAAATGTCAAGTTGTTTAAGTTAAAAAAAGAGCGGGGACTTCCCCGCCTTGTTACTTTAAATCGATTATTTCGATTTCTACTTCTCTTATCCCCCATGCGAGGGCTTTTTCCAATCCCTGATCACCGTATCCCATAAAGAGATCAATTCGTTTGCCTTGAATCGCTCCACCTATATCTTCTACGACCGCTCTCCCGTAACCGGGAACATAAACTTCACTTCCTCTGGGTAAAACATTCCAATCACTTGCAATATGTCCCACTTGCGCCTCTTTTTCGGTTTTTGTTAATCCGTCGCCGTTAAGTCTGATATCTCCGGCATATGATCCTGTCGTGTAATTTCTTTGACCTCGAACCGGTCCGTAATAAGCCGTTGCCGTAACTGTGATTGTTTCTCTCTCCTCTCGTTGAGGCCAATAACTGTTTTCTGCGGTTCCGTAAACAACATTTTCACTTGTAGGTCTCGCTTCCGCTTCATCTATATTGGCGGTTCTTTGATCGGCCTTTTCACCTTGTGAAAACCTTTCAAAAACTGTTATCCTTTCGGCCGGTTCGGGTATTATGAACTCACTCATCAGCATTCCGATTCCGAAAAAGATAAGAACAACTAAGAACAGATGAATACTTCCTTTTAGCAATGTGCATTCCTCCTTTCAAGAGCCAAGTGTAACACAAACGGCCTAAAACATCAACGGATTTCAAAAAAGAGTCACATTTTTATAGTGCTTCAACCTTTCGACTTCTTTATTTTTATTAAAAACTATTCCGATAACGTCGATCCTGTAAGGAAGACCAAAATCATTATATTTTAAATAATACTTTACATTTTTCATCAGTCGCCTCTTTTTTTCTTTTCCGACCGTCTCTTCCGGCAGGCCGAATTCGAATCCGGTTTTGGATCTGACTTCGACAAAAACCAACTCTTTGTTTTTTTGAGCCACTATATCTATCTCTCCGTATCTCTTTTGAAAGTTTCTATCAATTATCTCGTAGCCGTTATTTTTTAGATACTTCACCGCTTCACTTTCCCCTTTTTTTCCGATTTTTATTCTTTCTTCGGTCATTTACTTGATTAAAAGCTTAAAAAGAAAAGTCATCGGAGTTTTTGGCTCGATATTGTAGAGCTTCACCGATATGTTCCGACTTTATCGCCTTTTCTTTTTCCAAGTCGGCTATCGTTTGAGCCACTTTAATCATCTTGAAGTAGCTTCTGGCCGATAAATTGAATTTGGAAGAAGCTTTCGACAGCATCTCTTCCGTCTCTTCCGGAATCTTGCAATACTTTTTGACGTGTCTGTTTTTCATTTCCGCATTGGTTCTGATACTTTCACTTTTAAATCTCTCTTCTTGAATCTTTCTGGCTCCAATCACTCTTTTTCTTATCTCTTTTGATTTTTCATTGTCGTCGGCCCTTCTTTCTCTCTTCAGCTTCTCAACATCGACGGAAGGAACTTCCACGTGCAAATCGATTCTGTCCAGTATCGGACCGGAGATCTTTTTTTGATATCTTTTAACTTGCCTGGGGGTGCAATCACACTCCTTTTCCGGATGAAAAAGATAACCGCAAGGACAAGGGTTGCTCGAAGAAATAAGCATGAATCCAGACGGATAGCTAACTCTCTCTTTACTTCTTGAGATGGTCAACTTTCCGTCTTCGAGCGGTTGGCGCATCGCTTCCAACGCCGATCGGGGAAATTCATTGAACTCATCCAAAAATAACACCCCGCGATGAGCCAACGTAACCTCGCCCGGCTTCGGCCTGCTCCCTCCTCCAATCAGTCCCACTTTGGATATTCCGTGATGAGGTGCCCTGAACGGTCTTTTTCTTATTAATCCGCTTCCCGGAGAAGTATTTCCCGATATGGAATATATCTTGGTCACTTCCAAAGATTCTTCATCGCTCAGTGGAGGAAGTATTCCCGGAACGGCCCTGGCAATCATCGTTTTTCCCGACCCGGGGGAGCCGATCATAAAAAGATTATGTCCTCCGGCGGCCGCTATTTCCGCCGCTCTTTTAACCTGTTCTTGGCCTAAAATTTCACTCATATCGAATTCCGGCTCAATCTCTTTTTGGGATTTAATTTCGTACTCGGTCGGTTCGACCGTTGCTTTTTTCAAGAGATGGCTTATCAGCTGATCCAAATCTTTTATCGGGTAAACGTCGATCTCTTTTATAACCGCCGCCTCGTTGGCCGACTCTTCCGGTAAAAATATATTCTTATATCCTTCACTTTTTGCATAAAGCGCCAAAGGTAAAGCTCCTTTGGTGTGACGCAAGGACCCGTCCAGAGAAAGCTCTCCGAAAAAAAGACTCTTTTCGGGTATCTCGAATCGAAGAGACGAAGCTAAAATTCCGACGGCAATCGGCAAATCGTAAAAAGATCCTTCTTTGGGAACGTCGGCCGGAGCTAAATTTACGGTTATCTTCCTGGAGGGAAGCTCAACGTTGGAGTTCATTATTGCGTTTTTCACCCTTTCTTCACTTTCATCGACCGCTTTACTGGGGAGCCCGACGATATCGAAGCCGGGAAGCCCTTTTTTGGAAGTGTTTATCTCTACGTCGATTCCGATCGACTTCAGTCCGGAATAAGCGGCTGAGTTCACTTTTTTAAACATAAATTAAAATTTATTGTAATATTTATTAGCCTCTTTTTCGACCAACCCCTTAAGTTGCATCGTGGATAAAATTGTTCCGGTTTTATTTATCGGTAGTCCGATTACTTTCGATATCTTGTCCGCCTCCAATGGTTCGTCGTTAAGAGCTTCCACTATCTCTCTTTCTTTTTCGTTTAAATTCATTCCGACCGGTTTTTTACCTTGGTAATCGATCTCTCCCTGCTTGGGGCCGTAAAAATCGATTATGTCTTCGGCACAAGTTACTATCTCCGCTCCCTCTTTTATCAGCTTGGCGGTCCCCAAAGAAACCTTGCTGGTCAGCGGACCGGGAACCGAAAAAATCTTCCTGTTGAACTTTTCCGCATAATCAGCGGTAATTAAAGAGCCACTCTCTTTTGCCGCTTGAACCACCAGTGTCGCTTGCGACAAGCCGGCGACTATCCTGTTTCTTTGCGGATAAGCCCACTTCTGTGGAGCTTTCTTTTTCGGGTATTCGGATATTATCAACCCTTCTTTTTCAATTATCTTTTTATATAACTTTTTTTGATATCGAGGATGAATTCTGTCTATTCCACAAGGCATGACGGCAATCGTTCTTCCTCCGACCGAAACCACCGCCCGGTGAGCCGTGGCGTCGATTCCGTACATGAATCCGGAGACTACCGTTATTCCCCGAGAAGATATCCGACGAACCAGCTTAGTGCAGATTCTTTTTCCGTATTCGGTCATCCTTCTCGAACCGACCACCGCCAAGCAATTGTTAAATATTTGATCATCAAAAGAGCCCTTAAAATATAATTTTTCCGGAGGATCGTCGATGCTTTTAAGTCTTTCCGGATACCGGCCGTCACTTTTTTTTATAAAATCTGTCATTGGTTAAATTGTTCTGGCTAAAGTAAAGCCCCAAACCTCTTCTACCCCGGATCTTTTTATCACTTTTCCACACTCTCTCATAGTTGCTCCGGTGGTAAAAATATCGTCGACCAAAACTATTTTTGAATATCTTTTTGCGTCTTTAGCCTCAAAAGACCCCTTTACGTTTTTTAATCTTTCACTTTTTTTCAGTTCGGATTGCTTCTCGGTCTTTTTTGTTTTTTCCAAAGTGCGGACTACCTCTTTGCCGGCTACCTCCGCCAATCCTTCGGCTATCTTCATCGCCTGATTTACATCTTCTTCAAATTTTAAAATCGACTTGTCGGGATACTCGGGAACGTAACTTATCCGAGTCTCATCGGAAAATAAAAAATTGAGAAAGTCGATAAATCTATCATCCTCACCGATAAATTCAAAGAAAGCTCTTCTGATCAGCTTTCTGCCGACAAAAAAATGATTGTTGCTTTTAATATCGATTATCGCTTTCTTTATCACCCCTTCGTAATCCCAAAGACTCGTCAGTCCGTCGATATCATACCGGCTACCACAACCTTTGTGCCTTTTTCCGGTGTAAGAAGAGTCGCCACACACCGGACAAACCAAACTGTTTTCGGATAGAAAAATACTGCAATCCCCACAAATATAAAAACCTTCCCTTTTACAACCGAAACAGAATTTGGGGAAAAGAATATCCAAAAGATTTTCTTTAACCGACTCCCATCTTATATCTTTTAA
>CAZNIM010000031.1:0-7645 GCA_964573145.1 uncultured Candidatus Saccharibacteria bacterium
CCATAATCGGTAATCAATGCAGATTTAACTGCTAAGCATTTACCTTTAACTCTCAACCGACAACTTGAGCCCATAAAGATTTGGTTTAATAAACAACTAAACAATTATTCGCAACCCACAACCGACAACTTTCAGCTTAAACAAGTTATAATAAGCTAAACTATCTATTTTTAATAAAAAGACTGATGGGCTATAATGAACCACCAATAAAACTTATGAATTTAGCAAAAGAAATAGTAAAAAATCTTCTGGAAAAAGATAAAATTTCCAGAAAAATAGTCGACAAAACCAAAAGGGAAATTTGTAAAAAGCACGGCGGAGTCGACTGTCCTCCCAACATCTCTTTGATAGAAGAATATCAAAAGATGGAGGTTGAAGATAAAAGACTGGAAGCGGTTCTTCGAATAAGACCGGTTAGATCTTTATCCGGAGTGGTTAACGTTTCCATCTTGACCGAAGGATACGAATGTCCCGGAGAATGTATCTATTGTCCGACTCAAGAAGGAGCACCGAAAAGTTACTTGGATGACGAACCGGCGGTAATGAGAGCTAAATACAGCAATTACGATCCTCAAAAACAGATTGAAAATCGGCTAACTTCACTTAAAAAAACCGGTCATCCGACCGATAAGATTGAATTACGGATAATAGGAGAAACCTGGTCTCATTACGAAAAAGATTATCGAGAAAACTTCATTAAGAAATGCTTTGAAGCTCTTAACCGTAAACCGGCTGAAACTCTAAGTGCGGCTCAGAAAGAAAACGAAACGGCGAAGCATAAATTGGTCTGCCTTTCCATTGAAACCAGGCCCGATTACATAAATGAAAAAGAGATTGCCCACTTGAGAAAATTGGGGGTAACGATGGTCGAAATCGGAGTTCAGTCGATATACGACGACGTTTTGGATAAAAATCAAAGAGGTCACTCGGTAGAAGAAACCGTCCGGGCCACCAAACTACTCAAAGATGCCGGATTCAAGGTCTGTTATCAAGTGATGCCCGATTTGCCCGGATCCGATTTTGAGCGTGACTTGAAGATGATGAAGATTATCTTTGAAGATTCCCGTTTTAAGCCCGACTTTTTAAAAATTTATCCTTGTATGGTGCTTAAGGAAGCTCCTCTTTACGATCTCTATAAAAAAGGGGAGTATACGCCTTATACCAATCAGGAGCTAATCGACCTTCTTTCAAAGATAAAAAGAGAGCTTCCTTATTGGGTTCGTGTTCAAAGAGTGATAAGGGACATTCCTTCACAATACGTAATCGCCGGGGGAGGAACTTCCAATATGCGAGAGATAATCGCAGAAAAAGCTGAAGATGAAGGTTGGAGATGTGATTGTATTCGTTGTAGGGAAGTTAAGGACGACTACGACCCGGATGAAGATATAGAGATCTTCGAAGAAAGGTACGAAGCTTCCGAAGGGGAAGAGATAGTTTTAACTTTTGAAAACAAAGAGAGAACCAAGCTATTCAGCCTTCTCAGAATGAGAATTCCGGCCGATCCCTTCCCTCCCGTTCTTCAAAACTCGACGATAATAAGAGAAATCCATACTTACGGACAACAGACAATAATCAAAAACGGAGAAGTTTTGGAAACCTCTCCGCAACACAAAGGACTGGGTAAAAAACTTGTCCGAAGAGCGGAAGAGTTAGCTCCGACCGATAAGATTACCGTAATATCGGGCGTCGGTGCCAGAGTTTACTGGAGAAAAAACGGCTACGAACTTGAAGACAGTTACATGGTGAAGACAATTTCCGACAATAATGACTAAAAATAGTGCCCGTGAAGATGGTAAGCAAAAAGTGAGCTGTTTCCAGCTCACTCTTTTTTTTCCTCCAAATAGCAACTGACGAACCCTTCGGTCTCTTTCAATTTTCTTATTATCTCTTTAGCGGTATCGGTCGTAACCGCCTTTTCTACACTGACTATCCATCTTTGGAAACCTTTATAACCTCTTTCGAGATATATCTTCGCTTGGAGAGCCGCCTCCAGCCAGTCGGCGTCCTGAACGACTCTCGCCTCTAAGCTTCTCCTCTCTTCTTTTTCATTGAAAAGCTCCACCATTTCTCGGGACAGCTCTTCTTCCAAGCGAGATGATCCGTCTTCAATCGCCTTCATTTGGGCTTCCAATTGCCGGCCACAATAATTCTTATTAATTTTATCTCCGTCACCAATTCGGGCCTCTCCGAGATCATGAAAAAGAGCCATTTTGATGCATTTATCGATATCGGCTCCTTCATAATGAGCGATTATTCTCGCCAGGTGAGCAACTATGAACGAGTGCTCCGCTATGCTTCCCGGCCGCTCAACCCCCTCGGTTCTCAACCCTTCTCTCTTTTTCCTCTTCATCATCTGCAATTCGGAAAGAAACTTGATCATTCCGTTTTCAATACCCACTTGAGACACCTCCCTTCAGTGCTAAAAGAATAATGACTATTTTCTTTTTTGTCAATCTTCAACCGATAAAAAGAGTTGTTATCAGGTATCCCAAGATTGAAAAAAGAGCAATCGGAGGAAGGGCGGGAATCGGTTTTTTCTCTTTTTGAGTAATAAAAAAGAAGAAAGAGAAGAAGAGTCCCATCGTGCTGAAAAAAGCTACCGCTAATGCCTGATTTATTCCGTAACTTATCGCCACCGACGCCACTAAAAATAAGGGAAAAGCCAAATCTCCACCGCCCAAAACCATAAATTCTTTTTTCTTTTTTTTCTCCAAATTATCAAAAAGACCACCGAAAGACGAAGGGATTATGAGTCCCAATATCGCTTTGGTTTTAATCATTTCGGTCGCCATTTTAACCATATGCTTGGTTTTGTAAACCGCAATCACATCATAAATTGAAAATAAAACCAAAAAGAAGACAATTGCCAAAGTATCCAGCATCGCTCCCATCACCGCCCCTATTCCGGCAATCGAAAAAACGATGAGTAGATTATGAAGAATAATTACCGGCTTTCTTTTCCATAAAAGAAGTAAAATTATGATCAAAAACAAAGAAATCAACTCCCCTAAAAAAACGGAAAGAGTTATAAGTGATCCGAAAGCTACTGAAAATAAAAAGGCGACCCTAAAAAATAGTAGCCTTTTCTTTTTTAATTTTTCACTTTTGGAGACTAAAAATACGAGACCGGTGGCGATTACGAAGTAAACTAAAAACGAAAGAGCGGAAATCAACTCTTCATTTCCACCGTTTTCCGCATGAGCCGCTTGAATCAACTCTTCGATATTGACCGCCACCGCAATTCCCAAAAGAAGGGTTGCCGAGAAGAATAAAAGCTCAATTAGAAATATCTTCAGTTGATTGTTTTTCATTTATTTCTCGCATGTCGGATAAGTCCCGAGCAAGGAATTATTTCCGGACCCGTCAATTTATCCAAAAAGAGATTTACACCGATCGAATCGGAAGACATATGTCCGGCGATAACCACGTTTATGTGCGCCTTCTGAGCCTCTTCACGATGTTTTTCCGAGATATGCATCCCGATGACCGTTCCCGCTCCCGCATCCGCTAATTTGCGGTATATCTCGGGAGAGCCTTCCGTTCCTCCGGTAATCTCGCTGAGAACTATCTTTCCCGCTCTATTCTCTTTGCTTCCGACAAAGATATCGGGGCCGATTCCGAGCTCTTCGGCTCTTTTGTATTCTTCTATCTCGAGAAGTGAATCCAAAACTTCTTTAAGTAGTCTCGGATCATCTTTTTTCAATTTTTTCTCGACAAAGCGAGCAACCAGATTGTCGCACGGAGTATGAATCGACATCAAGGGAATATCCAAAAGTGAAGCCGTATCGACGGCTCGCTGATGATTTCCCGGAGAAAGTCCCCGAGAAACTTCCTTGATTCTTTTCTTTAAGAGCTTTTCCGCTATATTTACCGGAACTCCGTATTGAGCTAAAACGTCAATCTGCAAATCCATAACGTCATCCAGTCCGGCCAAGGCTATTCCTCTCGGGTGGTGAGAAATAACCAGATCGACTCCCAGCTTGTCGGCCAAAAGAAGCTCTTCTCCGTCGATGTCGATTCCCACTAAAATCTTTTCTACTTTTTTATCCGGATCTCCGTGCAGAATTCTGGTATCGCTGTAGGGATTTTTCAACCGCTCCTTGTCGAAAGAACTTTTTCTTTTCTCGGAAAGCTTTTCGTATGCTTTTTTTGCTTCTTTCAGTTTTCTGTTTATCTCTTTTTCACCTCTGAAATCGGCTTTTTTACCTTCTTTTATCGCTAATTCGTATATCTCTTTTATAGTCATATTATTCTCCTTTTATTACTGCTAACGGTTTTACTTTGGCTACTTTTTTGGCCAACCTCGCCCCGGCTACGACATCGACGACTTCATCGATATCCTTGTAAGCGCGTGGATCTTCTTCAACCACTCCCTTTTTCGATTTCGATTTCACCAATATATTTTTCTCATTCATCAACTCAAAAAGACTTTGGGTTGAAAACTTTCTCTTCGCCTTGGTTCTCGACATTCTTCTTCCCGCTCCGTGAGCCGTTGAATAAAAAGAGGGTGATCCCGCTCTGATTCCGGATAGGATATAAGAAGAAGTTCCCATACTTCCCGGCATTATAACCGGTTGACCCGTCTCCTTATAAATTTCGGGGAGCTCTCTGTGTCCCGGCGGAAAAGCCCGAGTCGCTCCCTTTCTGTGAACCACCAATTCGACATCTTCTCCGTCTATTTCATGAGTCTCCACTTTGGCGGTGTTATGAGCTACGTCGTACATTAAAGACAGCTCTTCCGAGAAAAATTCTCTCCAGACGGATCTTATCAAGTGGGTTATCATCTGCCGATTGGCAAAAGAGAAATTACAAGCGGCTCCCAGTGCAAAATAAAAATCTTGACCCTCTCGGGAATCAAAATAAAATGAATTGAATTGCCTGTCCGGAAAATCGAATCCGGCTCTCTTTGTCGCTTTTTCGGCTTTTTTAAGATAATCCTTGCAATTTTGATGGCCGAGTCCTCTCGATCCGGTATGAATCATTACCGCCACCGCTCCCTCTTTCAGCCCGAAAACTTTTGCTTTTTCTTCATCATAAACTTTTTCCACTTCTTGAATTTCAATAAAGTGATTACCCGAGCCCAATGTTCCGACTTGGTCCAGTCCTCTTTTTTTAGCTTGATCGGACAATTTTTGATGGTCGGCCGGAAGCTTTCCTCTTCCTTCGCAGCGCTCAACATCTTCCTTTTTTCCCATTTTTTGACTTACCACCCATTGAGAGCCGTCGGTAAGAAGAGCTTCCAAGTCTTTCATCGACATCTTTTTTCTTCCTTGCCCGACGCCGGAAGGAACGGTCTCGAATATCTTTTGGGCACAGGCGTCAATATCGTCTTCAATATCACTTTTTTTAAGTTCGGAGGTTAAGAGTCTCACTCCGCAATTTTCATCGAACCCTACAAACCCGGGAGAAATAACACCTTTGTCGGCTCTGGTCGCCCCCACTCCTCCGATCGGAGGTCCGTATCCCGAATGAATATCGGGCATCGCTACCGCATGACGAACTATTCCCGGCAACGAGGCTATATTTATCAGTTGACCGAGAGCCTTTTCTTCGGTTTCTTCAATTATCTTTTCGGTCGCATAAAGCCTGGCCGGAACTCTCATTTCGGAATAATTCTCCTTGGGCATCTCCCAAAGAAGCTCGTTTATTTTGGCGAATTTCTCCTTCATATTTTTTTTAATTCTTCTTCTATAACCTTGCGCTCGTTCCAAGGAATCTTTTTACCGTTTTTTAGTTGCATCCAAGACTCGGACCCTTTTCCGGTTACCACTACCACGTCTCCCTTCTCGGCTGCTCGTAGGGCTTTCCCGATCGCTTCTCTTCGATCTTTAACCTTAACGGCTTTTTCCCCGGCTCCTCGAGCGACATCTTCTATAATTTTGTTCGGATCTTCATCGTACGGATCTTCGTTGGTTACAATTATCGTATCGGCGTACTCGGCCGCTATCTCTCCCAATACCGGCCTCTTCCATTTATCTCTTCCTCCTCCGCAAGCACCCAAAACGACTATCATTTTTGCATCACACTTTTCGTAAAGGTCTTGATAAACTTTCTCCAAAGCGTTCGGAGTAAAGGCGTAATCTATAAATACCGTAAACGGTTCTTCGATCACTTTCTCCATTCTTCCCGGAATACCGACTATCTTTTCCAGTGCTTTTTTAACCGTCTTTCGATCCACTTCCAAATAATCGGCAACCGCCAGAGCGGCCAAGCCGTTATAAGCGTTGAATTTTCCCAAAAGACTCATTTTAAAAAGTTCTTGATCAACCTCGAACTCGATTCCTTCCGGTCCGGAGATTAATTTTTTTCCCTTTATTATCACTTCACAATTTTCGGGCTCTTTTTCGAAGCCGTAACCGTATCTTTTCTCGGCGTCGAAAGAAGAAAAGTAATCGAAGTGCTCATCGTCAAAATTTAAAACGTGAACTCCGGAAACCGCTTTAAAAAATCTTCCTTTTGCTCTTTTATAATTTTCGAATCCGCCGTGTGACTCGATATGCTCCGGTGAAAGATTGGTAAAAACGGCAACGTCGAAATCGATGAATTTATGCCTGAATTGCTTTACTCCTTCGGAGGTGACTTCCAGAACGACCACATCCACCTCTTTTTCGACCGCTTCTCGTAAAAACTTCTGGATATACCCTCGTCCGGGCATCGTCATCTTCATCTTGTTCTTTCTCGTTTCTCCCAAAATTTCAAAATCGATCGAAGAAGCGACTGCCACTTTTTTACCCGCTTCTTTCAAAATTTCGGCAATAAGTCGCGTAGTGGTTGACTTTCCGTTGGTTCCCGTTACTCCGATTACCGTTAATCTACGAGAGGGAAATCGATACACGAGAGCGGAAAAAAGAGCCCAGCTCCAATGATATCCGGAAAGTAAAAAGCGGGGAGTTATCTTTTTTAAAATTCGCTTAACCATTATCGAGCATCTTTAAAGCTTCTTTTACTCTTTCATCAACTTCTTTCTTTTTTGAAACTCCCTTTAACGCCGCGGCGGCATCTTTTTTTGAAAATCCGAGAGAAACCAAAGTCTGAACCGCCGGATCGTCTCCGGGCTCTTCTTTTATCCTTCTGGAAAGCTCAAAAATGACTCGTTGTCCTCGCTTCTTTCCTATCGAAAAGATCTTTTCCAATATCTCTTCATCGTCTTCTCTGATTCCTCTTTTTAGCTCTTCCATCGGAGCTATCGAAGCGACTTCGACCGCCGTTTTCGGTCCGATTCCGGATAAATTTATAAGACTTTCAAAAAATTCGAGATTTTCTCGGCTGGGAAATCCATACAGCCTTTCCGAATTTCTTCCGATGTTCAGGTAACAAAAAAGCTTGTACTTTTTTCCTTTTGCCGGTAGATTTTTAACCGCATCGGGAGCCATATATACCTTTCTGCCGACCCCCGCGGTGTCGACTACTACGAAGTCTTTTCCTTTTATTGCTATTTCTCCATTCAAGTAATAAATCATAGTAATTAATTATAGCGAATAAAACCAATAAAAAAAACCCTAAAATTTCATCCTCTTCATAAGCGAAGATACCCTTTTCGAAGAAGCTCTCGCAGGCAGTTTAGCATGGTTTTTCAGCTTTGCTGAAAATAAACTGCCGAGAGCGCAGGAGCCAAAATCACGCCGGGATTTTGAGCTCCGGTTCT
>CAZNIM010000032.1:0-2910 GCA_964573145.1 uncultured Candidatus Saccharibacteria bacterium
TTTATCGCCCTTACTTCGGTGATTATCCTCAGCGGAATATTTATCGTAATCTTTATGAGTATATTTTTTATCGCTTACGAAGAGTCCGAGCGAGGGGTCGATTTGGAGAGTTCGATGGGGGCTTATTCGTTGGCCACGACTTGCATAGAGGTAGCTTTGAGAGAAATCGCTCATGATGAAAATTATAACGGTAATCATACCGAATCTTTTTCCGACGGCAATTGTGAAGTTGAAGAGTTGATTAATTTTCCCGATGATGTCGTCTTGATAACCGCTATCGGAGAAAAGTCCAATTATTATAAAACGATAGAGGTTGAGGTCGATATTTCCGATTGGCCCAATCTTGAAATAATAAAATGGCGATAAAAAAGAAAAAAGAAAAAGGTTTTACTTTGGCCGAGATAATTATCGCTCTGGGAATAGTTTTTATCTTGGCGGCAACGGCACTGGTGGCGATTAGTCCCGGAGCTCAAATGCAAGCGGCCAGAAATAACCAAAGAAGGGGAGACGCCTCTTCCATTTTGGGAGCGATGGGAGATTACAGAGCACGAAACGGAGGAGAGCTTCCCGCGTGCGTGACCGACTCTTGGACCGATGTGGCCGATTGCGGTGAGCTTTTTCCGGATTATCTTTCCGAAGTTCCGGAAGATCCCGACTCGGATTGTCCGGGAAGCGGATATTCGGTAAAATTGACGGAGCTTGGACGGGTAAGTGTTCGGGCCGATTGTGCTGAAGATGAAGAAATAATAGCCGGTGATAGAAGCCTATGAACAAAGACGGATTTACGTTAATAGAATTTTTAATTTACAGCACCATAGTCGTTTTTGTAATTGGATCTTTAACGATGATGGGAGTCAATGTAATGTACGGCAGAGTTCACACTGCGGCGATGAGAGACGTGAATAAAAACGCCCGATTTTCAATGAGCAGAATGACATCACTAATCAGAGAGGCCGAAAGTGCCGAAGTTCTATCCGGAGGAGATCTATTATCGCTAACCTTTTCGGATCCGGAAGAGAACCCGACCGAAGTGTATGTTGATGAGGGAGTCTTGCAGCTTGTGAGAGGAGGGGGTGATCCTGTTGATTTAACCGATGAAAAAGTTGTCGTTTCGATTGTTTTTTCTCAGCCGGAAGCTGATTTAATTTTAATTGAGGCTGTTTTTGAATTCTTTAATCCGGCCGAAATGGAGGAGTACGAAATAATAAAATCCTTCAGAACGCTGGAGAATATTCGTAAATAGTTTGCAAGCCGAGTTTAATACTGATAAAATAAGATAATAATTTTAAATTCCCAAAAGGAGGGATATCGTAAAAATGAGCAAAAAAGGATCAAAAAAAGAGACGAAGCAAGACAAGCTGATTGAAAAAAAGGAAAGAGAAAAGAGAGAAATTAAAGAAAGGATTAAAAGCTTGGAAGATGAGAGGAGGGGAAAAGAAAAAGAATTGATTACTTTTTTACTTAAAGAAAAAGAGCTTTTATCAAAAAAAGCTGATTTTAGTTCGAAAAAAAATAAGGCCGAAAAAGATTTACGAACGGAGAAAGAAAAAGAGAAAGACTTAAAGCTAAAAAAGAGAGATATAGAGAAAGAGGAGGCCAGGGAAGAAGACCCGGAAAAAAAGAAAGAGGCGGAAAGAAGAAGGTGGATGGTCGAGGATGAAAGAAGAAAGACGGAAAGCGAGATCTGGGAGTTGGAGGAAAGGATTAAGGATATCGACCGACAGCTGAAAGAGATAGATAAAGAGCTCGATGATTCCGAGAAGGCGAAAAGAAAGTTCGAGTTGGAAAAAGAAAGTAAAAAAATAGGGGAAGAGATAAATGACTTGTATGGTCAAATAGCCGAGCTGGACCAAGAGATATTCAATTTGAAAGAAGAAAAGATCGATAGTGATATTAAAGATGTAAAAAATAACGGAGATAAGATTTCGGAAGGAAAAACGATCTCCGAGGATAAAAACTATTTTGAATTGAAGGAAAAGTTGAAGAAGGTAGCAGAGGAGCGGGACGAGTTGAAAGAAGAAGTCGAAGAGTTGAGAGAAGAGAAGAGTGATCAAAAGCCGATTGACGACTCGGAAGTGGAAAGCTTAAAGTCAACAATTAATAAAAAAGAAGAGCTTGCAGAAAGCTTAAAATCACAGCTTGACGACTTAAAAGAGGACCTTCATAGCCGTCAAGAAGAAGTCGAAGAGCTTAAAAATAAAGATAGTCAGCAAGTTGAAGAGATAAAGAGATTAAATCAAGAAATAGAAAAATTAAGGAGTGAAAATGAAGAAGAGGAGGAGGTTGACGACCGGGATCCGGAAAAGGCACTTCTTTTAGCCAGAGCAAGCTATAAAAAAGGAGACTTCGATAAGGCTCTGGAGCTTTTGGAAGAGGTTTTAAAAATCGACACTCCGGAAGAGCCCGGGTTATTCAAAAAGATATTTTCTTCTCCCATAGAGGCGAGAGCCGAAGAGCTTTTAAGGCAGATTGAAAAGAAAAAGGCTAAAAAGGAGAAGAGTGGTGCAAAGCAGGATCAGAAGAGTGAAAAAGAGTTTTCTAATCTTAAAAAAGAAAATGAAAAGCTGAAAGAAGAAAACCTGGAGCTCAATGAAAAGGTTAAGAGCATGGAAGAAAATGAAGATGGAGAGAAATTGGAGCAAAGCGTTGAAAGTCTGAAAAAGGAAAAAGAGGAAGAGGTTCAAAAGCTGAAGAAAGAACTCTCCGAACTGAAAGAGAAAAAAGATAGTGAGATAGATAATATGAAAAAAGAGATTGAAAGATTAAAAAGTGAAGATAAGAACGGAAAAAATAAAGAAGCAGTAAAAGATGATAGCTTAAAAGCGAAAAACAAAGAGCTGACCGAAGAGATTAGCAAGCTGAAAGAAGAAAACCTGGAGCTCAATGAAAAGGTTAAGAGCATGGAAGAAA
>CAZNIM010000032.1:3010-6099 GCA_964573145.1 uncultured Candidatus Saccharibacteria bacterium
AAACTGAAAAAAGAAAAAGATCCGCAAAAACTGGAAAAACTGGAGGAGAAAAACAGAAGATTAAGCAAAGAGGTGGAAGACTTGAAAGATGAAATCAGCGATCTTCAAAGCAAAGATGAAGAGGCTGAAAAAGTTGATCTCTCCGATCTCGATTTCAAACTATAGATTACATTGATTTATTTTTTATAAATGGAAAAGACGATAAAAAATGCAAGAGAAAGAGGAGCTACCGACAAGCAGATTTTGGATAAGATAATAAAAGAAAATCCGGAAAAAGCGAAGTTCATCTCTTTGGCGCGACAAAGAGGAGCTACCGACAAGCAGATTCTGGATAAAATTATCGAGGTTAATTTGGAAATAAAAAAAGAGCGAGAAAAAGAAGAAAGAGAAGAGATGGCGGAAAAGAAGAAAACCATCGAAAAGAAGACTGAAGAGAAGGCTGAAGGTAAGTCGGCCAAGAAAAAAGAGACTCCCGAAAAGAAAGAAAAAGAGAAAGATGAAGATAAGCCAACCGAAAAGAAAAAAATAGAGAAAGGAAAGAAGAAAGAGAAGAAAAAGAAAGACAAGAAATCTTCCGAAAGCGTTTTAAATCCCTTGAATTGGAAACCGATAAGAAGAATTATCTCTTCCGGTCATATGGTCGGAGTCGATATCAGCGATCACTCGATAGAGATTCTGCTCTTAAATAAAAAGGGAGTGGTTCTTTCTCATTCCAGATCGGTTTTGGATCCCGGAGTCATATCAAACGGAGAAATCGTAAATCAAAAAGCACTTTCCGAAAAGCTGAAAGAAACGATGGAGGGGGCGACTCCTCGACCACTGGAGGTCCCGGAACACACTCGAGGGAAACTTTCTTCCGCCTTTTCCAAAACTCATCGAGCGATAGTCAGCCTTCCCGATTCGAAGACTTATGTTCAAGTTTTTGAGTTCGACAAACCGCAGGGATTGTATAAAAAAGTTGAGGAAAAGGTTAAAAATACGATTCCGTTCGACTTCGATGAGCTTTATTGGGATTTTGTTCGCCTTTCGTCGGATAAAAAGACCAAAGTTTTGTGTGTTGCCGCTTTGCGAGACGTAGTTGATTCTTACATATACTTTTTTAAGTCGACCAATATAGAGCCTCTCGTTTTTGATATAGAAGGGGCGGCGATCGGTAGAGCACTACTAATGGATGAAGAAGATTCAAAGGCGGGAAAGATGGTTCTCGACATCGGTGCCCGAACATCGGTTTTGAACATCTTTGATGGAGACAGTTTGGCGGTTTCCGTATCTTTGCCTTACGCCGGTCATTACTTTACTTCCAAAATTGCCGATAAGCTTGAAATACCCAAAGAGGAAGCGGAAGAGTTAAAGAGAGAAGAAGGTTTTAAAAAAGACGCTTCGACGTATTCGGTTTTAAAAAAACAAGGAGAAAAGATTATTACCGAAATAAAGAGTGCTCGCAATTACTATAAAAGTCAATTCGGAAAGGATATAGACCGATTGATAATGGCCGGAGGAAGCTCTCTCTTGCCGGGTATCGTTGAATTTTTCACCGAGTCATTGGAAGGAGTCAGGGTTGAAACCGGCGCTCCCTTGGAAAAGATTAAAAATGAAGATTTGCTTACGACCGATAAGCCGCTACTTTTTTCCAACGTTATCGGATTGGCTCTCAGATCACTGGAAAAAGACCCGGCCAAAGCGGGAATAAATCTTTTACCGGAAGAAGTTAAGGCTCAAGAAAAGAAGAGAAGAAAAGAAAAAAGCAAGTTGGCAACAGTGCTTTCATTTATCTTTTTCTTTTTGGCGATCGGAGTGTTGCTCTTTTCGGTCTATTATTACGTTTATTTACCGACCACTGATTCGGTTGAAGTTCCTCGCATAAAATTCGGTCAGCTGGAGCAAGATATGGAGATAGCGATAATGAGAGATGATCTTGACTCCATTTCGGTTTACGAAAATCCGACGGAAGAAGCCTCCGTTTTGGGTGAAGCGAGATCGGGAAAGTCGTACATATCATCGGGAAGAAGAGGTCAATGGGTCGGAATCAATTTTGAAGGAGCCGTCGGATGGGTTCAAATAGGAGATATAGTTGGAATAGAAACGGTCTCCAGAGAGGATTTAAGCGACACTGAACCGGAAAGAAGATATATTACCTTTGCTCAAGTTATAGATGTCGGAGAGGACGGGTTAGAGGTTAGAAGAGGGCCCGGTGAGCGCTATGAAGCAAGGATCACCATCGAAGAAGGAACGATGTACCAGGTCTTGGATAAAGTCGGAAAATGGGTTATGATAGAAATAGGAGAGACCACCGGTTGGGTTTTCGAAGAAAATGTCGTCTTGATTGAAGAAAGGCTTAGAATTGAAGAGGAGGCTGAAGAGGCGATTCAAAGACTGATGAATTAAATTAAATTTTATGGAAATAGAATTGGAAGAAGAGAAAAAAGTGGAGAAGCAAGAGATACCGGTTTACGTTACGGCGATATTTATCGCTCTTTCGGGAATCGGACTACTTCTTTTTACGGTTTATTATATCGCTTTTTTACCCGTGCCGGTAGCGATGCAGCCGCTCAGGATTAGAATATTGACCGCCCTACAGCTGGAAGAAATTTTGGAAGAGGAAGATACCGTTTTGGTAACCGTTATCGAGACCGATGAAGATCGAGATCGAACTTCGGTTTACAGTGAGCCCGATGAGGATTCTCCACTCCATTTTTCAGCCGCACCGGGTGATTTTTATGAAAAACTGGAAGAAGGTGACGGCTGGATTAAAATAGGGAAGATAGGAACCGAAGAAGAGACCGAGACCGGCTGGATAAAAAGTGAGATGGTCGAAGTTTTGGATTCTTAGTCGAAAAAATTATAAATCAAAAGGTCGAAAACGAATAAAAAGAAAAACATGAAAAACAAAAAAGGTTTTACGTTAATAGAACTTCTGATCGTAATCGGTATCATCGCCATTTTGGCGGCGGCGGTAATCGTAGCGATCAATCCCGGTCAGCAGTTTCAACAAGCCCGAAACGCCACTCGTTGGTCGCATATGAACTCGGTGATGAACGCCGTTTACTCGGCCGCCATTACCGAAGGAGGAACTTATCCGACTTGTATTC
>CAZNIM010000033.1:0-5805 GCA_964573145.1 uncultured Candidatus Saccharibacteria bacterium
GTATTGGGATTAGTATTGGTCTCCCTGGTTTTCACCGCCGCTCCACTTTTGGTTAATGCTCAAAACATTAATCCGATTGAAGGATGTGTTTTGGAGAGAAGTGTGACTTACGGTGAAATAGATTATCCGGAAGGATCTGAGATAGGGCCCGAATACCAAACGGACCCTCCCGAATATTGGGCTATTTTATGTGTAATCAATGTAGTTAACAGAGCCGCTCAAGTTACCTTTTTCATTATGATGGGTCTCGTAGTTATTCTGGTAATAATCGGAGGATTCTTCATCCTCACCGCCGGAGCCAACGAAGAGAACGTCGACAAAGGAAAGAAATATATTACTTACGCGATTATCGGTGTCGCCATATCCGTATTCGCCTACGCCGTACCGGATATATTGACTTACATTCTGGGAGCTTAAGACAAAATAAAAATCAACCTCTTTTTACGGGGGTTGATTTTGTCTTTTAGCGAGTATAAAATAAAATCACCTCGGCCGAGGTGGCGAAATTGGCAACCGCGGTAGGTTTAGGGCCTGCTGTCTGCAAAGACTTGTGGGTTCGAGTCCCACCCTCGGCACAAAAAAACCGCTTTCAGGCGGTTTTTGCTTTTATACATCGTAAATAAATATCTTCTTTCCGCTTGAGACGGTAACCGTTTTTTTCGGTTCTTTATTTGGCAAACTAAAGCAATAACTGACCAGTTCGGCATTTACCGGCTCGGCAGATAATTTCTTTTCCAGCTTTTCCATCAGACTCATTGATCCGTAAATGTAAAGCAGATCCGCCTCACTCAAATCGGCTTCCAAGAAATTAGAGTTAATAACTTTTGAGTTTGAACCTTTGATTTTAAGAATCAGCCTTGAAAGCAGAGTTATCCATAAAGAGTATTCGAAGCCGACAGCTTCGGCAGAAAATTCTTTTTCGGCAATCAGAAGCGTTTTTCCGAATCCGGAACCCAAATCATACACCTTTTCTCCCTTTTTTAACTCTGCGGCTCTAAAAGCCTTACCGATATCCTTTTTAGGGGTCGGAACCGGTGGAGCTCCGGAGATGTAAGACTTTAAATTGGCGGGTGAAAGAAAAAAGAGGAGCACGAAAAACAAAAAGAGAATAAAGAGTGCCAGTAAGAAGAGGTCGAAAATCATTCTTCGTCGAGCTCAACCTTTCTTCTTTTCTCTCTTTCTATTCTGGGAACTCTTATGGTTAAAATTGAGCTTTCCATAGTCGCCTTTATTCTGGAAGGATCGGTTTCTTCAGGCAAAATAACCTCTCTGCAAAAAGAACCCCAGTAACATTCCTTGATAAAAAAGTCATGGATTTCATCACCGGAAGGGCGGTTTCTCTTTCCTCTTATCGTTATCATATCCTTTTCGGTTATTATCTCGATGTCCTCCTTCGATATTCCGGCTATCGGAGCTTGTATAACGATATCTTCATCGGTTTGATAGACGTCGACAACCAATTCTCCCTCTTTGGAGAGCCAGCTTTTTTTCGAAGCTTCTTGCTTATCCACTTCTTTATTTTTCTCTTCTTTCTCTTCTTCTTCCGCCGCTTCTTCCACTTTTTCTCCTTCTTCCCTTTTATCTTCCTCTTTTATTTCTTCGGTTTCCCAATCTTTTTCTTCAGGCATAGTATTTTAATTATTTTTTACAGTTTAACCTTTAATTTTTATTTGCGAAAGGGAGAGATATCCCTTTCATCTTTTTTAATTCGGTAAAGGCTTTCATCAAAGCCAAAGTCAAAATCATCAAAAAAGTCAAAAGAAGAGAAGGGTAAATCAATCTTTCGTCACCGGTTATCATCTCCACCAAAACGTTATAGAGAGTGTGAAAGAAAGAAACCGTAACCAGACCGGCCAGAGCGACATCCTTTCTGAGTCTTCTCACCGACAGGGCTAAAAAATAACCCATCAAACCGGCCGCCAGGGCGTGAAAGAGAGTTGTTATTGCAAATCGGAGAAAGATAACCTCGGTTAATATCGAAGAGGGGGCGTGGTTAAAGTAAAGATAGTTTTCCAGAGCGGCAAAGCCGAGACCGGCGGTAATCATATAAATTATCAAATCGACCGGCTCGTCAATCTCTTTTTTAGCCAAGTGAAAAACTCCGAAAAGAACAGCGACTAATTTTGAAAGCTCCTCCAAAAAAGCGACAATTAAAAACGAGTCCAAAAGACCGACCAAGGTCATCTCCGGACAATTTAAATCGGGACAATCGGCTAACCGGTATAACAGACTTCTCAAAACCGGCTGCAAGGAGCCGGCCACCATCGCTCCGATCATTCCGAAGATGAAGACGGTTACGATCATCATCCGCGGCTCGGGATCGTTGTCTTTTTCCAAAAAGTAAAAGAGCCAGATCAAACTGGGAAGAATCCCTAAAATTAAAAGCGGAAAGTATTCCAGCGCCGGCTCCACTGATTGGCTTATTAATTCGGCCATTCTTCAATCATTATGGTTTCTTTTTTGTCTTTTATCGGCATCTTTTGGTAAATCTCTTCGGTTACGAAAGGGATGAAGGGATGAGCCAGTTTCAATATTCCCGAAAAGATGGTTATCAGTGCTTTCTGACGACCTCCCTTCGTTTTTTCATCATCCAAAACATCCTTTGACTCTTCTATGATCTCATCGGCAAAGCGGTGCCAGCTGTAATGGTAAAGTTTTTCAGCGGCGTGTGAAAACTCAAAAGAATCGATATGGTCGGTAATCTCCTTCGCCTTTTTTTCGAACTCCTTAACCAGCTTCAGATCTTTCTTGCTCATCTTGTATTCTTTTTCCGGATCGTAATCTTCACATCTGAACATTAAAAAGCGGAACATATTCCAGATCTTGTTGATGTAATTTCTATATCCTTTAATTTCATTTTCCGATATTGCCAGATCTTTTCCGGGCATATTTCCGACTATCAGCGACATCCTCAGGGCGTCGGTTCCGTATTCTTCGGTAATCTTCATCGGATTTATTACATTTCCTTTGGACTTGGACATCTTGTCCCTATTTTCATCTCTTACCAGGCCGTGAAGGTAAACAGTCTTGAAGGGAACTTTTTCGGTCTTGTAAAGGCTGAGCATTATCATTCTCGCTACCCAGAAAAAGAGTATGTCGAATCCGGTTTCCAGGACGTCGGTCGGAAAAAATTCTTCAAGGTCGGAGTCGTCGGAAAGAAGAGTTGCGTAAGGCCATTGACCGGATGAAAACCAAGTATCGAAAACATCTTCATCCTTTTCAAGATTATCTCCTTCACACTCGTCACAATTTTCGGGCTCTTCACCGTCGGTTATAATCCATTTTTCTTCTTCCTCAGTAGAGCAGTCAAGACATTTCCAAGCGGGAATCGATATTCCCCACCAGTTTTGACGAGAGATATTCCAATCTTTTATATTCTCCATCCAGTGAAGATAAACTTTTCTGTAGTTGTCGGGAATTATTTTCACATCTTCCTTCTTTACGGCTTCTATAGCCGGCTTTGCCAACGGCTTTATGTCTATGAACCACTGCTTCATTAAAATCGGCTCTATCTCTCTCTTACACTTATAGCAAACCGACAAGTTGTGAACGTACTCCTCATCGGTTCGCTGAAGAAGACCCTTTTTATCCAAGTCTTCAACAACTTTTTTTCTCGCCTTGCGGGTGGTCATTCCGGCGTAAGGGCCGGCCGCTTTTGTCATTTTTCCTTCTTCATCTATCGCTTCGATCGGCTCCGGCATCTCTTCTTTATGGCGTTGCCAAATTTCGTAATCCGCTTCCGAATGAGCCGGAGTTACTTTCACCGCTCCCGTTCCGAACTCTCTGTCTACCGCTTCGTCGGCGATTACTTTAATCTTTTTTTCTCCCAAAAGTGTATCTATCTTTATCTCTTTTCCGACGTATTTTCTGTATTTTCTGTCATCGGGATGAACCGCAATGGCGGTATCTCCGAATTTGGTTTCCGGTCTGGTGGTCGCCAAGATGAAAGGGCCGTATTTTATGTAGTAAAGCGGGGATTTTTTCTCTACGTGATCAACCTCCAAATCGGAAAACGCGGTTTGGTGATTTACACAGTAATTAACCAATCTTTTTCTTCTGTATACGAGACCTTCGTCGGCCATTCGTTTGAAAGTTTCATAGGTTGTCTTCACCACTTTGTCGTCCAAGGTGAAGGTGTCTTTGCTCCAGTCACAGGAAGCACCCAATTTTTTAATTTGACCACGAACTACGTCGCGATTATTTTGAGTGTAATCCCAAACTTGATCGTAAAACTCTTCTCTTTCCATATCGAGTCGGGACTCTCCTTTTTCTTCCAGCTTTCTTTCAAAAACAATCTGCGTTTCGAATCCGGCGTGATCCGCTCCCGGAAGCCAGAGTGTTTTTTTGCCCTGCATTCGGTTATAGCGAATCATTATGTCTTGCAAGGTGATAAAGAGGGCGTGACCGATATGCAGAGGATCGTTGGCGTTGGGAGGAGGCATCAATATTGAAAACGGATCTTGATGCCGATCGGGAAGATTTTCCGGCTTGAAATAGCCACTCTTTTCCCAGAGCTCGTATATCTTTTTTTCTTTCTCTTTTGGGTCGTATGCTTTTGGTATATTCATAATGCTTAAGTATAGCAAAAAAATTACTTTATTTTAAGGTTTGGTCGGGATTTTACCTCTTTTGGATCGGAAAAATCACCTTCTTTTATCTTCAGGTAGCCGGCAAGGGCGATCATCTTGGCATTGTCGGTTGAAAGATCGATATCGGGAAGAATAACTTTCAGATTATCACTTTCTCGGGATTTGAAGCTTTCTCTGAGGAGTTTATTGGCTGAAACCCCGCCTCCGACTACCAAGGTCTTAGCCTTAAATTCTTCAACGGCTCGAAAACTTTTTTCCAGCAAAACTTCGATTATCGCTTCTTGAATCTCTTTAGCCATTGCAATTTTGTAGTCTCGATCCGGCTTTTCTTCTTTAACTCTGTAAAGAACGGCCGTTTTCAACCCGGAGAAGCTGAAGTCGTAATCATCGGTTTTGAGCATCGGACGAGGCAGAGACACCTTTTTTGAAGTTTTCTCTTTTGCCAGCAACTCTATCTCCGGTCCGCCGGGGTAGTCGAGTCCCAATATACGGGCCGTTTTGTCGAAACATTCACCGGCGGCGTCGTCTCTCGTCTTCCCGATTACCGAATGATCTCCTACCTTTTTTGAAAGAACCAGTTCGGTATGACCCCCGCTGGCTATCAAGGAGATAATCGGGAATTCGGGAGACTCCAATACTATCGGAGCCAAAAAGTGTGCCTTTATATGATTTACCTGAACAAGGGGAGTATTCCAGCAAAAAGAGAGTGCTTTAGCCGTATTTACTCCGGTCCACAGGGCCGGGTCGAGGCCGGGACCGATGGTTGTCGCTATGAAGTCTATCTCCGGTTTAGCGTGTTTTTTTAGAAAAGAAGATAGATTTTCAGAGAGAAGGTCTTCTCTGTTTAAAACTTCTGAAAGATCGAGATAAGAGTTTCCTTTCTCAAGAAGTTCGGCTTCGGCAAGAGCTTTCGTAAGGACCGGAACCAGGTTTTTCTGATGCTCCCTTTTTGCCAAGGTGGGATGAATTCCTCCCCACTCTCTGTGAATTTCTATTTGTGAAGAAATTACATTTGAAAGAAATTCAAAATTTTCTCCGTCGGTCTTTAAGACCGCTACGCAGGTATCGTCACAAGATGTTTCTATTGCCAGTATCTTCATAAGGGCTTGATTTTTTTTTGCGTTTAATTATACTACAAAAGAATTGGAACTTAAAATTATCAACAGGGCCCCGTCGTCTAGCTTGGCCCAGGACGCCAGGTTTTCATCCTGGTAAC
>CAZNIM010000034.1:0-5763 GCA_964573145.1 uncultured Candidatus Saccharibacteria bacterium
TTGCGTTTATTATATTATTATTATATTATAATGTCAAGAGGTGATAAAAATGAATCATGATCATTTCACCCATCTTATTTATACAGAAGATGATCTGCTCTGTGTTGAAGGACCGTATGATAAAAGATTAAATAAAGGATTAAAAGAAATAGGCACTCTAGGGTTTGATGATTTCAATAAAAGATGGATGTTTACTAATAACGCTGATAAATATACACAAATAATTGAATTGTTTATGGATTTAGGTATCAGTTTCGTAAAAGACACCACTAATTATTACGGCTTAACGCGGCCGGATGGTAGAAAAATAATTTATTCAGAATCTAAAAATGAATTGCACATATTCTTACCATATAAGATTAATATACGCGATGAATTCAAGACGTTACAAGAAACTAACGGAGGTTATTGGAACTGGCGAGAGAATTATTTTGTATTTGGTATTTATGATTCTAATATAAAGGATTTAGTCGACTTCATCGAGAAATATGATTATGAAGTCATTGATTATGAAATCAATAAAGAAAAACAGGAGGGTTCATATGTTTATTAAAGGGGTTGATGTAACGCCGGAAGTTAACTTATCTGATGGCTATGTATCACTATGGGAAAACGACTATGGCAACGAGGTTATGATCTATTCATTTTATGATTACGACACAGAGAACTTTAAGTATTCTGTAATACCCAAACAGGATATGGAAGATTATTTGGATGATTATGACGAAAGTTTTGCTGATTACTTAGGGTTACCGGTTGAAGAAGTCAAAAATATGCATCCGTTAAACTTCTTTACCTCATTGCAATCATATTACGGTATTCCATTCCAAAACTTTAAAACGGCAGAAACTATTGAAGAGCTAAAGAGGGAGGCTAATATATAATGATAAAAGTTAATACTAGACTTAAGATAAAGACCGGCGAATATGATGGTACTAATTGGTTGATTGCTTCTTTTGGTCTGGATTCAGGATTAGGACAGGAGGTATATATTACTACTGACCGAGTGAGAGCTAGCGAATTTTTAGGCGATAGTCTAGATTATGCAAAAGTTATGGTAGGGGCTCCTAAAATGTATTATCTACTAAAAGAAGCTTTAGACTCCGAACTAGACGAGGAAAAAGCAAAAGAAATTATTAAGGAGATAGAAGAAGGAGGGATTTAATTGATCGATCACACATTCTTTATTGCCTTTATATATGTTATCGGGGTTTTATTGATGACTGTAATAATTTATGAAGCATCAGATAAACGGGATATACAGCTAGTTAGTCAGTGGGATTATGTTAAAGCTTTATTTATAATAGTTCTAAGTTGGTTTGCTATTTTAGCGATATTAATTAGAGGAGGTACAGAATGGTAAAGTATGTAAAGTATGATTATAATGATGTTGATTTACCTATGCCCCAGGCAGTTGGTTCAAAAATGAGGGAGCATCTTAATTTAGATGAGTTTGAAGAGGAATATGATAAAATCATTCTTGATTTTCCTGTGGATATGAACTATATATCAGAAGAAAAATTTGAACAACTAATCAAAAAGCCAGAAATGTATGAGTTCGTATGTAATGAAAGATTACAAAATATAATCAATGAATATTTAAATACTAATCAGAAGAAAGTTTTAGAATGGGCAAATGGAGAATATAAAACATTAGATGAAGCGCTCGGGAGGAATCTGGTATTCGAGCAGAAAATAGATATATTAGAAGCGGTCGCCAACAGATTAAACATATCTGTAATACCTACTTTTGTAGAGTTTTATAGAGAAATATTTATAGATGATCATAACGTATCAGATGCATTATTATATGCTTATAGAAGGTGCCTTAAAGATGACAGTTAAATGTTATTACTGCGGAGATACAATCAAAACTGAAGACGTTAACGAGATAGCATGTGACAAATGTAAGGAGGTTATCCATGAGAATACGAACAAAAAGTCATAAGTCGATAGATTTACCTACTGAAGAAGAACTATCCGACTGCGAAATACTTAGTTCCTATCCCGAAACCGATATAAAAGATATCCATAAAATAAATGAATTACTAAAAGAAATCCATATTCATTGTCAAGATGAAGACGTCTTGGAATTATTAATAAATGAATTTGATTTAGAAGAAACTCTAAGCATTGTCGAAGCAAGAATGTATAGAGTGTTTAATAATGACAAAAGAAAGGTTGGTAGAGTTTTAATGTCCGAACAATTCTATGTGCCAGAAAAGATAGATAGTTATGTTAACTATGAAGCTTTTTACGAAGACTACCCAGGAACAATGCTTGAAGGCGACGTTATAGTGGAGGTGCATCAATGAGATTTCCGCATATATCAAAACAAGATCATGGAGAAGGGTATAAGGTAGCCGAATGGCAGTGCCAAAATTGTGGTCATATCAATAGATTGCTCTGGTCTAAAGAAGTTTTTGATGCATCAGAGACTATTGAATTTGGGGAAAATCCTCAATTTCAAACTATGATGGAATGTGCTAATTGTGAATTAGAGACACACCAGAAATTAATTGCAAGAAGTTGCGTATAAGTATAGTGAGAGGAGGTATTATATGGATGAGAAAATGATACCGATAATCAAAGAGATTAATGACGCAGGAGTAGAAACATACGCTTCCTGCCAGGGCCACCCCGATCAGGCCCCGCCGCAGGTATATGTACTGATGGAATATCGGGAAGACTTGATACCGTTGTTGAAATTCGAATATTTCGACGCCCTAATATCAACCGGTAATATGATTGACAGGAGAGCGATACTATTAACTGCAATTACTAAAGACTTCGAAGAACCCAGAGCAGAACTATTAGCCTGGGCTAAAAATTTAAAGGAGGAATTAGAATGAGAAAATTAGTTATTATCTTAGTTTTGGCAATGGTTTTATCACCAATGGTGGCAGAGGCCTGGGAAGTTTCAGTTGACGAGGACCCGTTGACGGACGAGGTCTCTATATTAATATATAGACCTTCCGAAGACACAAAAGGGTCCAGATTCGTTAGTGACACCAGGGCACTAGCGATTCGTGGTGGCGGAGGCGACATGGACATTATTGTTATGTGGAATGAATATTTAGGTAGCAACGATGGAGTTGCTTACAGATTTGATGAAGGAGAAGTCCTAGAAGACAATTGGGATATGTCTGCAGAAAAGAACGGCGTTTTTGTGCCTCATTCTTTAAAGTATAATTTCATAGAAGATATGATAGAAGCTGATAGAGTAGTAATCGGATTGCAACCTCATAACAAGAGTCGCCAATCCGATATCTTTAACACCACAGGATTGGAGGAAATAATTAATGAATATGGAGAAGAACTCGGAATCTCTCTTTAAACAAGCAAAGAAAAGAGGGGTGCCGGAGGCTACGGCGCACAGTCTTGCTGAGTATGTTACAAAAGGAAGGAATGTCGGAGGGTTTTTAGAAGCAGTCTTGAAAAATGATTTGAAGGAATCATTTAATAGGGCGGATTTAGATAATAGGTCCGCCCTATTCGAAATCGTTATGTTCTTATATAATGACTGCCCCATGAATTGCTGGGGTAGTCCTAAAAAATATGAGGAATGGGAGGGGTTAGATGAGTAATCTATTAGGAAAGGCAGCACCGGTTCTTTCGGAAAACAAAGCAATGAGAGAGTATTTTAAAGAGTTGAATCAAGGTGATACATTAAATATTAATATTCTCATAAGTATCGCCGAATTAGAAAACTGTGTTACTGAGTCAGAATATAACACAGAGTTTTGGGAAAAATACAAATACGAAACCGATTGGGATTATGAATTTGATAAGTATTACGAATTATTACATTGGGTGGCGCCTGAATTGGCAAAGGAGGAAGAAATAATCGATTCGTACTTAAAGGTTTCCAAACGCTGGGGTGTAAATATCGACTATTTAAAAAAGGTCGCTAAATTAGAGAAGGAGATCCTCAGATGGAATTAGAATTAAAACTAGACGAAAAAGATTTAAAAGAGTTTGGGCTTGAACAGTTCCATTGTAAGCTAGAATGTTCAGCTGAAGATTTTTTGAAGATTAGTTGGATACTCAGAAAATTACAGGAGTTTGATAACCTCTTTGAGTTATCTCTAAAAGAGGCGTATTTAAAAGATGATATCTATTTTACCATAACTATTGACGATATTGAAGTGGGTGGTGAAGTGATTTCTGAAGAAGAAACCAGCTGGTGGGATGTTTTAAAATCGGCTGAAGCTATTTTAGATGATCTCTTGGGAGAAGATAAGACAGATATCCCCGATGTTTTTAAAGAGGCATTTTAATTATTATCACCGCCAACTCATACAGTTGGCGGTCTTTTTTTAGCCCTTAAAATGAAATTTTAGGGGGCGTTTTCGGTATAAGTATAGTGAAGGGAGAAGAATATCGTTTGATATATTCGCCCTCCCAGCCGACTGTTCTTTAGCGGCAATTCTATTAAAGGAGGTACATAATGAAATATTTTAGATGTCCAGAATGTGGTTGTTTGCACTCAACCAGGAGAGAATGGTTGAAGTGTTGGGGAAGTCATTAAGGTTGGTTTCAAGCGTCGGCTCTGGGCAAGTCGGCGCTTTTGATTTTGCCCGTAGGTACTCCGTAATTTTGGAGACCTTAATTATAAGGAGGTTTTAAAAATGAAAATGAACTTTAAAGTTAATTTAGAAAAGATAGAAAATAAAAGCATACCCGAAAATTGGAAAATAGCGATAGCAGAGATAAGAGAAATCTATGGTAATGAAATTGAGATTGACTTGGAACTGCCCCTGAAAGATTACATGCAGTTGCAACTCTTTGCCGCTAAGAGTATTGGCAATAATATCGATGAAGTTATTACCAATGCTTTAGATATGAAAATCTCAGGGGATTGGAAAACCAAGATAAAAATTGACTGTTCAGAACTTTATTTCGAAGTCGGGAAAGAAGAATATAACGAGATCGATTGGCAAAATGTTTTTGATGAAATTATGCAGGCTATCGATACTTCCTTCGAGAAGATGGAAAGCAGAGTAGAAACAGCATCGGTAGATATCTCCTTAGCTTTTCAAAACTTGAAGGGACGGATATAATGAAATATTTATCTATATTGTTATTGGTTAGTCTAGTTTTCGTCATGCTTCCGGGTGAAAACACCCCGGAGTATGACGACTTAGTAGAACACAGGGTATCAGAGGGTGATACCCTGTGGAATTACATCAACCATATTGATGGCCGAGAAAATTTTAACGGTCATCAATTGATAGAACTAGTTAAAGAAATTAACAATATCCCGGAACTATATCCGGGTATGGTTATTAGTATACCGAAGGAGGTGTACTAAATGACTGGAGTACAGAAGAATTTGTTGAGGGTACTTCTTAAAGAGAATGAAGTATCCTTAAGTGATGACATTGAATTTAAAACCATTATCGAGGGGGAAGAGAACATTTACAGATTCTCCGATGATGGTTCAGTGACTCGTTATGCCGATAAGGCATACGAGATTGTCCCGGGGAGGAATTAAAATGAAAATATTTAATTTTAGAATGAGTATAGTTGCCGACGCCGGTAGAATCGATAAAGACATGAAGAATTTTAGAGTCGTTGACGGAGAGACTAGCCTCGGCGGAAAAATAGTCAATATTCATAAAGACGAAGAATCTCAATATATTCAACTAAAGAATTGCGAATATGTTGGAAACTTCATTGATTTTGAATTGGGGTGTATGATGGGGTTTAAGTGGGACCCCGAAAGAATCAATGAGGGAGTTGTCGCTGTTAATTTTACTA
>CAZNIM010000035.1:0-4866 GCA_964573145.1 uncultured Candidatus Saccharibacteria bacterium
TAGGTTGCTAACCACCTCCCCGAGGCTTATCGCAGGCACGCCACGTCCTTCATCGCCTTTCGATCCCAAGGCATCCACCATTAGCCTATAAAACCGCATATTTTGGCTAGTAATTAGTAGCCATTATATTCGTTTTGTAATCGCGTTTTCGAGGATAACATTTCGAAAATCACGATTACTACCTGTGTTATTTGGCTTACAAAATATTTGTAAACGTTATTTTTTAACGAGCAAAAAACCGCTCCGGAAGCGGTTTTGAACCGTCTTCCTGCCACAACAAGTGTTAAAGTTTTTCTGTAACTTTCATAAAGTCTGTGACAATTGTATCAAAAAGATATTAGTTGTCAAGAGTTGATCTTTTTAAAAAACAAAAGAGCGCAACTTTGATGGCCGCACTCCTTTTAATTTTTCTAAAAAGGGTTAATCTCTTGCCAGTCCGGAAGACCCATCCTCGTCCCCGCCAATCGGACCGATTCACAGCTTTCATATATATAATTTACCTCCCCTTCACTTTCATCACGAATCTCCGCTGAAATTCTTAAAGTGACTGGATTGCTTCCGGATTCGGTAAAGACGGTTGTTACTCTGGTGATATCGTCATAAATTCCGGTAATTCGATCCGGGTCACCGTTCTCAAAAATCCACTCCATTTCTATATCTCCATCTCGGTTGCCGGGATCCAACCAATCGTGATAGTCGGTTTGATCATTGAAATAAGTTACTTCATCAACTAACGGAGTCGGTGGATTAAAGTTAAAATAAACTTCGGGATATCTTATTCTCGTTTTAAAATCCTTCACCTGCCAATCGGATCTCATTCCGTATTTATCCCAAACCTGAACTCGAATTGTATACCGAGAGTCAAAATTGAGAAAATCACCGGGCAGCATATACGTATTGTTTTCAGAGTAAGGAGCATTTTCTTCCCAGTAAGTTCCATCTCCGGGCAATATGCAGTTATTACAAGAATCAACGTTTCCGGTCTTCGGTTCATACCCTTCCCCGTCAAAAGAGTCCCCACGATTTACTATTTGAACTTGAAAACCTCCTTGGTCAATACCGACAGGGCTTTCATACTCCCATCCGGAATAAACAACCGGTTCGGATCTGTGACAATAATCTCCCTGAATTATCCTGATCGGTTCGGAACTATCGTCATTTTCAACCGTCGGTTTCCCAATCTCAAAATCGGTCTCTATTCGATAATCGGACACGCTACAATCATTATCTTCATTTTCACAACTCGTGCTAATCCATCCGACAACATCGGATCCCCAGGCCCACCCTAAAAGCTCCGAATTCATCGTGCTTCCGTCTGTAAACCGAACTCCGTTATCACCGGCGTTGAAATTTATCCATCCGTCCCAACCGTCATCTTGATCTCTTCCCGATAACGCTCTCGCCCATCCACAAAGATGTCCCTCCTCACAACTCGGCAAGTATCCATCAATATCAACTTTTGCCGAGTAGCCCGGAGATTCCGGAAAATTACTGAGTCCGTCAAATTTAATCCAGCCGATGTGCTCGGACCACCCATAACCTCTTACATTTCCATCAAAACCAACTGTAACCGAATAATCGTTTACCGAACCATCGCTCTCACTGTTAAAACTTATCCATCCTATATTTTCAGACCAAGCAAAACCATAAAAATCAAAGATGTCACTGTCGTCAATCTCAGAGACAACGGTTTCGGTATTAATTACAAAAAATGCAAAAACGGCTACAATAAAAGCCGTTAATGCAATTTTTTTCTTCATTTTTACTCTTTGAAGTTTTCTTTTATCTTGACGATCATCTCTTTGGCGGCATCTTGACCTCCCAGTCCGAACGCCAGACCTCCGGCAATGGCAATCATGTAAACCAGTCCTTCAAACAGGGTTTCCAAAAGTTCATTGGCGATTCCGAGCTGAATCAAGATTGCGAAGATTGCAAAAAGCCAAATCGCCCACTTGACTATCGCTCCGGCCAATCCGGTGTGAACAAAGTCGGCTTTTTCAGTAGTCGCAATTATAATCTTGGAAAGAAAATCAGCAACTATAACCGCTACCACAAAAATCAAAGCGGCCACGATTACATTCGGCAGATAAGCCACGATCTCTTCCATCAGTTCGGCGAATTGCGAAAACCCTAAAATGTCAACGGAAATCCATAAAACGACGATAATTAGAATCCACTTTACGACCGCACCGATAAATTGAGAAACATCCAAATCCATGTCGGCTTTCTCCATCGCTTCAGTCCAACTTTCGGATTCGAAAAAGTTGTTGAATTTTAATTTTGTTAAGATTCCGGCAACGAGCTTTCCGACACCGACGGCAAAAAACCATCCGATGATAAAGACCAGAACAGCTCCGACCAAGTTGGGGAGAAAAGCGAGAAAAGACTCCCAAAATCCTTCCAACGGTTGAAGATATTCGGCGTGATTATATATGTCTTGCATAAAAATTAATTTGTAATTTATATATGACCTTTTCGGTTCTTTTTAATTTTATAACTTACCAATCGACAAGTCAATAAAATTTTATTTTTTAAGTAAACTTCTTAAAACATTGATGTTTTTCGGGCTCTTTTCTCCCATCTGCGGAGTTTCAATTATTTTTGGAACGTCTTCAAATCTATCGTCATTGAGTAGTTTTTTAAAAAACCTCAATCCAATTTCTCCTTCTCCGATATGTTCGTGTCTGTCCGAGTTGGAGTCAAGTTCCGTTTTGGAGTCGTTAAGGTGAAAAGTCTTTATTTTTTTTAGTGGAATACACTCTTCAAACTGATTCAAAACTTTATCATATCCGTCCTCACCTCTTATGTCATATCCGGCCTCTAATACGTGAGCGCTGTCAAAGCAGACTGAAAAAACTTTGTCATTATCAAGTAAATCCAATATCTCTCTCACCTCTTCAAAAGTGGATCCCAAAGTGGTACCTTGGCCGGCCATAGTTTCTATTAAAATTTCAACCCCATCCGGATTTACCTCTTTAAAAACTCTATCGAATCCTTCCTTCAAAAGTTTAAGTCCTTTTTCTTTCCCGTTTTTTCCGGGGCTTCCCGGATGTAAAACCAAATATCTCACCCCCAACTCTTTGGCTCTCTCAATTTCGGCAATCATCCTGTCTATCGATTTTTCTCTTGTGGATTTTGTAGCCGAGGTTAAATTAACCAAATAAGGAATATGAGCCACAACCTCCTTAACGTTGGAACTTTTCCAAGCTTCTCTAAACTTATCTTTATCCTCGTCAGTCATATGATCAACCTTCCACCTTCTGGAAAGGGTAAGATAAAATTGCACCGCTTCAATACTCCACTCATCTCCCCATTTAAAGGCATTATGAATTCCGCCGGTTGTCGGTACCGTTGCTCCAATCATATTATCTTTTTTTTATCTTTATGGCTTTACCCTCTATAAGTGCTTCGGTGATTTTTTTATAAGCGGAAGCGAGTACTCTTTGAAAAGTGCTTTGAGAAGTGTTCATCTTTTCAGCCGCTTCCGTCTGGGTTAATCCCTTTCTATTTTTAAGCCGCAGAGCTTCAATCTCTTCATCAGTTAAGCTGATCTCTTCCAAAAGCCTCATCGGAACTCCTTGCGGTTTAAAATAAGTAACCTCGGGATCAAATTTTATTCTTTTTTTTCTTCTTGGTCTGGCCATTTTATTTTTTATAATTTTAGCATATAATCTACATAGAAAACATCTCCCGCAAAGAGAGATGTTTTCCGGCCGGCCTCACCTGTTTTCAGGTGGGGCTTTTTATTTATCGAGATCAGCAAGTTCTTTCTTGACTATATCCAGCTCTTCTTCAAGCATCTCTATCTCTTCTTCCAAAACTTCCTTTTCTTCACTTTCAGTCATTCTTCTTCTACCAAAAAACCTTCTTCTTTGCGCCAAACCGCTTCCACAAGGTCCTAATCCTCTTCCTGTCATCGGGCCTAATCCTCTTGGACCTCTTTTATTAAATCCGGGCATGATTTTAGTAATTGATTTTTACGACCTTTGCTTATTATGAGTATATACCCATAACTTACAAAAGTCAATAGCCCGCTTTTTCTTTAAATTTTTCAAGTCTTTTTTTATAAAGGTCTTCCCTATTTTCAAAATAAAGATCCAAAATTATCTTTAAATCCATAAGCTCCTTGTCCAGAGCTTCATATTTATCCGAGTTTTTCGGCTCATCTATCGCTTTTAAGTGATTATCTTTTTGCAAGCACTCCCTTATATGGTCAAAAAGAGCAAGTTTGCAAAAATATTTACTTCCCCACTCGCCTTCCAATAATTTTTTAATACTCATAAATTAGATATTATTTTTTGAATTATAGTTGTTTTTAATTAAAGAAAAAAGGGCTCTCTCGAGCCCGTATCTTTATCCGTTATATCCCTTACTTTGTTCGGGATTCATCCTCCTTTCTCCCCGCTTCGTTTTAAATCTTATACTCAAAGCTTTTCTCATCTTATCCAGCTCTTCCTCGCTCATCTCTCTTAAAATTGCCGATTCTACCTCTCTGAGTTTTGATTCCAGCTTAGTTATATCACTTTCCGAACCCATCAGGCCATCTTCAAATCTAAGATCATGAAAATTCGGGCGGTCAAATATGAAGATTTCCTTATCTTCACAATACTTAAGAATTTTAATGATTAGTTCAATCATGTCGCTCGCTCTTTGCAGCTGATCTCTAACCGCCTCCAACTCTTCTCTTTCGTAATCGCCAATATTAATTTCACCGCTGAAACTGTTCATTTAAATCCCTCCTTCGTATAGATTGTAAGTTATCACATGCTTTATTTCTTTGTCAAACAAAAATCGCTCAATAAGAGCGATCAATGTGGACCCTGTCGGGTTCGAACCGACGACCTCCACTGTGCAAGAGTGGCGCTC
>CAZNIM010000036.1:0-4563 GCA_964573145.1 uncultured Candidatus Saccharibacteria bacterium
AAGTTTACAGTAGTGTTTACGGTTTTTTAAATTTGTGTTATTATGATATTGACGGTAAGAGCCATATAAGTTTACGATACCGTTTACAGCATGACTACAAAAGAAAAAGCAAAAAAAATATTGGAAAAAGAAGGAGAGCTGAAGCCCAAGGTTCTCGCCGAGAAAGCCGGTGTCTCTCGCCAGCAGGCCAGCAAGGTGATCAGAAACCTCAAGGAAAGGGGTGAGGTCATAAGAGTGGGAAGCGGGCCGGAAACCACCTATGTGCTTCCGAACAGTGAAAAATTCGACGATCGGATTTTTGAAAAAGAATTTTCGATAAAAGGATTACAAGAAGACAAGGTCGTAGCTCAAGCCAAGCTTTCCAACGCTTTCATAAAAAGACTTCCGGAAAATACGGAAAGCATCTTTGATTACGCCTTTTCCGAAATGATAAACAACGCCATAGATCACTCCCAATCGGAGACTGTTCGAGTTGAGGCGGGAAAGGAAAAGGACTTTTTAACTTTCACCGTCAGGGATTTCGGAGTGGGAGTTTTTAAAAATATAATGAATAAAAAAAATCTTGACTCTCAGACGGAGGCGATTCAGGATCTTCTCAAAGGAAAAACGACCACCATGCCCGAAGCTCATTCCGGAGAGGGTATATTTTTCACTTCCAAGGTGGCCGATCTTTTTATTCTGGAAAGCTTCGATTACAGATTACAAGTTGATAATTTGATAGGAGATGTTTTCGTGGCCGAGAATGAAGATAAGCTGGAAGGAACCAAAGTCGTATTCAGAATCAAACGGAATACGGAAAAAAGATTGAAAGAAGTTTTCAAAAGCTATCAAGCCGTAGAAACGGAATACGGATTCGACAAAACCGAGATTATCGTAAAGCTTTTCGAGAGCGATGTGGAATACGTTTCCCGCTCTCAGGCGAGAAGAGTTTTGGCCGGTTTGGATAAGTTCAAAAAGATAATTCTTGATTTTAGGGATGTTTCCGGAATAGGACAGGGCTTTGCCGATGAAATCTTCAGGGTGTTCAAAAACAAGCATTCCGATATTGAAATTGAAACCGAAAACACCAACAAGGCGATTGAGATGATGATCGAAAGGGCAAAAAAGACTAAAAAATAAACCGGCAATCTCATAAAAAATTCGACTTTCGATTGATTGAAAAAGCTTACTTTTAAACGCCCTCGAAATAAAAAGCAGGACAGCCTGCAAGAGATTGAAGTGCTTCTTCCTTTATTGATAATTATTAGTATTTACTTTACAAGCCGGTAGGTGTTATAATTAGAGTAGAAAACAATATAAACAACATAATTAAAAATTAAAAAATGAAGAAGGGAATAAAGATAGCTGTTTTGGTTTTACTCCTCTCGGTAGGGAGTTTTATTTTTAGCACCAATGCTCATTATCTGACCGATGAGAGAGACGACCAGGCAATTGATTCCAGGTCCGATCAGGTAGAGGCGATAATAAGACTGCAGCCGACCGAGCGGGACGGAATAATTTTAACTCGCAACCATCAAGGAAAAGAATCCGCTTTACAGGCATTGAAGATGAGCTCGGAAAGAGCAAAGGTAGATGTTTTGGATTTACTTTCAAGAAAAAATGCAAATGTAAAGCAAAATTTTTGGGTGGCCAATGCTATTTTGGTTGAAGCTTCTCCCGCCACCTTGAAAGAGGTGGCTAAAAAAGAAGAAGTTGTTGCAATTCATAAAAACTTTAAAATTGAATTTCCGGAACTGGAAACGCAAGAGGTGATCGCTCAATTTGAAGAAGATGATAATTATACTTGGGGACTTGAAAGGATGAATGTTGACGAGGTTTGGAGTGAGGGATACACCGGTTATGGAGTAAGAGTAGCGGTTCTCGACAGTGGAGTGGATATAAGTCACCCCGATCTTTTTGGGAGAATGCGCACCACCGATCCCGAAGACAACACTTATCCCGGCGGATGGGCCGAATTCGATAGCAACGGAAACAAGGTTGAAGAGTCAACTCCTCATGACACCATAGGAGAAGAAAATCCACACGGACACGGAACTCACGTTTCGGGAACGATAGTCGGAGGGTCCGAATCGGGAGCGGCCATCGGTGTATCTCCCGACGCCGAACTTTTACACGCTTTAATTATGAATGAGCGTTCGGGAACTTTTTCACAAGCTCTTTCCGGATTTCAGTGGGCGCTTGAAGAAGAGGCCGATATTGTGAATATGTCTTTCGGAGCTTCCGGATATTATGATTTTTTTGAAGAGCCGATTCAAAACATAATTGCGGCGGGAGCTTTCCCGGTGGCGGCGATAGGAAATAATGGAGCGGGAACCGCCTCCAGCCCGGGAGTCATTTATGAATCTTTTGCCGTGGGTGCTTCCAACCAAGAAGATGAAATCGCATCTTTCAGTAGTGGAGGAATAGCTGCCGAAAGCTTTCATCAACGCGATGATGTTCCCGAAGAATATGTAAAACCGGATTTTTCGGCTCCGGGTGTTTATGTGTTATCAACCGTCGCCGAACCGGAAGAAGGTTGGATGTACATGCAAGGAACCTCAATGGCTTCTCCGCACGTTGCAGGGGTTATAGCTCTTCTTTTGGAGGCCAGACCGAACCTTACCCCCGAAGAAGGCTTTGAGGCTTTGAAAATGACTGCCAGATACTTTGAAGCCGAAGGAACTCTCGATGATGGTGAGGATAAAAATATAAGATACGGTTACGGGATAGTGGACGCTAAAGCTGCTTTGGATTATGTTTTGCAAGACCGCAAGCTGACCGTAGAGGAGCCGGAAGGGTATTCTCAAATTTGTATAGATAACAGCTGTTACGACGAGGAAGACGAGTGGCCTTACGAGCAAGGTTTTTCCTGGAACGAAGAAATTAATTTGGAAGTGGAAGTCGATACCGGGTATAGTTTTTTAAATTGGGAAGGTGAAGTTTCAAGTCCCGAAAGCTCGGAGACATCGGTTGTTATGGATAAGGATAAGAAGCTTTCGGTAAACACGCTTGAAAATCCTCAACTTGAAACCGGGGACCCGGAAACGGGAGCAAGCGCTGTAACTTTAAAGGGTGAGATTTTAAGCTGGGGAGGTTGCGATTTGGAAAATATGGAACTTTTCTTCGATTGGAAGACGAGCGGGGATGAAGAATGGGGGCGAGTCGAAGCTGAAGGTGTTGAAGAAAATATTGCAACGCGAGAGATTATCGACTTGCAATCGAACACGGAGTACAGCTTTATTTTTATCGGGATTTGCGAAGGGCTTGAATTTACGGGTGAAGAGGTCGGGTTTATAACTGAAAAAAGAGATCCGACAGTGACAACCGAACAAGCGGAAGAGATAACCACCGATTCGGCTACTCTTTTCGGTCAAATAAATGATCCCGGAGATTATACTCATAAGGACATTCAAATTTATATTGAATACAGAGAGGACGAAACCGAAGCGGAGTGGATATCAACCGAATCGGAAACTTCTTCCGAGGAAATTGAAGCTTGGGAAATTACGGGGCTCGATCCCGATACCGTATACAAATATCGGATGGTCGCCGAATACGATGAAAAGTTATTGGAAGGAGAGACTCTTAATTTTAAAACTCTATCCGAACCTTTTTTCGAAGTGACTATAACCGATTTTTCAGAGATTATCGGCATCGGGGACAACCAAGTTATAAATTTTGGAGTTGAAAACAGTGGTGAAGCCGACGGAACTCAAAATTTAAACTTAAAGATTATCGACAGTGATAGCGAAGAGACATATACCGATGAAAAAGAAGTTTTCGCCCAAGGAAACAGTTCGGTTTCCGATAGTTTTGAGCTGAGTATTAAAGAAGAAAATTTTAACTTTGAAGAATATACGATAATAATAGAGTCCGAAGACGACAGTGACGAACAAAGCTTTTCGGTTATACCAAGACACAACCTAAAGGTAACCGAACCGGAAGGATATTCTCAAATTTGTATAGATAACAGCTGCTACGACGAGGAAGACGAGTGGCCTTACGAACAAGAATTTCTGGAAACCGAAGAAGTTTCTTTAAACATTGAAGAGAGTGATAATTTTATGTTCTTAAGTTGGGTCGAGTCGATCACCGGTCAAATAAAAGATCTTAATTTACCGGAGACAAGCGTAATTATTCCGGATGAGGATTTGGAGATTTCAGCTTCTTTGATTGCGATCCCGGAGATAAAAACAAGCGAAGCTCAAAATATAACCACCGGATCGGCGACTCTTTACGGAGAGCTTATCGGCCCGGGAGAAGCGACTCAAGTTGAGCTTTACTTTAAGTACGGAGAAGAGGCTACCGAAAAAAACTTATTTGAAATAGAGGAGTCGGAAGAGGGGGATTTTCCGATTATTTTTTCAAAAGAGGTGGAGGGACTATCTTCATCGACCGATTACGAATATAAAATAGTCGCCGATTTCGTTTTGCAAGTGGAAGCAGATCAAGTAACCGGGATAGTGGAAGGAGAAAAGATGAGTTTTACTACCGTCAGTCCACCGACCCCTTCCGGCGGAGGAGGCGGCGGAGGAGGAAGCAGAACTCCTCGCTTTAATATAGAAGTAACGGTGAATAATCTTG
>CAZNIM010000037.1:0-4296 GCA_964573145.1 uncultured Candidatus Saccharibacteria bacterium
GCCGATTCAGTCGACGTCCACTTCCGGTGGGGGACCGATCCTAATTTAGAAACTTATAGCACGACAATAAACCAAGAACTCACCACCACCGGCACTTTCAGTCACACTCTTTCCGGACTTGACCCCGATACCACTTATTACTTTCGAGCGATAGCGACCAACACCGCCGGAACCGATTATGGAGATATTCTTTCTTTTACCACTGATGAATCGATCTCCGTTCCGACAGTCGAAACAACTTCTTATCAACTTTTAGAAGGATCAAAAGTTAGATTTATCGGAAAAGTTATCGATTCCGATGGATCTCAAGTTGAGGAGGTGGGATTCGAATGGGGAGTTATCGAACAGGGGTATGATGATCAGCAGACTATCCCGGGAGTTGAAGGAGAATTTTTTCACGAAGAAAATCTAAATCTTAGCACTACTTATTATTTTCGAGCGATGGCAAGAAATGAAATCGGATGGGGGTACGGGGAAGAAAAGTCTTTCACTACCGATGACCCGGTAGGAGCTGAAATAGTCGTTAAGATGGGAGAAAAGATGCAAATTATAGAAATAGGAAAAGGGGGAGTAATTGTCGTCGAGTAAGCGGCGGTTGTTGCACTGTCTTTTTCATGTTGTTATAATGAACGAAGCGGGTATTAAAATAAATATAAAAAATGCTCATATCTACGGACAGACTTGAAAAGTTGGTTGTTGACCCCGGCCACGTCAAAAGTGAAGATTTTGAAAGAGCTAAAAAAACTTCTGAAGAAAAAGGGGTTCCTTTGGAACGCCTTTTAATTGAAAAGGGGTTGGTAAAAGATCAAGTTTTAGGAAGAATAATTGCCGATGAAATCGACTTTCCTTTTGTTGATCTTAAAAAAGGAAACATTAAAGAGATAGGCCCCGAACTTTTGGATATTATTCCCGAGGTGGTGGCACATTCGCAGAGAGCGGTCGCTTTCAGTCAAGATGGAAAGTCGATCAAGGTAGCTACATCCAGACCGGACGATTATCCGTTCTTTAAAATGTTGGAAAAAAAGACGGGAAAAGAGATTGAAGTTTTTTACGCCACTGATTTTGATATGGATAATGCTCTCAGAAGGTATCGGGGTGACTTGATGGCTGAAATGAGGCAACTCATAAAAGAATTGGAAAAATCTCCGACCGGAGGTGAGGATAATGTGGTTCAGCTCGTTAATTTAATAATGGAATATGCTCATTCAAATTTAGCTTCCGATATTCACGTTGAACCCTTACCCGAAACGGCGATAATCAGGTTCAGAATAGACGGTATTTTGCATAAAGTAGCCGAGTATCCGAAAAAATTACATGATCGGGTGATTTCCAGAATAAAGGTTTTATCCAAGCTTAGAACCGATGAAAAAGCGGCCGCCCAAGACGGAAGATTCGAATACGGGGCAGTGGGCGGAGGTATCGATGTCAGAGTCTCAATAATGCCGACTACGGAGGGGGAGAATTTGGTTATGAGGCTTTTGATGCAAAGAGGAAGAAGGTTCGAAATAAATGATTTGGGGCTCTCCGAACCGGATATGAAAAAGATAACGGCGGCCGCGCAAAAGCCGTACGGAATGATAATCGTTGTCGGACCGACCGGGTCGGGTAAAACAACGACTCTCTATTCGGTGTTGCAATTTCTAAGCAAGCCGGAAGTTAACATTATGACCATTGAGGATCCGACCGAATACAATATTGAAGGAGTTCAGCAAACTCAAGTTAATCCGGCCAAGGATATTACCTTTCCGACCGGTCTGCGATCAATAGTAAGACAAGACCCGGATATTATCATGGTCGGTGAGATTCGTGACCAAGAGACGGTGGATATGGCTCTCAACTCGGCGATGACCGGGCACTTGGTTTTATCCACGATGCACGCCAATGATGCGGCTACCACCTTTCCCAGACTTTTGGAGATGGAAGCCGAACCGTTTTTAGTTGCTTCTTCTTTGAATGTCGCCATAGCTCAACGGTTGGTTAGAAAGATTTGTGATGAGTGCATTGAAAGCTACCAACTGTCCAAAAAAGAGATTGATTCTTTGGCCGAAGGGGATACTCTTTTAAAGATGATAAAAGAGATTTCTTCCGAGGAAAGAGTTGAAGATGTTGAGTTTTATAGAGGAAAAGGGTGTAAGTTTTGTAATGAAACCGGCTATGAAGGAAGAACGGCGATATTCGAAGTTCTCGAGATATCGGAAGGAATTAGGAACTTAATAACCAAAAAGGAGTCCTCGGACATTATCAGAAGAAAGGCGATAGAAGAGGGGATGACTACTATGACTTACGACGGAGTGGACAAAGCATTAAAAGGAGTTACCACTCTGGAAGAAGTCAAAAAGGTGGCTAAATTTTAAATTATATTTTTCAATGGCATTAATTGAAAACATCACCACACAAGAGAAAGTAGATTTCATAAAGAATCTTTCACTTCTAATAAAGAGCGGCAAGCCGGTACATGAATCCTTCGAGCTTTTAGCGGATCAAACCGATTCCCCGGCTCTTAAAAGAACGCTGAAGGAGGCGAGCATAAAAACCGGAAAGGGAACCTCAATCTATGAGGTTTTTGAAGAGGATAAAAATTTCGGAAAAGTCTTTGTCAGCTTTATTAGAGCGGGAGAGGAATCGGGTACTCTGGATAAAAATCTGGAATACTTGGGAGATTGGTTGGAAAGAAACAACACCTTAAAAAAAGAGATAAATTCGGCCACCCTTTATCCGAAAATAATTGTCGCTTTCGCTCTCCTTTTAGGGGGAGCTTTATCCATTTTTGTTCTGCCTCAACTTGTTCCCGTTTTTGGAACTTTAGGAGTTGAGCTGCCGATTACTACCCGTTTTTTACTTAGAACTTCGGAGATTATGCAGCGGTGGGGAATTTATATAATGGTTGGCTTGGTCGGTCTTATATTTTCATTTTATCTGTTTTTAAAACTTCCCCCGATTAAAGCGATTTGGCACGCTATTCTTTTAAAATTACCGGTAGTCGGAATAATATCCAAGGAGTACCAACTGACCATCGTATCTCAGCTGATAACGACTCTTTTCAAAAGCGGAATGACCATTGACGAGTCTTTGGAGATAATCGCCGATTCGGTAACCAATGTCAGTTACGAAAGAGCGGTAAGAAAGATCAATAAAAGAGTTTCCAGGGGAACCAGCTTCGCCGAGGCGATTAAAAGGCATCCGGGATTGTTTCCGGCGGTCTTCGTTTCGGTGGTCGCTACCGGGGAAGAGACCGGATCTTACGGTGATTCGTTTGAATATCTGGCTAAATTTTTTGCTTCACGAGTAACCGAAAAGACGAAAAAATTACCGACCGTTTTGGAGCCGACTCTCTTGATTTTAATCGGAGTCTTTGTCGCCTTTATAGCCAGTGCGATAATTTTACCGATATACGAGGTTACTCAGGGACTCTATTAAAGGTTTATAAATAATAAAGGAAATATGACCATAAAAGATAAGAGGGAGGGATTCACTCTTATAGAACTTATAATAGTTTTGACCCTTTTTGTTCTTTTAGCGGCAATGACCATTCCTTACAGCGTTGATTTTTACAGGACTCGAATCTTCGAGTCGGAGGTCGAAACTCTTTCCGGAGTTTTGGACAGAGCTCGCTCTTATGCCGTCTCGGGACGAGACGACAGTAGCTGGGGAGTCGCTTTTTTCCCGGAAGAGGATTATTATGTTTTTTTCAGGGGTGAAGATTATGATCCTGAAGATCCGACTAATCAAGAATACTCAGTATCGTCGGATATCGATATTAGTGGAGCGAGTCAGATAGTTTTTGAAAAAGGAACCGGCCTACCGATAATAACGGAATAATTTAGTTTTAATGAGCAAAAATTATTTTTTAATAAAAAAGGAATCGGGAGCGAGCTTGATTGAGCTAATGTTGGCCATGGCCGTTTTTGTTGTCGGTATCGCTTCGATAGCTCATCTTTTTGTCGGGGCGAGAACGTCATTAAATTATAATCTTGAAAAAAATCAAGCAATTTTTTTGGCTAAAGAGGGTATGGAAGAACAAAGATTTTTACGTCTTGCCGATTTTGATAATTTGTCGGCGGGAGTCGAAACCGAATCAAAAAACTTAAGTGGAACCGATTTCAACAGGGAAGTGGAGGTTTCTTTTACTGAAGACTGGGAGGCGGAAGTAATAAGCACGGTAAGTTGGAGCTCTTTATCCGGCGAGGAGTCGGTTACTCTTATAGAAAGGTTTATTGATTGGTCGCCGAGCTTTACTTGCGGAGACACGTTCACCGACACCAGAGACGGACAAACCTACGCCACCGTAGAAATAGG
>CAZNIM010000038.1:0-3988 GCA_964573145.1 uncultured Candidatus Saccharibacteria bacterium
GGGGAACGTGTCATCAAGGTTGACGACGGCACAGTTAAATATCAGGATTTTAGAAAGGGGAAACCATCTGAAATTAAAACAGCAAGTGTCACATTACAACCGCATCATGGAGGGATAAGGTGTTGTTTTGTTGATAACGGAAGCATTTTCCCCTTGGAAGAATTTGATATTTATGAAGGGGGCGAATTAATACATGAAAGAGGGTGATATTGTAAGGGTTGCTGATAACTCGTATTCGTATAAAGTAGAGAATGGAAAATTAATCGATTGCGCCTGTCCTGGCGATATTCTCGGAGTGATTAGTCCGGAGTTTAAAATTATAAAAACCGGGTTGGTCCTACCGGCCGATTCCGATGACCAAAAGAACGATACGATCATCGAGAAAGTAGAATCAGGCGAAATTTATTATACGCAGGAGAGATTTTTAAGAAAAGAAGAAGAATATTTTGAACATTACCAAGAAGGGAAAAAAGCCGAACTTGTAAGAAGAGGCTTAATGGGAGGAGTATATGGAAAAAATTATTCGAGATAAAATAGAAGAAATCAAAGAGGAATATAAAATACATGCTAATTTAAGGCCTGCCAATTTGTTAATTGCCGACTATATATTAGAAGGCGAAATCAATAATATCTTTGAAGAAGGTAAAGATAGAATAAAAATAATTATGGATTTAACGGAGATTGAGCCTTTCTGTCATATATACAACGAAGAAACTGGTGTCGCTTTTTCTAATGGTGATCGGGCAGAGTGCATAAAAATTTATTCTATGGATTTCAGAATTTATGAGAAATTAAGGGGCCCATTTAAAGGAACAAATCTAAAAGAAATAAAAAAGAAACTTCACAAATGGTTTGGGCCAAATGATTTGATAGAACAGGCTAAAATATCCGAAGAGGACCTTTATGGGAGGGTTAGAGATAATAGAGTTAGTGATTACCTCTATGTCGGTAATGAGGTATTGGTTCTTAGTGATCTCGTAAAAGAATGCGAAAAAGCGTTCAAGGTGAGACAGACTCTCCTGGTGACTATTATTGAAGGTATCTTAGAAGATTTCCAGAGAGAAGTAAAAGAGACTACTGAAAAATTAATAAGGGGGTTAATTTAATGAAGAAACTAATTTTATTAACAGTTGTTTTGGTACTCGCGTTAACTGCGAGTATACAGGCGGCACCGAGAGGAATGGAATGGGGATGGTCGATGGCTGATGTCGAATCAGTAGAAAGAGATAACGGGTCAACACATGTCGAAACAGATGAGAACTCGATAATGTATATGGTTCATGATCATCAAGAAACAGTCGGTGTCTTATACATGTTTAATGATGGTTTAGAGACGGTATTGAAATTAGTTAGAGGAGATAGTTTTCAAAACAAGTTATACGTTTTTATGGATTTAGTGGAAGACGCCAATTCAAAATTCGGCGAACCTGACGAAACTGATTATGAATGGGTAGGGACCCCTAAATCAGATATAACCGCCGGAGAAGCTATGGCGAGGGGATATCTAGATTTAGGGCTAATTTGGCGTACAGAAGAACACCAAGTAGGTATTGGCGCATTTGCTAGCGATGATGAAGTTATGGCTATTTATACACAGACAGATGAATTGGAGGGTTTTTAATGTACTCGAACGTCGATATAAAACAAGCGGTAATAGATAAAACGATCGAAATCACTAATTATGGTAATTTTAATAGGCAACTCCAACCGGCGTCTTTTGACTGTCGGTTGGATGATATGTTTTTAAAAATAAAAGAAAATCATAATGGGATTATTTCACTAGATGACGAACCTGAAATGGAAGAGATAATAAGACAGGAGATTATTATTCCACCAGGTGGCTTCATTTTAGGTAGCACAAAAGAATATATTTATCTAGATAATAATATATCAGCTATGGTTATGGGGCGCTCTTCTATAGGCCGCCATGGACTGTTCATTCAAAACGCCGGTTGGACCGACCCAGGGTTTCAAGGAAACATTACCTTAGAATTATATAATGCCAACAGAACCGCCATTAAATTAAAACCCGGAAGGAGGATATGCCAATTAGTTTTTGCCGAAACCAAAACTCCATCTGATAATCCGTATTCCGGTAAATATCAGGGGCAAAAGAGGGCGACAGGTTCAAAAATCCACAAAGACTATGAACTGGAGGGGTAAATATGTCGAAGGCGTTCCGTAGGTACCTTAAAGAAAATAATAAAACTTTAAAAGAGGTACCAGGTAACTTATCTTATAATTTCTTAAAGAAGATTAAGAAAGGGGAAATCAGTATAACCCCGGCCTTATCAGAAGTTATTAAGTTAGAAACAGGGGTTAACCTCCCTGTTGAAACCAAAGCAGAAAAGACCTTCGAAACATTTTTGGTGGCGTCTTTTCTAAAACATCATTTTAAAGACGCCGTAATTGAAAAATTTAACGATATCTTTATGGTTTTAGTAGTAAAACATAACGGAGAAAAAGACTATAAGTTCTTTTCTTCTACTTATTTTGAATTTAGTTCAATAGTGGAGGCTAGAAACGAAGCCAGGGCGATTATATATGATATCGAAGAAGGTAATGACACCTGGGATGAAACACACAAAAACGAACCGGTGATATGTGTTAAGGAGGGATAATTAATAGGAGGTGTTTTAATGTCAAAATGGCAAGTATTAGCTTCCGTTATTATGATAAGTTTGGTCGGGGGCATGATAGCGGGTTATACCCAGGCATTGATGGAAACTGTTGACGAAAGAAACCAGGTATTAAAAGAGCAAAATGAAATTAAAGAAGAATTGATAGAGCATTCGGAACTCAACAGAGAAATAATGTTGGCTATTGAAAATGATGAGATTAATATCGAAAGGGGTAGGGCTAGCGCCTACTCCCCTTTCGATGATAGAAACGGTATTAACAGTGATGGCAACCCGGAAGTCACGAGCACCGGCACCAGACCGGATTTCGGTACTTTTGCCGTTGACCCATCAAGGATACCTTATGGTTCGGAAATAATAGTTGTTACAGAAGATGAGATCCATAAGGGTAAGGCTTTAGATACAGGAGGGGCTATGAGGAACGCCCCGGATATATTAGTAGATATATTCCATGACTGTTATGATGAAGCTATGGAATTTGAGATTCAAGACGCTATCATAATTTGGCAATGATGGCGTCTTTTTTATAATAAAAAAAGGAGAGGATACTAAATGATGATTATTAAACATTATTGTGAAGATTGCGAGGGTTTAGTCATGCCTGATAGAGAAAAAAATAAAAAAATCTACTTATAATCTTATTTGCCCGGACTGCAATAAGATTTTAGAGAAAGATATAAGAATGGAGGAGTAATTAAGTGGATAAATTTAAACTATTAGAGATACTGTTTGAGGTTCAACGCCATGTTGATGAAGCGCGACTGTTTAATAAGCAGTCGCGAGAAAAACTTGTTGAGATTGACCTAAAAAACGCATTGAAAGAAATCAAAAAGCTTAGAAAAGAAATTACGAAGGAGGGGGAAATTAATGAATAAACTATATGCAGTATTAGGGCCATCCGGCTCAGGTAAATCAAGTTTAGTAGAATATGCTAAAAAGAAAACAGATATCGAAGAGATAACCTCACACACTACTAGAGATATGCGTGAAGGCGAAACCGAAGGAAATCCGTATTATTTTATTACAGAGGAAGAATTTAATGATATAGATTTTATAGAAGAGGTCGAATATGCTAATAATAAATACGGCATATCTCATAAAGAAGTTAATGATAAGTTGAGTAACGATAAGAATTTATTAGTAATAGTTGATATAGAGGGTATCAACCAACTAAAATATATATACGGCGATATAGTAGAGATAATATATGTATATGCTACTCCATATGAATGTCGAGAAAGATTAGAGAAATCAAGAGGGATAGATGAAGCTAGTTTTAGATTAAGTAATGCGTTATTAAATGACGAATTCAACAACCATAATATAGCCGATTATATTATCCGTAATAA
>CAZNIM010000039.1:0-3726 GCA_964573145.1 uncultured Candidatus Saccharibacteria bacterium
GTAGCGGGAAAAGTAATAAATAAAATAATTCCTATTTTGGAAAGACTTGATAATGATTTTGATGCCTTGCATCAATTTTATAGAAAATAATGAATGAAAAAGAAACTTACAATTTACTGGAATTTATCTTAAAAAGATTGGAGGGCATTGAATTCAAGTGGAGGCTGGATGGTAGTGTTAATTTATTAGTTCAAGGGATTGATCTAAACCCTAATGACTTGGATATAGCGACGACAGATAACGGCTTGGAAGTCTTTTTTGCTCATTTTAATGAATTTGTTGTTGCAGGTGAGTCCGGAAAATTTGAAGGCCGGATTTTAATTTTGGACATCGACGGAAAAGAAATTGAGATTAATTATTATCAGGACAGTGATTTGCAAATGATGAATAAAATTGAACTGATTGAATGGAGGGGGCTTCAGCTTCCGATTTTACCACTGAAAGAAGCAAAAAAGTTTTATGAAAAGATAGAAAGAAAAGAAAAGGTAAAGATTTTAACCGAAAGTCTAAAGATAAGCAGAGAAAGAGATAAATAAAAATAAAACAGTAATAAGGCGATAAAAAATAACTTACGATATAAATAGATAATTAAAGATTTTTTCACTCTGAAAAAAATAAAGGAATAGCAGCAATCTTTAGTAAGATAATCTTATTTTAGGCCGGGAAAAGTTAAAGTTGGGAGGTTTAATTTATTGTGATAGAATAAGAAAACAACTTAATAAATTATCAAGAGAGACGATAAGGCAACTGGGCCTATGATTCGTCCGGCAACCCTTGAGCTTTCAAGAAGGTGCCAATTCCAGCCCGCAAGGGAAAGATAAGAAGGTCGCTTACTCTTTCTTTGCGGAAAGAGTTTTTTAATTACTAAATTTATGAAAAAAGAAATTAGAACATCCGAATTCGTTACTCCTTCTCATCCGGATAAAGTTTGTGATCAAATAGCCGATTCTATTTTGGACGAGTGTCTAAAACAAGATAAAAACAGCAGAGTGGCGGTGGAAGTTATGGGAGGGCACGGAAAGTTAAATATAACGGGGGAGATAACAACAACAGCGAAAGTTAATTATGAAAAAAAAGCTCTTAAAGTCTGCAAAGAGAACGGATACGGAAAAGTTGAGGTAGAAGTTAATATTTCAAAGCAGAGCCTGGAAATATCAAAAGGGATAACTGGAGGAGGAGCGGGAGATCAAGGAATAATGATTGGATATGCCTGTAGAGAAAATAAATCGTTTATTCCTCAAGAGCATTATCTGGCCAGAGATTTGTCTCGTCTTCTATACGAAAGACATAAAAAAGACGGCAAGACTCAAATCACCATTTACGGGAGAAAGGTAAAAATAATAGTTGCCAGTATGGCCGACGTGTCCGGCGAGAATCTTAAAAAAATGATAAAGGAGTGGAGCAAACAGAGCCGTTTTAAAGAGTTTGATTTTGCAAATTGTAAGATAGTGACTAACCCGGCCGGAGATTGGTCTAAAAGCGGATTTGAGGCCGATACGGGTCTTACCGGAAGAAAGATAGTGATCGATTCTTATGGCCCCCGTGTGCCGGTAGGAGGAGGCTGCTTTTCCGGAAAGGATCCCACTAAAGTGGATAGATCGGGAGCATACATGGCAAGAAAAATAGCCCTTGATTATCTACGAAACAAAAAGGCTTCCGAAGTCTTTGTAAAATTGGCGTATGTGATAGGAAAAAAAGAACCGGTTATGAAGACGGTTCAGTTTGATAGTAATAGAGAAGAAATAAGCGGTTACGATTTAACTCCGGAGGGAATTGTAAGATGTTTGGATTTGAAAAAACCCATCTACAAAGAACTATCAAGATTCGGTCACTTTGGAAGAAAAGGCCTTCCGTGGGAGTTTTGATTGCTTACTGATCTTCAAAATCAACAGAGTAAAATTAGAAAGTCTGCTTATTTTTATCAACACAACTCTTTTATAATTGGGTAATAAAACTTATTTTGGTATAATTGAAAAAGATGCTTGAAAGAAAAAAAGTAAATACGGTAAAGATCACTTAAAACAGAGGGGCAACCCTCTTTTTGTTTTATTAATTAACAAAGTAATGTATTCCAATTTTGAAAACTCATTTTTAGGTGGGCCCAAAAGTCCGGAGTTCGGCACTGTGGGAGGAGCAAGTGAAGAGGAAAAAGAAAAGAGTAAAGAAAAAAAGATTAAAGCTCTCAATAGTCATGGTGAATTTTTGGAAATGAATGATTTAGGCGAAATTAAAGAATATGAATATGAAAAAACTGAGGATGAGATTGAATTGATACAATTGGCGAATGAAGAAGTAAATGAATTTATGAAAAAAGTGGGAGTGGAGCCGTATGATATCCCGATAGAGAATTACCATCTGCTTTCCGAAGATGACTATGAAGAGCATTCACCGGATAGTATCGGTATGGCTATTTTTTCAAAACAAGCGATCGTTCTTAATGCCGACAAATTGAGGAGGGGGAAAATGCCCTTTTTTTCGACCGTAGTTCATGAAACTTTTCATTTGAAAGGAAAGATGGTTCTTGAGGTTAGTGAAGACGAAGAAGATGTAACAGAGTCACTTTTCAGAGGAGGGCTTTCGGTTTATTCTTCACAAAAAAAAGATGGAGAAGGGGATTCTCATTCCCATTTTTTGGGTGTTCACGAAGCGATTACCGACAAAGTCACCAAACGAATACTCCGTAAAAATATTGAAAACAACCCTCTTTTCAAAGAAGAGAAAGAGTTTTTGAATTCCGAAGAGATGGAAAAAAGAAAAGAAGAATCCGATATTCCGAATGAGTTGATATATTGGGTTGATAAAGAAGGCGGCGTTTTTTATGATGATAAACAAAAGGAGCAAGAAGTAATTGATTATGTCTGTGAAAAAATTTCCGAGGAGAATCCGCAAGACTTTCCGGATGAAACCGCTGTTTTCGATCAATTTTTGAAAGCGCATTTCAGTGGTCGACTTTTACCGCTGGCCAGGGCGACGGAAAAAACTTTCGGGAAGGGGAGCTTCAGGGTTTTGGGAAATATGAAAACGGACGGAGAAAGTGCAACGCTGGTTTTGGAAGAGTTGAAGAAGCGTCGAGGCAGAGAGGCGAGTAATCGATAGCCTTTATGTCGAAATAAAAAATGGAAATTATGAAGAAGCGCAAAAGCGTTTTTATACTTATTGGAAATTGTCATATCGGTAAATAAATATGAAACATTCGATAAAATCGGGAGTCGGTTTCGGAGTCACTTCCGGAATCATAACCACTCTGGGACTTATCATGGGGCTCGCCTCCGGCACCCAATCGAAGGCGGTGGTCGTGGCGGGAATAGTGACGGTCGCCGTGGCCGATTCTCTTTCCGATTCGTTGGGGATTCATGTTTCCGAAGAGTCAAAAAATAATCGCAAGAAATATACTTGGACGTCGGCCATCTCCGCTACTTTGAGCAAGTTTTCCGTTGCAATGAGCTTTCTTATTCCGCTTCTTCTGTTGGATTTTTTCTGGGCGATAGTGGCAAGTATTTTGTGGGGAGCTTTAATGCTCGGGGTGTTTAGTTATTATATGGCTTTGGAAAACGACGATACGCCCTGGAAAGTAGTCGGAGAGCATCTCTTAATCGCTGCGGTGGTGGTGATTATAACTTATTATGCGGGGCAATTGGTTAATTTATTGGTATAGTTAAAGAAGTTCATGACTCTATAAATATGAGTAAAAAAGAAGTAGAAGTTAGAAGTTTTATTTCAAAAGAA
>CAZNIM010000040.1:0-2713 GCA_964573145.1 uncultured Candidatus Saccharibacteria bacterium
CACTATAAGTGCTATCGCAACTATAATCGACAAAATGTTTTTATTCATCTTTTTTTGTTTTAATTTTCCGTTCTAAATTCACAACCGGATTCATCCGCCAAATAAGAAGGACGCTGAAGCCCGGAGATAATCCTGCCCTGTAAATGTATTTCGGGAATGAGTTCCGTTTGCTGCTCATTTATACACCTTTCACGCTCCTCGGTGCACTCGACATAAATGGGATCTATAATTTCTCGACCGCCGAAATCTTCGACCATCTGCCTGCAAGCCGGACATCGCATTGACCCGTAAATAACAATTCCTTGTTCAGCAAGACAGGTAACGAGTCCGACCAACTCTTTTTCTTCTTCAGTGAGATCTTCGTATTCATAATCCGGCTCTTCGACCTCCTCGTAATCATTCTCTCCATCTTCATCGGACTCCTCTTCAATATCCTCGAGCTCCCCTACATCTTCATCGCCTTCTTCCTCGGCTTCATCGCCCATTTCGAAATCCAAATCTTCTTCCGTCTCTTCTTCCGGATAGTCCTCTTCATCAATTTCAATCTCTTCGGAATAATCCGGCGAGTCAATCGCCACGGGCTCTCTCATTGCAAAGGCAATCAGCGTTCCGATTATTAAAACTAAAATGACTCCGACGATTATTATCGATTTTTTTTCATTAACCATAATTATTGTTATTTTAATTTAACTGCCGTCCCGTATGCAAGCATCTCCGATGCTCCGGCCATGACCATCGAAGTGGTAAATCTGAGGCCGATTACGGCGTCCGCTTTCATTTCCAAAGCTTCATTAACCATCCTGTTGTAAGCTTCATCACGAGCGTCTTGAGTCATCTTGGTGTAGGACTTAACCTCTCCACCGACCAGATTACGAATGCCGGCTCCGATATCACGTCCCACATTTCGGGTTCTCACCGTACTCCCCCTAACAACCCCCAACACTTCGCCGACCTCTTTTTGAGGAATATTATTTGCTGTTGTGACTATTATCTGTTTCATTTTTTTATATTGCTTTTAATTTTTTCTATTCGGTCTTCATTTTTATTGAAAATTATAAAGATACCGAGGATTAAGAAAAATAACCCGGTGAAGATCGTTCCGTAGTCGATATCACCTCTTATCCCGAAGATAAAAATAACCCACAGGGATAAAATTGAAATTATCGAACCGATAATTATTCTGCTTGTGGAATTTTTCATTTGTATTATCTTTTATCAATCTCAACAATTATAACACAAAAAAATATGGCTGTCTTTATAAATGTTGTCTTTGTGTTATCATTAAAATAGTCTAAAAATCAAAAGTAAAATTATGAATAAAGAAGAATTCAAGGCCAGAACAAATCAAAAAATTGACGAAGTTTCGGCAAAAATAAACAAGTTGAAGGCAAAGAAAGAATCAATAAAAGAGGATGCTAAAGAGGAGTATGAAGAACGGTTGCAAAAACTGGAGGAGAAAAAAGAAGACATGGAAAAGAAATATGAAGAAGCAAAAGAAGCATCGGAAGAAAATTGGGAGGAGAAAAAAGAAGTTTTTTCAAAAGCCTTCGATTCATTCAAAGAAGGAGTTGATGAACTGAAAAAATTAGTCGACTAAAGCGGTTAAAAAAGCAAAAACACTCCGCTCGGGGTGTTTTTTTATTTATTGAAATAACCGTGATAGAATTCAAAAAAATAGCATTTCACTAATGAAAAAAGTATTGTTAATTCATACCAGAATATCTTCTCTCGACGATTTGGGAGTTATTAGAAAAAAGATTCTGAAAAAAGTTTATTGTAAAACTCCTCCCCTCGGTCCGATGTGGTTGCAAGCTTACTTAAAAAAACAAGGGTATAAAGTCAAGCTCTTTGACCGCTTTGTTGAGGATAGCTTTGGCGAGCTGGACAAGGTGGTAAATAGCTTTAACCCGGAAGTTATCGGTTTCTCAGCTACTTCTCCCGGCTTGGAAGACGCTGAAAAAACATTATCCCATCTTAGAAAAAATCATGAATTCATTTCTATTTTGGGAGGTGCTCACATCTCTTCAAGTCCGAACTCTTTCTTGGATATGAACTTCGATTACGGAATTTACGGAGAAGGAGAAATCGCTTTCCAAGAGTTTTTGGAGTTTTTAAATGGAAAAAGGAAAAAGAATGAAGTATCCAATCTCATCTTTAAAAAAGACGGGAAACTGATAAAAAATAAAGAAAAAAGGTTGAATAATTTAAACCATGTAGAGATGCCGGATTACAGCGATATCGATTTGGAAAAATATTCATTGAGTCCCGCCTCTTATAAATATAAAGACAATGCTGTTATTTTAATTTCCAGAGGATGTCCTTTTCAATGTACTTATTGTGACAGATCGGTGTTCGGGAACAAAATAACTTATAGGAGTTTAGAAAATGTTAAAAAAGAGATTGACTTTTTGATTAAAGAAAAGGGCATAAAAGAGATCCGCTTTTATGATGACACTTTTACAATGAACAGGGATTTGGTGGTAAAACTCTCTTCTTTTTTGAAAGAAAAGGGCATTATTTGGAGTTGTCTTACCAGAGTGGATCAAATAGACGAAAAACTGCTTTACAAAATGAAAAAAGGAGGATGTTATCAAATATTTTTAGGTCTTGAAGCTGCCGACGATGAAGTTTTAAAAAAGTTCAAAAAAGGAATCACCGTAAAACAAAGCAGAGAGGCGATAAAGATGATTAAGGATGTCGGTATGGAGGCAAG